>JBBSSJ010000358.1:0-4350 GCA_038242095.1 Cytophagales bacterium
GCTCCCTACAAAGTAGGCGTGTTGTTGCAAAACCTGTCGGTCGATAACTACAAAAACGGATCGCTGCAATTACAAGGCATCGCCTTGCAAGGCGCTACCAAAAACTTTACGGACGCAGACGAGATGATTTTCAACACGGCTGCCAACAAAAACAAGGTGTATACCGACGTGGCCGATCTGATGCTGGATGCCAATTTCGTAAGCATTGCCGCAGCTCCCGTGGTACTTCCCAAGACGGGTTCACCCCTGCTGACGGGTGGCGTGACGCTACCCGCTGGCTTTGAGCCTGCGCCCTACATTGGTGCTTTTGGCACGACAGGCTGGACTGCCAAGTGGGCTAATTTTGATCCTCAGAACACGGATTACTAAATCGCACTAACTACTGATGCCCTCAAATTGGTGTCAGATTGTTAAAGACCGGGGGCTTTTGCTTCCGGTCTTTTTTGCTCTAAAATATTTCAAAAGATTGAAATCCGGCATTAGGGCCGACAATCATTTCTTCGTCTCCACGTTGAAAATGGGCATCGTGTACGCCTGGCGTCATCCAAGGGGTAAAATGGAAATAGATACCCGCTGAGCGACACCTTTTCTGTATCTTTGCGGTTTATTTCGTACGCGTGCCGGATGGATCAGATTTTGGCATCATCCTTTTCCAATTTTACACTACAATCCTTACATGGATCAATCCATAGAAATTTTAATCATGGCCGGACAGCTCATTCTGGGTCTGTCCATTTTAGTAGGCCTGCATGAACTCGGTCACCTGCTCACGGCCAAGATGTTCGGGATGCGGGTCGAGAAGTACTTTATCGGCTTTCCCCCCAAAGTGTGGAGCATTCATCGTGGCGGAACCGAGTACGGCATAGGTGCCATTCCGCTGGGCGGATTTGTCAAGATTTCCGGGATGATCGACGAATCGCTCGACACCAAATCGTTGGATCAGGAGCCTGAGCCTTGGGAATTCCGGGCTAAGCCCGCCTGGCAGCGGCTTGTTGTGATGCTGGGGGGGATCATCGTCAATGTCGTGGTGGGTATCATCATTTTTGTGGCGATCGCTTACAAAAATGGCGACTCGTTCCTGTCCAAGGAAGAAGGCAACCGTTACGGCATCGTGGCGGGTGAACTGGCGCAGGAAATTGGCCTCCGCACGGGCGACAAGATTGTCGCCGTCAATGGCCAGGATTTCAAAAATTTCGACGAAGTGCTGAGCTCCGATGTCTTTATGGGTAGCAACAGCAGCTACACCGTCGATCGCAACGGCGAGCAGGTGGAGATCGATATTCCCAATAACTTCATCGAGAAGCTCTCCGATCCCGAGGAAAAAGGCAACTTCATTCAACCCGCTTACCCGTTCACAGTCGCGGCTATTGAACCTGACTATCCCGCCGAAAAAGCGGGTCTCAAAGCGGGCGACAACATCACAGCGGTTAATGGTAAGCCGACCCAGTTTTATTACCAGTTCTCGGAAGCCTTAGCCGACGCCAAAGGCAAGGACGTTACGCTCACGGTAGCGCGTGACGGCCAGGACCTGACCATGCCCGTGACCGTCACCGAAGACGGCAAGATTGGTTTCCAGGCCAAGAGCGCGCTGAACTTCACGACCGTCGAGTACACCTTCCCCGAGGCTGTGGCTGTGGGGACCAAGGATGCTTTCGGCGTGGTGTACAATAACATCAAAGGGTTTGGCAAGATATTCCGGGGCGAAGTTTCGGCCTCTAAGGCGCTCAGCGGTCCTATCGGCATCGCCCGCATGTTCGGTGGCGTGTGGGATTGGGGCCGGTTCTGGTTTCTGACGGGCCTGCTGTCGATGATTCTGGCCTTTATGAATGCCCTGCCGATTCCGGCGCTGGATGGTGGTCACGCGGTCATCCTGCTTTACGAAATGATTTCGGGTCGTAAGCCTTCGGACGCTTTCCTCGAAAACGCCCAGAAAGTCGGCATGGTGATGCTGCTGGGCCTGATGGCCTTTGCCATATTCAACGATGTCTGGAAAGCCATATTTTAGTGATGAATGGTCGTTCCGAACCCTCATCCTTATTATCTCATTGACTCGCTTCGTTGACCCGAAAATCCTTCTGAATACTACCACAATTAAAATCTGCTGACTACGAAACTGCCCATCATTCATCCCCGTCGGACGGCCCCGTCATCATTCATCATTATTCTGATAGCGTTGTTCTTAGTTGCAGCGCGTCCTTTGCACGAGTATCATGTGAGCGTGACGCGATTGCGGTTCGAGCCGTCGCAGAAGATGTTGGAAGTGAGCATTCGCGCTTTTACTGATGACTTGGAGAAGGGCCTTTCGCTTGCCAACGGTAATCAGCGCTTCACCTTGCGTGACGGCGACCAGAACGACCCCGCCGTAGCGCAGTACCTGATTCGGCGCTTCGCCCTCGCTGATCCCGCGCGCAAGCTGCAGCCGGTGAAATATATCGGCAAGGAAGAAGAAGCCGACGCGACCTGGATGTACCTCGAAGTACCCTTCGACGGCAAACCCGAGGGTTGGGTAATGAAAAATGAACTGTTACTCGATGCCTTCGACGACCAGGTCAACATGGTTAACGCCAAGTGGTGCGACGACCGAAAAACGTATTTATTTAAAAAAGGAAAAGGCGTACAAACCTTATAATTTTGAATGAGTGAATGATAGAATGAGTGAATAGCTTTCGATATGCATTCACTCATTCTATTATTCACTCATTCTATCATTGATTTCCCTCGCATGAAATTTGAAAATTCTGATATTTATAGCCGATTGTTAGTTTCTGATTCTGATTTGGATAGTCTGGAAATCGTCCCCATTGGTGGGCCCGACGGCCCGGAAGAGCCGCTGGACTTGCCCGATGAACTGGCGATTTTGCCCATCCGTCACACGGTGCTGTTTCCAGGCATGGTCATTCCCGTTACGGTGGTGCGCCAGAAAGCTATTCGCCTGGTGAAGAAAATTTACCGCAACTCCGACATTAACCAGCGGATCATGGGCGCGGTGACGCAAGCCAAGCCGCAAAAGGAAGATCCCGACGCTGATGACCTGTACAAGGTTGGGACCGTGGCGCATATCCTCAAAATGATCACGCTACCCGATGGCAACGTGACCATTATCATACAGGGGCGGCAGCGGTTCAGGATCAAGGAAATCATAGGGGAAGATCCCTACATGACTGCCCGAATCGAGGGTATTGATGATAATTTTTCGAACGCCAAACGCAAGGAATCCAAGGCCTTGCTCAACTCGCTCCGTGATGGCGCGCACCGCATCATGCGGCTCAACCCCGAGATTCCGCAAGAGGCCCGCATCGCGCTCGACAATATCGAAAGCCCGGTGTTTCTGATTCATTTCCTGTCGTCCAACATCAACGTGGAGGTGCCTGACAAGCAGAAACTGCTCGAAGAAACCGATTCGCACAAGCAGGCCAATCTGTTGCTGCAATACATGATGCGGGAAATTGAGATGCTGGAGTTGAAGCGCGAGATTCAGTCCAAAGCCAGCTCGGACATTGACCAGCAGCAACGCGACTACTTTTTGCGCCAGCAGATCAAAGTACTCAACGACGAGTTGGGTCTCGACAATCCTGAGCGTGAAATGGATGATCTGCGGACGAAGGCCATGAAAAAGACCTGGTCCAAAACCGTCCAGCAGCACTTCGACCGCGAGCTCAACAAGCTGCAGCGTACGAACCCGATGGCGCCTGAGTATCCCATGACGCTCAACTACCTCGAGACGCTCGTGGACCTGCCCTGGGAAGAGTACACCAAGGATAACTTCGACCTCGTGCGGGCGCAAAAAATCCTGGATTCCGACCACTTTGGCCTGGAAAAGGTGAAAGAGCGCATTATTGAGTACCTGGCGGTCTTGAAGCTCAAAAACAACATGAAAGCGCCGATCCTGTGCCTGTACGGTCCTCCCGGCGTGGGCAAAACCTCGCTGGGCAAGTCAGTGGCCAAGGCGCTCAACCGCGAGTACATCCGCATGGCGCTGGGTGGTATCCACGACGAGGCCGAGATTCGCGGCCACCGCAAAACCTACATCGGGGCTATGCCTGGTAAACTGATCCAGCTCATCAAACGAGCGGGTTCGTCTAATCCGGTCTTTATTCTGGATGAGATCGACAAGGTCAGTTCCGACTACCGGGGCGACCCGGCTTCGGCGCTGCTGGAAGTACTCGACCCGGAGCAGAACGCGTCTTTTACCGACAACTACCTTGAGGTAGAGTACGATCTGTCAAAGGTGCTGTTCATCGCGACGGCCAATGCACTCGACACCATCCATCCGGCCCTGCGCGACCGGATGGAGATTATCGAGATGACGGGCTACACGATGGAGGAAAAGCTGCAAATCGCCAAGAAGTA
>JBBSSJ010000359.1:0-4335 GCA_038242095.1 Cytophagales bacterium
CGTGCCACTCCTTATCGGTCATGTCCTGGATTTTGGCGAAGTGGCCCACGCCCGCATTGGCGATGAGGTAGTCCAGGCGGCCCCACTGCGCGATGACATCGGCTACCGCCTTTTCCTGGGCGGTCAGGCTCCGCACATCGGCAACTAAGCCCAGCGCGTACCCATCCTTTATCTTGTTGAGTTTGTCGGCGGCCTCATCCGCGTTGTCCTGCGAGCGGCTTGTGATGGCCACCTTAATTCCTTGATTGATGAGGGCCTCAGCCACACCGTAACCGATTCCCATGCTGCCGCCCGTGACGAGGGCGGTCTTGATTGTATCGCTCATGTTTTTAATAGCTAGTTGAAAATTGAAGATGATTGGAGATAGATAAGAAACATCTATGCCGCAAAGTTTCCGTGTGCCATGCGATAGTAAAAACAGAGGCTCACTTTTCTAAAAAGCGAGCCTCTGTTTTAAAGAAAACACTTACTTATCCGCTTATTGAACTTGATGTGGATCCTTGTCAAAAATCCAATGTTCAACCGCGCCGGCGGACCGGTCCAAGATCCTTATTTCAATACCTTAATCATCCGCTTATCCGAAGCTTTCAGGTTGTCTTTAAGGAATTCTTTGGCGAGCGGTTCCACACTGGCCGTCGCACCAAGGCGGGCATTGGTCCCGACCGGTACGTCCATCACGTTCAGCACTTTGCTGAACAGCGTCTCGTTATCGTCGCCAAAGGGACGGTAGGGGATGGTGTTGTCGTCCACTTTGTAGGTAGGTGCAATTCCGTTCACGTTGCCGTAGTCCGACTCGCTGTTGGCGTTGGCCGTGCGGCCCAGCATCACGTACATGCCCCAGTTCCAGCGCTTCTGATCGTCGCTGATGAGCGTACCGAAAAGATTCTTGCCGTAAGTATTGTCACCTACGGTAATGACAGACATGTAAGGTTTCAGTCCGTTGATAATCAATTCACTGGCGGAGGCGGTGCCGTTGGAGGTCAGGACGAAAACCCGGTTTAGATTGGCACCGATATTATTGGCTTCGTTCAGGAAATTGTGGCTTAGCGCATTGGCACCTTTCTCTTTTTTGAAATAGTCGGTGTACTGCTGATTCCACTCCTCTTTGTAAAACACCTGGGAAGCCGACACATTCTTGCCGATCAATGAAGCCAACGTTTCGGCCGAGCTAATGTAGCCGCCGCCATTAAATCGAAGATCGAGGACCAGTTCATTCACGCCTTTTGCCTTGAAATCGCCGAATATCTTGCGTAATTCATCGTCGTAGGCTTTGGGTGAAGCATCGGTGCCGGGCACGAATTGGGTATAAACCAGGTAGCCGATTTTCCTGCCGTATTTCGACTTATCGATCACGGTAGAGAAACCGACGGGATTTTCGTTAACCTCGGCTTTAATTACTTTGAATGTCTTGGAATCGTCGGCGGTCAGGCTGCTGCCGTTCAAAGTACCCAGCGTAAGGCTGATGTTGTCGCTGCTCCTCAAAAGCGTGGCGTAATTACCACTGGTAAGCGATTGACCATTGACTTTTACGACAATATCGCCGCGTTTCAACCCCGCAACTTCGGCGGGGCTGCCGTGTACTACATAGCTGAAGTACAGCGCTACATTGGCTGGACTTCCTTCAATGGCCCCAATTTGGTATTGAATACCAAATATTTTACTGACGCCGTTGAATTCCTTTTGCAAGGCTGTGATGTCGTCTGTAATGCCCGAAAAGCGGTCGACGGTAGCGCGTTGGTAAATCAATTTCTCGAAAAAATCATTGGGATTGGCCGTCAGGTCAAGCGTACTTTGCGCGGGCATGTTGGCCGACCAGAAGTAAGCATCCTTCATCACGCCATACACCCAATTATTGATATTGGAAAAAGTGGTAGAAGCTGTGGCGGAGGAATCGACGGCAACGCCGGATTTGGGATTAGGATCGACGTTGTCTGGTTTGCAACCAACGGCGAAGAAGAACAGCATCACCAGAGTGACGGCGCTAAGTTTATTACCTGTATTCATAATTACTACGGTTGGATTTTTTGGTAGATTGAACAGCTTAGTACAAATGACAGGTAAAACTTCTGGGCATATAGGATGGTTTTGGATGTGTTTTAGTTTTTATATAAAATCAAAAAGATATACGTGAACAATGGGGGAATAGTTGCAGAGACAATCAGTTTTCATCCCTTTTTAATCTCTTGTCGTTAGCTTTCTTTACCGACCTGCCAACGCAAAAATCCCGTTCGCTAACATAAAACCCTGTATTTTAGCCCTTGAAAAAACAATAAGGAAAGAACAATGTCCATAAAAATTGCGATTTCGCACAAGACCGATTATACTTTCGATCGCTTCGTTAACCTCTCGCCGCATATTTTCCGGCTACGGCCCGCGCCGCACTCCCGGACGCCCATCGAAGGCTATACATTTAAGGTATTTCCCGAAAATCATTTCATCAACTGGCAGCAAGACCCGTTCGGCAACTACCAGGCCCGGGTGATTTTTCCTGAGAAGACCAACGCGCTGCGCATCGAAGTCGAGGTAATCGCCCAAATGAGCGTAATTAATCCCTTTGATTTTTTTGTGGAGGAATACGCCGAGAACTATCCTTTTACCTACGACGCTAATCTGCAAAAAGAACTGGCGCCCTACCTTGAAAAGGAGACAATGGGCCCAAAGCTCGCCGATTGGATGGCCGCCAATAAGCTGTACGGCTCGCTCCGCACGACTGACTATTTCGTCCGTCTGAACCAGCAGCTTAGCCGCGACATCGGGTATAACATTAGGATGGAGCCCGGCGTGCAGTCCTGCGAAGATACGCTCACTACGCGACGTGGTTCGTGCCGCGATTCGGCCTGGCTCCTCGTACAGATTCTGCGGCAACTGGGCATCGCGGCGCGGTTTGTCTCGGGTTATCTGGTGCAATTGACGGCCGATATCAAGTCGCTCGACGGACCCTCGGGGCCGGAGGCTGATTTTACCGATTTGCACGCCTGGACCGAGGCATATTTGCCCGGGGCGGGCTGGATTGGACTAGATCCTACGTCGGGACTTTTTGCCGGGGAAGGCCATATCCCGCTTTGCTGCACGCCGCATTACAGCAGCGCCGCCCCCGTCACGGGCGCCATGGACCCGTGCGAAGTCAAGTTTGAATTTGAAAACAAAGTTTTTCGTATTCACGAAGATCCGCGCGTTACCAAGCCCTACACCGAAGCGCAATGGCAGCGCGTCATGGAGGTGGGGCAAGCCGTCGAAAACGATTTGCAATACCACGACGTCAGAATGACTATGGGCGGCGAACCTACCTTCGTTTCGATCGATGATTTTGAATCCGATCAATGGAACTCGACCGCCGACGGCGAGCTGAAGCGCAAGCTTTCCTACGACCTGGCGCTCCGGCTTAAGCAGCGCTTTGCGCACGGCGGCTTGCTGCACTTCGGGCAGGGGAAATGGTATCCCGGCGAACCGTTTCCGCGTTGGCAGTACGCGCTCTACTGGCGCCTCGACGGCAAGGCGATGTGGAAAAATAATGATCTGATCGCCCAGGAAACCGATAATCGCTTCAACCACGAAGATGCCAAACGATTCTCGGAAGAACTCACAAGGTACCTGGCCGTAGACACGGCCGCGCTCTCCCCGGCCTACGAAGATCCGCTGTACTGGGCGTTGGAAGAAGGCAAGATTCCTATCAATCTCGACCCACTAGCGATGGATTTGTCGGATCCCGTAGAGCGTCGCACCCTGGCCGCGCACCTCGAACGCGGCCTGAATAATCCCGTCGGTTTCGTACTGCCCGTTACCTGGGTAACGCAGGAAAATGGTTGGCGTAGTGCGCCCTGGGAATTTCGGCGGCGGCACTGCTTTCTGATTCCCGGTAACTCACCAATGGGTATGCGGCTTCCGCTGGAATCGATTCCATTCGTGACCAAAGAAAAGCAACCGGAAGCCGTGGACCGTTCCCTGTTTGAGGAATTGCCCGCGTTAGGGGAATATGGGGTTTCAGTGGAGACACGGTACGCCAAGTATGAAGGTGTAGAGACGGGGCATGCCCCGTCTAACGGCGAAAAAGGAAATCAACCAATACAAGCCACCGTTGAACCGGTGTACGACGTAACCCACATCTCAGGAAAAGAAGAGATTGACGAAAACGCAGAAAAGCTAAAACCAGAAAAAACGCCGCTTTACGAAATAGATACCATCCGCACGGCGCTATGCGTAGAGTCGCGGGACGGCCTACGTTATCTATTCCTGCCGCCGGTCGATTACATCGAACATTACCTTGATTTGATCGCTTCTATCGAAGCCACGGCGCAGAAGCTGCAAATACCCGTCAGGATCGAAGGCTACGCGCCC
>JBBSSJ010000360.1:0-4329 GCA_038242095.1 Cytophagales bacterium
ATTTCAAGTGTCGTGCTCCTACGGGCCAGGCCGCTACGACGACGACTACGAGCAAAAAGGCCGTGATTATCCGCTGCCTTTTGTCCGCTGGACCGAAAACCGCAATTTCCAGACCATCCTGCAACTCCTGGCTACCGGTTCGCTGGACGTGCAGCCGTTCATTACCGAAGTCGTGCCGCTGGCGGAGTATGACAAAATATATGGCGAAATAGGCAGCTCGCGCGCCATCGCGTCGCTGCTGGCCTATCCCGAAAAAGCCGATATGCAAACTACCGTCCAGCACCGCGATGTTTCGTTCGCCGGGCGAAAAGGTATCGTGGGCATCATCGGGGCGGGGAATTTTACCCGGATGACGCTGCTGCCCGCCCTGAAAGACGCGGAGGTGAAGTACATCGCCAGCGCCAATGGCCTGTCGGGCACGGCTCTGGCGCAAAAGCATGGCATCGCCCTCAGCACCACCGACTACCGTGAGATTCTGCAAGACGACGAGGTGGATTTAGTACTTGTCACCACCCGCCACGATCAGCACGCCCGGTTGACGTTGGAAAGTCTGCAAGCGGGAAAGCACGTGTTCGTAGAAAAACCGCTGGCGATTTATGCGGAGGAATTAACTGAAATAGAAGATTTTTATACAAAAGAAAATCCTTCCCTATCGCTGACGGTCGGCTTCAACCGTCGGTTCTCGCCCCACGCGGTCAAGATGAAAGCGTTGCTTGGCCGCGCGCCGATGAACGTGGTAGCGACGATGAACGCGGGCTTCATTCCAGCCAATTCCTGGGTACATGATCGCGCCGTGGGCGGCGGGCGCATTCTGGGCGAAGCCTGCCACTTCATCGATCTCATCACCTACCTCACGGGCAGCGAAGTGACGGCCGTCTGCATGAATGCGATGGGCCAGAACCCCGCCGAAACGACCGATAACGCGACTATTTTGCTAAAATATGCCAACGGCTCCACGGGCGTTATCAACTACTTCAGCAACGGCAGCAAGGCGTATTCCAAGGAGCGCGTAGAGGTGTATTCCCAAGAGCGGACGCTAATTCTGGACAACTTCCGCACGCTGAAAGGCTACGGGTTCAAGGACTTTTCCAAAATGAAAATCACCCAGGATAAGGGCCACCGCGCCCAGTTTCACCAGCTATTGGAATCGGTACGAACGGGCGGCGCACCGCTAATCCCACGCTCCGAAATCCTAAATACCACGAAATCCACCCTCGCGGCAATAGAGAGCCTAAAACGTCAGGAGTGGATCAAACTCTGAGAAACTCTGTGGCAAACTTTGTGAAACTCCATGTCCTCGAAAATGATAAATAACGCCCTCCAACTCCTCCGCAACATGGGCCCGCATTACGTCACTTATCGCGCGTGGCATGAGGTGGAGAAGCGCACGGGCTTGTTGAAACGCCGTTTTTCTACTAATCCTGAATATCAAGAGTTTATATCAAAAGCGGACTGGCAAGACCTCTCAGTTAAATTTTTTGATTTAAATCTTGACCCCAAAATCCCTAAATCCGAGCTCGCCAACCTACAAAGCCGCGTCTCAGCCTTTCACCAAAACCGCCTGACATTTTTCAGCGCAAAGGAATACGAAGTACAAGACTGGCTCACCAATCCCACCACGGGCTACCGCTACGACGCCACCAGGCACTGGACCGAAATTCCCGATTTTTCAGCCGAAGCCGGGGATATCAAATACGTCTGGGAGAAGTCGCGCTTCGCGTTCCTTTACGATTTGATGCGCTACGATTTTCATTTTCAGGAAGATCAATCCGAAACTGTTTTTGGAGAGATAGATAGCTGGATCGCGAAAAATCCTGTCAATCGTGGTCCGAATTGGCGTTGTAGTCAGGAAATATCGCTCCGCGTGTTGAATTGGACTGCCGCGCTGCATTTTTACAAAAATTCCCCCGCCTTGATACCCGAACGCTTTGCCCGAATCATGCACAGCATTTACCGCCAAATGCAGCACGTGGCGGCGCATATCCAATTTGCGCGCGTGGCGGTGCGCAACAACCACGCCCTGACCGAAACGCTTACGCTCTATGTGGTGGGGCTGCTTTACCCGTTTTTCCCGGAAAGTGAACGCTGGAAAGCGAATGGCAAGCGCTGGTTCGAGCAGGAAATCGCCTACCAGATATACGAAGACGGCACCTTCCTGCAATTCTCGATGAACTACCACCGCGTGGCTGTGCAACTACTGACTTTGGCCCTCCAAATTGCCCACCGCAACGGTGAACGCTGGGCTAACGTAGTCTACGATCGCGCCCGGAAGTCACTGCATTTTTTGCGCGTCTGCCAGGACGCCGCCACGGGTTGGCTGCCCAACTACGGCAACAACGACGGGGCGCTGTTTTTTCCATTGACCGAAAGCCATTTTCGGGATTTTCGGCCGCAACTGGCGGCGTTGGAAAAGGTGTTGAGCTATTCGCCACAGACCACAGTTGGGAAACAGGCCACGGTTTCCGACGGTACCTACGCTTTCCCCCAAAGCGGCTACTATGTCCTGCGTGATATGGCAACGCTAACCTGTATACGTTGTGGGCAGTACAAAGACCGCCCGTTTCAGGCCGACAACCTGCACCTGGATATTTGGGTGGATGGCAAGAATATCCTGCGTGACGCTGGCAGCTACCTCTATAACACCGACGAGCGCTGGACGCGGTATTTTGCGGGCACGGCCTCGCATAACACCGTCATGCTCGGCGACCACGACCAAATGCGCAAAGGCCCACGTTTCATTTGGTACGATTGGATTAAAAAAAGCGATGCGGGTTGGCGGGTAAACGAGGAAGGTGATTTTGTTTTTGAAGGCCAATTCACGGGATTTAAGCAAATTGGCAAAGACATTGTCCATCGCCGCCGGGTGACAAAACGAGCCGGAGCGTCAACGTGGCTAGTAGAAGATTGGCTGGAAAACGCGCCGCCGGAATTACCGATGCACCAGATTTGGCATCCAAGCGAAGGCTTTTTTGAAAAATGTACCCTGAAAACCTTCGATGAAAAAGACCGGGAAATTAAACCGATCGAAACCGAAGGGTGGTATTCCGAAAAATACGGGGAGAAAGCACCTACACTACGTCTGGTGTTTAGTACTGAGAGGAGATATCTGAAAACGGAAATTGGAAGCGTAACGAACACACAGATTTGAAAAAGCCGACTGCCGACCGTGGCGACCGGCCCGCCGGAGCGGAACCGCACCGATCGCCGACTGCCCCCTTGCGTATCCTCCTCATTCACCAATTTTTCCTGGAAGATAACGCGGGCGGTGGTTCGCGCTGGAACGAAATGGGCCGTATTTGGACCGAAGCCGGTAGCGAGGTGACCGTGCTGGCCGGAACCGGGCACTACATGACCGGGGGAAAGGAAATAAAAAAACGAAGCTCCGAATACTTCAATATAAGTACCAACCGCGACGGCGTGCGCGTCATTCGCTGCTACGTGTCGAGCAGTTATAACGCTAATTTCTTAGGACGACTTTGGGCTTATTTTTCGTTTACGGTATCGAGTATTTTGGGCGGAATCCGCCACGCTCGGGGCAAGTACGACGTGATCGTGGTTACGTCGCCGCCGCTTTTTGTGGGCATCACGGCGTTGGTGCTTTCGTGGTGGAAGCGGACCCCATTTGTATTTGAGGTGCGGGATTTGTGGCCAGAGTCGGCGATAGATACGGGCGTTTTGACCAACAAAACGATCATAAAATTGGCCTATTGGTTTGAAGTTTTTGTGTACCGAAAAGCCCGGCTCATCAACGTGTTGACACCCGCTTTTCGGGAAGTTTTAGTTAAGAAAAAAAACATTCCCGACGAAAAAATCATCTTCATCCCCAACGCTGCCGACTTCTCGCTTTCGGAACAGGTACGAACCGATTTCGATGCCCGAGCTTTCCGGGAAGAACACGATTTGGCGGAAAAATTCGTGGTAACCTACGTCGGGGCGCATGGCTTGGCAAATCACTTGGTACAGGTACTCGACGCCGCCGAACTGCTGCGCGAGACCAATGTGCTTTTCCTGCTGATCGGTGACGGAATGCAGAAAGAAGCGCTGATGGCCGACGCCCGGAAAAGAAACCTGACCAATGTTCGCTTCGTGGATTCGGTGCCGAAACGGGAAGTGTTCAAGTACATTCTGGCGTCGGAAATGGGTACTTCGGTTCTGAAAAAAGTCGATACGTTCAAGACTATTTATTCTAATAAAACCTTCGATTATTTTTCCTGCCAAAAACCCGTGCTGATGGCCATCGACGGCCTGTCACGCGAGCTGGTGGAAATCGCCGACGCGGGTATTTTCGTAGAACCGGAGAACCCGGCCGACTTCGCGGCTAAGGTTCGC
>JBBSSJ010000361.1:0-4326 GCA_038242095.1 Cytophagales bacterium
GCAGGAGTCTTTACACTTTTTGATCGACAAAAAGAACATCGCTGAACTGGCCGAAATGGACATCCGCGAACTGGCCGACTGGCTGGTCGACCTGGAAGACCGCCTGGAAGATCGACAGAAAGTGATCGGCCGCGAAGTATTAAAGGAAATCCGCAAACGGATCGGCTTTTTGCTGGATGTAGGTTTGGATTACCTGACGCTCAACCGCTCCCTACGGACGCTATCGGGCGGTGAAGCGCAGCGCATCCGGCTCGCCACCCAAATCGGCACCCAACTCACGGGCGTGCTGTACATCATGGATGAACCCAGCATCGGCCTGCACCAGCGCGATAACGTGCGGCTGATCAATTCCTTAAAGAATTTGCGGGATTTGGGCAATACCGTGCTGGTGGTGGAACACGATAAGGACATGATGTTGGCCTCGGACTACATTGTGGACATCGGCCCCGGCGCGGGACGCCACGGTGGGCATGTGGTGGGACAAGGTACCCCGGAAGAATTCCTAAAAAATGGCTCGACCACTGCCGCCTACCTCGATGGCCGCGAGCGTATCGAAATTCCGGCGAAGCGCCGCAAAGGCAACGGTCATAATCTGGTGCTGAAAGGTTGCACTGGTCATAACCTCAAAAACGTCACGCTCAAATTCCCCCTCGGCACCATGATTTGTGTGACGGGCGTGAGCGGCAGCGGCAAGTCATCGCTGATCCACGAGACGCTGTTTCCACTGCTCAATCAGCAGTTTTACCGGTCTCGCCGCGAGCCGCTGGCGTACAAGTCCATCGAAGGACTGGAACATCTTGACAAAGTCATCGAAGTAGATCAGTCGCCGATTGGCCGCACGCCGCGTTCCAACCCGGCGACCTACACCAATCTGTTCACCGATATCCGTGCTCTCTATTCCGAGCTGCCCGAATCCAAGATCCGGGGCTACAAGCCGGGACGATTCAGTTTTAACGTGAAAGGAGGGCGCTGCGAGGACTGCGAAGGCGCGGGCCGCAAGAAAATCGAAATGGATTTTCTGCCCGATGTCTACATCAACTGTGAAACCTGCAAGGGTAAGCGCTTCAACCGGGAGACGCTGGAAGTACGCTTCAAGGGAAAATCGGTGGCCGATATACTGGATATGACCGTAGAAACGGCGCTATATTTCTTTGAGAATCAACCCAGAATCTTGCGTAAGGTCCAAACCCTCAACGACGTGGGCCTGGGCTACATCACCCTCGGCCAACACGCCACCACGCTCTCGGGCGGGGAAGCGCAACGTGTGAAACTGTCCGAAGAACTATCCAAGCGCGATACGGGTAAAACACTGTATATCCTGGACGAACCCACCACGGGCCTACACTTCCAGGACATACGTCACTTGCTGGTCGTGCTGCAAAAACTTGTAGATAAGGGCAATACGGTCCTCATCATCGAGCACAACATGGACGTCATCAAAGTTGCCGACTACGTCGTGGACCTTGGCCCCGAAGGCGGCGGATTAGGCGGCGAAATCGTGGCGCAAGGCACCCCGGAAAAAGTGGCGAAGGTAAAGGAAAGTTATACGGGAAAGTTTTTGGCGGCGGAGTTGGCAGCGGGGTAACCTGGGTATTGGCAAGTTGGAAACTTGCTCTATGTATTGCCACCAGACACATACTAGCGGCAGCAGACACATAAATACTTCCAGACAGGGATGCTATTCTTAACAAAACACAAAAACCCGACGAGTGGAAACTCGTCGGGTTTTTGAATTAAAAAGCTAGAAAGTCCTTACGGATTCTGGATCAATTTGCTGTTTCGGTCAACTTCGGACTGCGGGATAAAGAAAATTATACGGTTGTCGGTGGGCATAATTTTCTGGTACACATCGGTCGTGGGGGTGTTGTTGAGCGAGTGCGTTCCGGGATAGTTGCGCTCCATGGGCAGGTTATTACGGAACAGATCGTAGGCGCGGTGACCTTCAAAAGCCAATTCCAGCCAGCGCTCCTCCATCACGACCTCAAAGGCGGTTTTGCCCTTTAAATTACCCGCCGTGTACAGCTTGTCGCCACTCAGCCCCGCCCGCTGACGAATCAGGTTGACATCGGTCAGGGCGGCTTCGGTATTGCCCAGTTTGGCATTAGCCTCCGCCCGGTTAAGATACATTTCCGCCAGACGCAGGTAAACCGGGGAACTGAGATTAATGACGCCTTCCTGCAACGAGTACTTGTTGATATAATTCATTGGCGTCACGGGCGTCAGTTTTTTGTTATACTGCTGCTCTCCTGCTATTTTGTAAGGCGTTACGAAGCTGTTCCGTAAATCCTCAGGATTTTTTTCAAGAAAATCCACGTACTTTTTAGACGCATAGATTTCTGCCCAGCCACTTACACCCTGGCCCTGCGCGGTTCCCGTGGGGTCGCTGCTGAAATACATGGAACCGATGGCTGAGAAACCGCGATCCTGCACTTTAGTATGCCGGATGGCGAAAATGGTCTCCGAATTGCTTGAGGGTGCGGTCTTGAAATACCCGCTGTACGCTGCTCCCTGCACTAGTTTGTAGCGGTCTGAATTGATAACCAGATCCGCATATTTGATAGCTTCCTGGTAATCTTCCTTGTAAAGGTGCACGCGCGAAAGCAAGGCCAGCGCTACCTCCTTTGAGGCAAAGGAATTAGGCTTCTTCACAGTCATAAGTTCGGAAGCTCGCACTAAATCGGCGATGACCGAAGCATACACGTCTTTTACCGAGCTACGTGCGATGTTACTGGTCTGCTCATCGGTCAGTCCGTCCAGTAGCAACGGTACTCCTAAGTTGTCCCCTTTATTTTGTGGATAGGGTCGGCCGAATACCCGCACCAGGTTGTAGTGCATCATAGCTCTCAGGTACAGATTTTCGCCTTTGAGTTGACGCAACGCTACCGAAGGATCGTCGTCGGGCACATAGGCGATGATTTTGTTAGCGGCCGAGATCACTTTATAGGCTTGTCCCCAAAAGTTGGTCGCGTGGGTCGAAGTATTGATGTGCGTGTACCGGTAGGCCCGCGTGAGGTCATCACCCGACGACTGGCCTTGCGCGATTTCATCGCTCGGATACTCCATCAGAAAATGCACACTGCGTACGTAGGCAGCGTTCAACAGTACAGCATAGGTACCAATGGTAGCGGTTTCAACGTCAGCGGCATTAGTCAGCGCCGTCTGCTCATCGATGGATGTGGCGGGCTCAAAGTACTGCTCGCACGACACCGACCCAAGGGTCAGCGCCGCCACCAGCAGCACTTTAGATAGTGAATACGATTTCATGATTTGATTCATTATAATGAAAAGTTGATGCCGAAAAGATATTTTTTACTGATGGGGTAGCGCAGGTTGGAGTTCCCCGAGCTCAGGTCGACCTGCGTGAGGGACACCTCTGGATCAGGCCCGGAAAACTTGGTGCCGGTCCACAGATTATCACCACTAACGAACAACGATACCCGCGAGAGGCCCGATTTGCCCAAGATGCGGGCGGGCAGCGCGTACGCCAGGCGGATGTTCCTCAATCGCACGTAGCTACCATCTTCGAGGAAGCGGCTCGATGACTGATTGGAATCCTTGTTTCCTCCCACGATGGGTTTGGGATGCGTAGCGATATCGCCGGGCTTTTCCCAACGGCTCCAGTCACTGGGCAGTACCATCGCATTGTAGCTTTCGTACAAGCCATCGCTGTCGAAGTAGGTACGGCTGCTGTTATACACCCAGTTTCCGTACACAAAATTGAAGAAAGCCGAGAACGTGAACGCTTTGTAGCTTAACGTATTGGAAAATCCGCCGGTAAACTTAGGTGAAGCAGATTTGCCCACAAATTGGCGGGAGGTCGCGGTCTGTGCCTGGTTGTAGGTGCTGGTCAGCGACTTGGTGATGTTTCCATTGCCATCATTGGTGAGTTTCTCCCACTGCGGATCGCCGTTCTCAGGATTGACACCCGCCCAAATCGGCATATTCCACTCATCCATATCGTGGCCTACCGCGATGGGCTGCTGGGCACCGGAATTAAATACTTGGGCGCCATCGCTCAGTTCCAGCACTTTGTTCCGGTTGAAAGCCATATTGAGGTTGGTTTCCCAGCTGAAATCCTTAGCCCGGATATTGGTGGAAGTCAGGCTAAACTCAACGCCTTTGTTACGCACCGACCCGGCATTCACCCACACGTAGCTGTACCCGCTGGTAGCAGGCAGTGGTTTGCGGTACAAAAGTTCGCTTGCTTCTTTTACGTACGCATCCATTACCAGATCGATCCGGCCGAAAAAGCTCAGATCCACCCCTACATTGGATGATTTGATTTTTTCCCAGGTCAGGTTGGGATTCCCTTTCTGCGAGGGCGCC
>JBBSSJ010000362.1:0-4321 GCA_038242095.1 Cytophagales bacterium
ACAGTCAGCCGCTGAAAGTTTTTCTTCTTTTCAATAAATTAAGTACCCACAAAAAGATCATTTACGACTCCTTCGTCGAGACACTGGGAGGACAAGCAGCCATTGATTTTTATATTTACAACAACGATTTCGCCTTATTCAAGCGGCTCATCGAGCAGCGAAAGGGCGAATACACACATCTGGTCATTATCCCCCACTTTATCGAAGGCGAAGAGCAGGCGCACGAAATCATCAACACGCTGCCCAAGGAGCAATTGGTGGTTTTGGATAAAATCATCCCAGGCCTGAGCGGAAAATTCGGCGCGGTGTACCAGAACTTCGAGCGCGACATTTACACTTCCCTTGAAAAAGCCAGCGCGCCGCTCGCGAAGTACGACACGCTGAACCTGATTTTCCCCGAAAACAGTTACGCCCCGCCCGAGATTACCGAAGGCTTCGTCAATTTCTGCCGCGACTACGCGTTCAATTACTGCGTCATAGCCGACATCAGCCAGGAAACGATTCGTGCCGGACAAGCCTACATCAACATCATGGAGGATGATCTGGTGGTTTTGATCGAAAAAATCATCGCGCAGTCGCTGACCATCGGCCAGGACGTAGGCGTGATTTCCTACAACGAAACCCCGCTCAAAAGACTTCTCCTAAACGGCATCACGACCATGTCCACCGACTTCCGGGCGATGGGACGCGCGGCGGCAGAGCTAATCCTGAATAATACCAAGCGGCATGTGGAAAATCCGTTTTATCTGACATTACGGGCTTCTTTGTAGCTACCCTCTCCACAGGCCAAAGCCTGTGGCAATAGATAGGCAAATATCGGGAAAGCAATCCATTGCCTTGGGCTTTAGCCCTTGGTTGCCGAGATCCTGCCACGGTCAGGCTTAGATTTCAGCCCTTAAACACCAAGATTTTGCCACATTGAGACAGTGCAGGATGGTTAGGTATTGGACAAAAATTACTTTTGTCCAGGTAAGCAACTTCCAACAGTCAACCAATTTCCATAAAACCCCCACTACATGACCTCCAGCATCACTTTTCAGCACGTCAACTACCTGTGGGACGAAGCCAAAGCCGCCGAACTGGCGGGCGACGAAGTGGCTTTGTTCCTCTACCGCTCTAATATTCTGGGCGCTGACCTCCGCATCACCAATTACGGCGGCGGCAACACCAGCGTCAAAACCATCGAAAAGGACGTCCTGACGGGCCAGCCCGCCGAGGTCATGTGGATCAAAGGCTCCGGTGGCGACATCGGTACGCTGAACCGCAAGGGTATCGCCGGGCTATACACCGAAAAACTCAGGTCGCTAAAAAACAGCTATCGCGGCCTCGAACACGAGGACGAAATGGTGGCGCTTTTCTACCATACTTTATACGACCTCGACAGCGCGGCGCCGTCCATCGACACGCCTTTGCACGGGATGCTGCCCTTCAAGCACATCGACCACCTGCACCCCGACGCTCTCATCGCCATCGCCGCCGCTAAGGACAGTGAGGCGATTACCAAAGAAATCTGGGGCGACACCATGGGCTGGGTACCCTGGCAGCGTCCAGGCTTCGATTTAGGCTTGCAGTTGGAAAAATGCCTGGCTGAAAATCTCGATATTCGGGGCATTATCCTGGGCAGTCACGGCTTGTTCACCTGGGGCAACACCTCGCACGAATGCTACGTGAACAGCCTGGAAGTGATTGAGCAAGCCTCGCAGTACATCGAGGATCATTTGGGCAAAAAAGGGCCGGTATTTGGCGGCGAGAAAATACCGGCCCTACCCGAAGCCGACCGCAAGGCGCAAGCCTCCAAACTCGCCCCCATCCTGCGCGGACTATGTTCCAGCGAAAAGCGCATGATCGGTCACTTTACCGACGATCCTCGCGTGCTGACATTCGTCGGCAGCAATGATCTAAGCCGCCTGGCCCCGCTCGGCACCTCCTGCCCCGACCACTTCCTGCGTACTAAAATTCAGCCGCTGGTACTGGAACTCGCGCCGGATGCGGATTTGAGCGACACTGATAAAATAAAGGAACAAATCACCTCGGCCTTCGAGGAATATCGCCTGCAATACAACGGCTACTATCAGGCCCACAAGCGCGACAATAGTCCGGCGGTGCGTGACCCTAATCCGGTCGTGATTCTGTACCCCGGCGTGGGCATGTTCACTTTTGCCAAAAACAAGCAAACCTCCCGCGTGGCGGCGGAATTCTACGTCAACGCCATCAATGTGATGCGCGGCGCCGAGGCCATTTCGGAATACACCGCCTTGCCGCGGCAGGAGGCATTCGACATCGAGTACTGGCTGCTGGAGGAGGCCAAATTACAGCGGATGCCTAAGGAGCAACCGCTTTCGCGCCGCGTGGCCATCGTTACGGGTGGCGGCGGTGGCATCGGCAAAGCCATCGCTGACAAACTGGCCGCCGAAGGAGCCTGCGTGGTGCTGACCGACATCGCTGAAGACCGTCTCGTGGAGGCCCACGCCACTTACAAGCGCGACGTGTCTACCTACGCAACGGGCGACGTCACCCAACCCGACGCGGTGGAAAAAACCTTCGACAAAGCCTGTCTGGAATTCGGCGGCGTGGACATCGTGGTCCACTGCGCCGGACTCGCCATTTCGAAGCCGCTGGAAGAAACGACCCAAAAGGATTGGGATATTTTGCAGGATGTGTTGGTGAAAGGCCAATTCCACATGGCGCAGTCGGGCGTGAAGGTGATGCGCAAGCAGGGCTTCGGCGGTGACATTATCAGCATTGCTTCCAAGAATGGCCTGGTCGCCGGACCGAACAACGTCGCCTACGGAACCGCCAAAGCCGCCCAGCAACACATGACGCGCCTGCTCGCTGCCGAGCTGGGGCCCGAGAAAATCAAGGTAAATACCGTGAATCCCGACGGCGTGATCGTGGGCAGCAAGATTTGGGAAGGAGCCTGGGCCGAGGGTCGGGCCAAAGCTTATGGCATCACGGTCGAGGAATTGCCCGCCCACTACGCCAAGCGTAACCTGATGAACGAGATCATTTATCCCGAGGATATTGCTAAGGCTGTCTTCGCTTTCGTTGGAGTTTTGGATAAAAGCACGGGGAATATTTTAAACGTAGATGGGGGGATGGCGAATGCTTTCGTTCGGTAAGAATTTAAAGGGACCAACATGATAATTGATAAAGATCAAATAAACGACTTCAACCAAAATGCTACCACTGACCAGGCGGAGCATTTTGGCTTTTTGAAGTTATCCTTAGATAAAAAAGGCATCGACGCCGACGAAATCGTCAGCAAACTGGCCGATTTCCAGGTCGCAATTCCGAGTTGGGCGCTAGGTTCGGGCGGAACCCGCTTCGGGCGCTTTTCCATCGGCGGCGAGCCGACGAATCTGGAACAAAAGCTTGACGATATTGGGCTGCTCCACGCTTTGACCCAAACCGCCGGGGCCGTGTCGCTGCACATTCCGTGGGACATTCCCGGCGATGCGGCGGGCATCAAGCAGCGCGCTGACAGCCACGGCATCGTATTCGATGCCGTGAATTCCAATACGTTTCAGGATCAAAGCGTGCAAGCGCAGACCTACCAGTATGGCTCACTAGCCGACCGCCAAACCGCCGTGCGGGAACAGGCTGTGGCCCACAACGCCGAGGTGATTCGCTACGGCAAAATGCTGGGATCGAAGTCATTGACGGTGTGGCTGGCGGACGGAGCAAGTTTTCCGGGACAGAATAATTTCCGACAATCGCTACAAAACACGCAGCGGTCGTTGCAGGAAATTTATAAGGAATTGCCCGACGACTGGCGGATGTTCATCGAGTATAAACCCTACGAGCCGAATTTCTATTCGACCGTCATTCAGGATTGGGGCACCTCGCTGCTGCTGGCCGAAGGCTGCGGCGAAAAGGCGTTTTGTCTGGTAGATTTAGGTCACCATTTGCCAAACACAAACATCGAACAAATTGTAGCTACCCTGATCATGAAGGGAAAACTGGGTGGCTTTCACTTCAACGATAGCAAGTACGGCGACGACGACCTAACGGTTGGCAGCATCAAGCCGTACCAATTATTTCTGATCTTTAATGAGTTGGTATTCGGCATGAATCATAACAACGCCAACAATCCGCCGCTTGCCTGGATGATCGACGCCAGCCATAACATCAAAGATCCGCTGGAAGACCTCATTCAATCGCTGGAAGCCATACAACTCGCTTACGCGCAGGCGCTTCTGGTGGATACGCCCGCGCTGCAAGCCGCGCAGGAAAACAACGATGTAGTGCTTGGACAAGAGATTTTACAAGACGCTTACCGAACCGACGTCCGCCCCCTCCTCCGCCAGGCGCGGCTGAAAAG
>JBBSSJ010000363.1:0-4305 GCA_038242095.1 Cytophagales bacterium
ATCCGCATGAATTCCAGGGCGGGTAGCAGAATGCAATTTTCGCCCTGCTCTTCGAGGTACGCCTCAAACATTTGGGTACTCAGCAGTTCGCCCTCGGCCACCAGTTCTTTCTCGCGCTTGGCCGTGAAAGGCTTGATGCTAACCAAAGAGCGAATGAACGAAAATTCGTTTTTTACGATTTCGCGCCCTTTTGTAAGCCCGGCTTCGGTACTGTACAAGTCGGGCAGAAAAGCCTCATAATGCGCCCGTAACGCTTCAATATGCTCGACCGCTTCTGTGTCCTGATTCGACTTGGCAGCTTCGCCGATCGTAATCAGCGCGTTAGTCGTGCCCGACAAAGCCGACAGCACCACGATTTTGCGCGATTCAGTACCAGTAATCAAATCGCGAATGGCGTGCATCCGCTCGGGCTTCCCTACGGAAGTGCCCCCAAATTTCCAAACTTGCATTTCTTTTGACCTGTTTTCTGGGTTAAAAGGTCAAACGGTTAAAGCGGGGCACCCCGTAGCGTTAAACGGCTTTTTAAGCAATTCTACTATGATGCACATTAACCCTTAACCTTTTAACCAAATTAAAACCTTACCCGTTAACCTAAAATTTTAGCATTTTTATCGCCGTCATGGCCGCTTCGTCGCCTTTGTTGCCGTGCAGGCCGCCCGCGCGGTCGAGGGCTTGCTGCTGCGTGTTGGGCGTCAAGACGCCGAAAATGACGGGTTTATTGTATTTCAAGCTTACTTGCGTGAGTCCCTGCGCCACGGCATGGTTGATGTAGTCGTTGTGCTTGGTCTCGCCCTGAATGACGCAGCCGAGCGCGATGACGGCGTCGACGTTTTCTTTTTGGGCGAATACCTGCGCACCGTAGCTGAGTTCGTAGCTGCCAGGCACGTTGGCGCGGATGATGTTCCTGGGCTGCGCGCCGTGCTCAGTCAGCGTTAGGTAAGCACCTTCGTAGAGTTTTTCCGTGACTTCCTCGTTCCACTCGGCCACCAAAATGGCGAACGTACGCCCACTGATGTCGGGCAGGTCGGTGGAATTGAAGACGCTTAAATTTTTATTGGCGCTGGACATGTTGTGGATTTGTAGTTAGACGTGGCGTACCACGTCTCTACGTCGTTATTGATTAACAAAAAAAGGATAAAACCGCAATTCGGCTTTATCCTTCTGAGAAGCGCAACGGGTCGGACCGTTACTCGCCGATTTCGCCTTCGAGGAGGCCCTTGTATTTTTTGGCGTTGGTAATTTCAGCCGAAAGCGGATACTCGTCGATGATTTTACCGTAGGTGGATAGCGCGTCTTTGGGCTGCTTGGCCTTTTCCTGCGCAATGCCCAGCTTCA
Source organism: Cytophagales bacterium (assembly GCA_038242095.1). Lineage (GTDB taxonomy): Bacteria > Bacteroidota > Bacteroidia > Cytophagales > Spirosomataceae > Persicitalea. The sequence continues at coordinate 1,336 of JBBSSJ010000363.1, forward strand.
TCAAATAAACTGGCGTAAAGAACTCATTCGATTTATAATCGGCTGCTTTTTTGTAATAGCTGATAGATTCTTTAGGCTGATTTTTTTCCATGTACGCATCCCCGATCAGGGCGTATGCACGGCCTTGCACCAATAAATCCGACGAGCCAAATGATTTCAAACGATCGATGGCTTCGTCAAACTTTGCTTCTTTCATCAGGGCAATACCCGCGTAAAGGTTGGCCAGGTTAGCGGCATCGGTACCCGAATAACCGTCGGCAATGGCCAGGAGTCCTTCGTTGCCGCCGCTACCGTTCAGCGCACGGTTGAGCGAGTCAGCTTCAAAGTCGTAAACGACATTAGACAGGGCAGCCTGCCCCGCACTCTCCTGACTATCAATGTAAAAATGGTAAGCCGCAAAGAATAACACACCCGCAACAATGCCAATGGCAAGGGCAATAATGGCTTTTCTGTACTTGACGAAGAAGGTCTCCGCCTTGTTAATTTGTCCCGCCAGCGCTTCCGGACTTTCAATAATATCCAGACCAGAATTCGATGAATTTTTCTTGCTCATGCGTAATGATTCATTTTTGGAATGCAAAGGTAGGAGTTTATTTGTTTTACAACAATTATTCTATAATAAACGGGTAGTCGGGTTCGGCGTATACGTCGGTGTAAGCTTCCTTAGCGTCGGGGAATTCCGATTCGTCGGCGAACTTTACGGATTGGGCTACAATCTCTTTCACTTTCTTATCGATGTCGGTCAGTTCTTCCTCCGTCGCAAATTTGCTTTTCAGGATCGTGTCCTTCACTTGCTCGATGGGGTCGCGCATCTTGTATTCTTCCACCTCTTCCTTGGTGCGGTACTTCTGAGGGTCCGACATCGAGTGGCCCCGGAAGCGGTAGGTGCGGAATTCGAGGTAGGTCGGTCCGTCACCTTTGCGGGCGCGCTCGGCGGCACGGGCTACCGACTCGTGAATCGCCTCCACGTTCATGCCGTCGACGGGCTCGGAAGGAATATCGTAGGCTTCGCCCAGCGTGTAGAGTTCGGTCACGTTAGAGCTGCGGCTCACAGCGGTGCCCATCGCGTAGCCATTGTTCTCGACCACAAAAATCACAGGTAGTTTCCAGGTCATGGCCATGTTGAGCGCTTCGTGAAAAGCCCCCTGCCGCACGGCCCCGTCGCCGAAGAAACAGATGCAGACGTTGCCGGTTTCGTTGTATTTTTCGGCGAAAGCAATGCCCGCGCCCAACGGAATCTGCGCGCCCACGATGCCGTGGCCACCCATGAAGTTACGCTCTTTGTCAAAGATGTGCATCGAGCCACCCTTGCCCTTGGTGGTGCCGGTTGCCTTACCGAACAGCTCGGCCATGATAGCGTCGGGGCTTGTGCCCAGCGCCAGCGGCAGGCCGTGGTCGCGGTAGGCGGTGATGTACTTGTCGTCGGGCGTGAGGGCAGAAGCCGTACCCGACGAGCAAGCCTCTTGTCCTATATATAGGTGACAGAAGCCCCGGATTTTTTGCTGACCGTAAAGTTGTCCCGCCTTTTCCTCGAAGCGGCGCTGCAGTAGCATGTTTTCATACCACCACATATACTGCTTCTTGTCGAACTGCATTTTTTTGCCGGTCGTCTTCTCATTGCTGTTCTTATCGGCGGGTGCTTTTTTCTCTTTTACGGTAGCCATGTGTTTCTTAGATATGAATTATGAGATATTACGGGTAGCCCCTGCGATTTTGAGATGGGGCGGAGCACCTACTCATCTCTCAGGAACTTTACATCTTGGTAATTGTTGGGTTAAAACCTTAGTGCGGGCGTTTTCATGTCCGTACGAACTGCGAAAGTAGCAATAAACTCCCTAACAAAGAAGCGCATGTGGCTCGAAAAACTCCACCTCACCTACTTCAAAAGCTACGAGGAGGGCAGTTTTACGTTCGGAGAGCGGGTAAATTGTCTGGTAGGCGAGAACGGCAGCGGCAAAACCAACCTACTCGACGCCATCTATTTTCTGGCTCTCACCAAAAGTGCTTTCCAAAACCAGGATGCCCTCAGCATCCGCCATGAGGCCGATTTTTTCGTTATCGACGGGGTGTTCGATCTTAACGAAGAGCGTATCCAAATTACCTGTAGCCTGCCGCGTGGGCAGCGCAAAGTGGTGATGTCCGACAAAAAAGCCTACGATCGCCTCAGCGATCACATCGGCCGCTTTCCAATGGTGCTCATCGTGCCCGACGATACCGACCTCGTTCGGGAGAGCAGCGAACTGCGGCGGCGGTTTTTTGATGGCGTGCTCTCGCAACTCGACCCGCACTACCTCGCGGATTTCCTGCAATACAACAAAACCCTGAACCAACGCAACGGCTTGCTCAAGCTTTTCGCGGAGCGCAATTACCTCGATGTCGACCTGCTCGAGACCTACAATGAGCCGCTCATTGCTCTCGGTCTGCGCATTCACGCTCGGCGCGAGGCGTTCATGGCGCAATTTGTGCCGCTTTTCAAGCAATACTACGCTTACCTGAGCAGTGAAAAGGAAAACGTGGCGGTGGTCTACGAAAGCGAGGTGGCGACTGATGATTTTGCCGCCGAGTTCCGCAAGCACCGCTCCCGCGACCTCCACGCCCAGCGTACCGTTAAAGGCGTGCATAAAGACGATTACGTTTTTGAGATCGACGGCGTAGCCTTAAAGAAATTTGGCTCCCAGGGCCAGCAAAAGTCCTTTGTCATCGCGCTCAAACTAGCGCAGTACGCGCTCCTGACCGCCGAAAAGGAAACGAAGCCCATTCTGCTGCTCGACGATATCTTCGACAAACTCGACGACAAGCGTATCCAAAAACTCATCGAACTCATTGACGACGGCTCCCTCGGCCAGGTCTTCATCACCGACGCCCGCCCCGAACGCTCCCGCCGCATCCTGGAAAATATCAAAGCCGACGTGCGGTTCTTTCCAATCGGAGGATAAATAATTATGAGATATGAGATATGAATTATGAGAT
>JBBSSJ010000364.1:0-4278 GCA_038242095.1 Cytophagales bacterium
CCGGGTCAGCGGGCGCGTAAGCCTCGGCCCAGGTCTGGTAGAAGTCCGAGGTGATGCCGGGACCGTCGGTACCGTTGGCGGGGGGGTAGGCAGGAAGGGGGAATTGATCACCCGAGATCGAGAAGTACGCCAGCCGGTTGTGTCCGTTCAAATCGGCGCGTTGGTCGACTGCGAAAATCAGTTCCTTATTGGTATGGTTGTCGGAATCGAAGATCGAGAAGTACTCTTTCGCTAACGCGTACTGCCCCGAGGCGATGATTTTGTCGGTGTATTCCACTACTTTGTCCATATCCTCCGGCTTGAAATTGGCCGCTCCGTAGGGATCGCGGTACACGGCGGCATTGAGGTACAGCCGCGCCAGTAATCCCCATACGGCTCCCTTTGAAATGCGGCCCGGCCCCACGTTGTTCTGCACATCGGGCTCGATGGCGAGCAGTTCGCTCTTGATGTACTCGACGGCTTCGGGACCGCGAAGAATTTTTGAGTTAGCGCCCAAATCTTCCTTCACAAACACCAATCCCCACAAATCCAGCGTAAGCATGGAATAATAGGCCCGCATGCCGCGCGCCTCGGCGATGTAGGCCTTCGTAACCGGGTCGTTGAGCGTTGGCAGGGCATTGAGCGCCGTTATCGTCCGCGAAACGCCCTGCAAAATAAAATTCCAGGTATTGCGGATGTTAGGGTCGGTGCTGGTATAATTGTGCTGCTGCATATTGACATAAATGCCATTATCGCCCCAATCAGTGCCGCCCCGGTAGGGCAGGATCGCTTCATCCGAGGAGATTTCCTGCAGCGCAAAATAGGTCGTATGCTGAAAGATATTAGGGAGCAGCGCGTAGGCAGGAACCAAAATGCCATCGGCCGCCTGCCGGTCCGAGAGTCCCGCCGCCGAGCTTTCATCCAAAACCTTTTCTTCCAGGTTGGTACAACCGAAGAGTATGAGGGCAGTAATAAAAATGTATGGTTTCATAGGTATTTCAATTTTGAATGTATGAATGTCGGAATGAAGAAAATCTGGTGAAAGTAATATTCACTAATTCATTCAGTCCGACATTCTAAATTGGTTTTCAGAGCGTTACGTTGAGCCCAAACACAAAGTTCCGGGCCTTAGGATAGGCGAGGTAGTCGATGCCGTAGGATGAGACGCCGTTAATGGCACGGTCGGCGTTGACCTCAGGGTCGTAGCCGTCGTACTTCGTGATCAGGAACAGGTTCTGACCCGTGGCCGAAAGCCGGATGCCTTTGATGTAGCGGTCGATGCCCAGCGACTTAGTGTCGAAAGTGTAGCCCAGTGACAGGTTGTTGAGCCGGAAGTACGCGCCGCTTTTCAGGTAGCGCGACGATACCGGCGCGGAGTTGTTGCTCGACTCTTCGGGGTACTCAATGGCCGCACGGGTTGTGTTGACGCCCTTGGCCAACTTGTTCTTGTAGAAGCTGGAATTAGCGGTGTTGTCGTAGATCTTGTTGCCCGCGACGCCATAGAGGTTGAAGCTCAAATCGAAGCCTTTGTGCGACAGGCTACCGTTGATGTTGTACTGCCGTGTGGGCAGCGCCGTACCGAGGGGCACGCGGTCTTTGTCGGTCACGATGCCATCGCCGTCGGTGTCGCGGAAAGTCGTGATACCCTTATCGTCGAAGCCGGTGAACTCTTTCATGAAAAAGGTGCCGATCGGCTGACCATTGATGTAGCCGTTGACCGTGGCCGAGGTAAGGCCGGAACCCTGCGCCGCGCCCGAAGGAATCACGGAATAAGGCGAGCCCGTCACGTTGTTGTCGATGAACGTGAGGTTACCGCCGAGATTGGCGCGAAGACCATTGCCCGCCGTATATCGGTAGTTCAGATCCAGTTCGATGCCTTTATTGACGATCTCCATGTCGGGTACATTGGTCCAGAATGTGTTGGCGGGTTGCACGGGATCGGCAGGAATGACTTCCAGCAGAATGTTGTTCGAGACTTTATTGAAATAGTCGATCGAACCCGACAGCGCATTGCTGAACAGCGCAAAGTCAAGCCCCACGTCTACTTGATTGGATACCTCCCACTGAATGTTGGGATTAGCCAATCGCACGTAGGAAGTGCCCGGTACGTAGGGTCCGTCTTCGGTAATTGGATAGGTTGATGTCGAAGAAATTTGTGAGGTAAAGAGCGCCTGCGTGATCTTGGAAGGAATTTCCTGATTGCCCGTCTTGCCGTAACCCGCCCGGAGTTTCAAGTCGTTAAAGGGAGAAGATTTAAGGAATTCTTCTTCCGAAAGTCGCCACCCTACCGAGAATGAAGGGAAAACGCCGTACTTGTTATTGGCTCCAAACTTAGACGAACCGTCGGCCCGGACAGTGGCCGTCATCAGGTACTTGTCTTTGAATTGATAGTTGACGCGGCCGAAAAAGGACTGTAATTCGTTTTCGGTGGCAAATCCCGTCGGCCGATTTTCAACGAATGTCAACTGCTGGCCCAGGCCGGGATTATAAATCGGCTCGATGCTCGAAATCGGGAATTTGTTGATGCTTGAACTGCGACTTTGAATAAAAAACTTCTGGTACGAATGGCCCAGTAGTCCGCCGAAACTGTGATTGGTTTTGTTCAAGGTGTACGTCACGTAGTTCTCGATCAGGGTGTTGCGGTTGACCCCGTTGATCGTTTCGAGCCGCCCGTCCTGCTGCGGCACGGCGTTGGCCAGCGACTGCAAGTCACGCACCGAGCTTGAATTGTCTACCCCGATATTTAGCTTATAAATCAGCCTTTCGATGATGCGGAAGGAAGGCGTGATGTTGGCCACCACGCGGTTGGCCGTTGTGATGTCCTTTTCCAGACTCAGCGGAATCAGGGGATTACTGCCGTTCTGAGATTGAAAAGGCTTGCCGTCCTGGCCGTAGGTCGGATAGGTCGGGTTGGCCGAAATGGCGCCGCCCACCATGCTCCCAATCGGGGGACGGTTGTTGTTGACGTAGGAAGCACTCAGGTTCACGTCGAGGCTGAGGCGGTCGTCGGGCAGAAGTTTCTGGGTGACGTTGATGCGGCCCGTGTAGCGTTTGAGGTCGCTTTGCTTCAAAATTCCCTGCTGGTTCTGCACGCCCAGCGAAGCGTAGTACGAGAGTTTATTAGCTCCCCCGCCAAACGCCAGGTTGTGGTTTTGGGTGTAGGCCGTGCGGGTGATTTCCTTCTGCCAGTCGGTCGAGGCACCCAAATCTTCCAGGGTACCGCCCACGGCAGGTACCTGTTGACGGTACTCGTCGGCCGTGAAAACATCCAGCGAGCGCGCCAGCGTGGAAATGCCCAGACTCGTTGAGAACGTCATGGTCGAAACGCCCGATTTTCCTTTTTTGGTAGTAATAAGTACCACCCCATTCGCGCCGCGCGAACCGTAAATCGCCGTGGCCGAGGCGTCTTTCAGCACATCGATGGACTCAATGTCCTGCGGGTTGAGGAACGTCAGTGGGTTGGTCGCGCCGCCCGTGCTCGAATTGTCCAGCGCCAGGCCGTCCAATACAAACAGCGGCGTACTGCCCGTCCGGACGCCGCCTGGTCCGCGAATCGTGATCGACTGCGAACCGCCCGGCTCGCCGCTGGCCGAGGTGACGTTGACGCCCGCCACTTTGCCCTGCAAAAGCTGCTCCGGCGAGTTGATGATGCCTTTATTGAACTCCGTACTTTGCAGCGATTTGACCGAACCCGTCATATCTTTCTTGGCGGTGGTGCCATAACCGATCACTACTACTTGGCTCAGGTCGGAGGAGGACGATTTCAACACGACGTCGATCTTGCTGCGGTTACCGACCGGAATCTCCTGTTTTTCGAAGCCAATAAAGCCAAAAATCAGCGTGTTGCCATCGGAGGCAGCAATTGAATAGTTGCCGTTGGCGTCAGTGTTGGTGCCGCGTTGGGTGCCTTTGACCAGAACGCTGCACCCCACGAGGGCATCCTGCGTATTGGCGTCAATCACGCGGCCCGTGACGGTATTTTGGGCTTGAACGGGCGGGAATAAACCCCCTAGAAGCAAGAGAAATACAATCGCCAACCGTTTCGCGGGAGGCGAGAAATAGGTAAAGTGTTTCATAGAAACTGCTATTTAGGGTGAATTGAAAGCTGACGTAAAAGTGTAGGCTTGCGGGCAGAAAGAGGAGCGATTAAGAAATATTAATGATTTCTTAAAGAAGGGGCAGCCGTTATAACTTCCACCCAAAGTAGGAAGAAGTATTCTTTTTTCTAGAAAAACCTTAAATAAATAGGGTGTTAAAGAACCCGAATTATTTTGACAAAGCGCTTAAGGTAGTGGCCCG
>JBBSSJ010000365.1:0-4252 GCA_038242095.1 Cytophagales bacterium
AGTGCCTAAGTACCCTAAAGTACCTAAGCTATTTCTTTTGGCAAGCAGGTAACAGCTAGGTACCAGTTTTTCAAAGAAACTAAGGAACTAATTACTCCGTCAGCTTCTTGAACAATCCCTTCTTCCCCGCTAGTTGATTGAGTTTCTCGACCTGACTGGCGTCCAGTACATCGAGCAGCGCCTCGCCTTTTTCTTTTTGTAAAGCGCGTTTCTTGCTGAATTGCAGCGTCGTCAATTTGTCCTCTCTTTTAGCGTATTTCTTTTGAATTTTGGCGATTCGACGCTGCTGACGGCGGTTGAGGTCGAGCTGGTCGGCGTATTGGGTGAGGTATTTCTCGGTTTGGCGTTCGCTGAAATTTACCTCGACTTCCGCTTCGGTTTCGCGGCCGCGATCGGGCGTGTTGGTCGTAGCGCAACCTGTCATCAAGGTGGTAAACAGCGCAAAGAGGAGCAAGATTTTGGTTTTCATGGTATAGTATTTGGGACGAAAAATATTTTGAATCATAACGCGAAAGCCATCGTTTCGGTATTTCGCAAAACTGTCCACTATGTCCCGCAACCGTGTTGTCAACGCCCAACTGGCACCCTACGCCTACATTTGCCTGATCGAGATGTATCGCCTGGGTGAAGACAATCAGCCCGTTACCTTCGTCAACCGCTCCACGGGTTTCCTGATTGCCCCCAATGTTATCGTGACCGCCGGGCATTCGTTGCAGCAAGAAGAAACGCGGATTTATAAACTCAAAATCTATCCGCACCAGAATTCTGAAACCAAATCCCAAGAAAAGCTGATTCTCGAATCAAAGGATTTTACTATCCGCACGGTACCCGAGTACAATAATCCCTATTGTTACGTCAAGGACGATTTTGGCATTATTTTCTTGAAAAAGCCGGAATTACCCGACTGGGCGAAACAGCATTTTCCATGGCGGCGGAGCAATTATGAAAACAGGTTGCTGGCCGCCGGACAAGCCATCCGCATCGCGGGCTACCCGATCGACCGGCCCGATTTTGAGCTATGGGAGGAAAGTGGTGGCATTATCGAAGTCACTAATCGCTGCATTCTGCATCCTTTCACAACCACCAGGCGTAATAGCGGCTCGCCCGTGTGGATGAACGACCCGGCGGGCGGATATCGGGTAGTCGGCATTCATGTGTCAGGCAACGCGGCCTCCTGTGGTGCGGCCCCCGAGCATCGACCTTACGGCTGCGCGGTGTTGATTACAGAACGGGTGTTTGATATAATTGATGACTGGATCGAAGAGGAAAGCGCGGTTACGACTAACGCTGACAGCCCATTCCCCGGCGGGTTAAACGCTGACAGCGTTGATAGGCGGGTGTTTATTCAAAAAGCTACGCTTGGCGTTCTGGGTACTTCGGGCTTTTTTCCTGCCCCTGAAAGAAAAAAGGAACTGCTAGTACACCACGTCTTTTTCTATTTAAAAGACCCCAACAACGCGCAGCACGAAGCGCAGCTGCTCGCCGGCCTCGAAAAACTGAGCAAGCTGCCCACCGTCAAGCTATCGCACATCGGTCGTCCGGCGCGCACCAATGGCGGCGACATTGAAAAGGGCTACTCCGTGTCGTGGCTTTGTTTTTTCAAAAACCTGATCGAAGAAGAGATCTACCAAACTGATTCGGAACACCTGGCTTTCCTGGAAGAAATCGGTCCGATTTTGGAAAAGCGGGTGGTGTATGACGCGCTGGGAAAGAAAGGGTGAAAGTTTTTACTTTAAATAATCAACCTTACTCCGCCTAAATCCGACACACGGTGCGTGAAGCGATCGCTCGGGGAGCTTATGAACATAAAGTTGATAGGAATGTTCCACTCCTCGCTGAGCCGGTTGATGATTTCGGGACCGAAGGTACCGCGTAGCTGTACGTACTCGATTTTGATGTCGGGATAGGCGCGGTCCAGCACTTCCAGATCATTAAAGAACGCTTGGTGCACGTCTTCGCCTTCCTTAAGAACAGTAACAATTTTTATCTTCTTGGTAATTTCATTCTCCTGAACATAGATCATCACCTTGTTAAGGATCGAGATGTCGTCTCCTTTGGTGAAATAAACGAATTCCTGCTCGGTCAGGGCGCGGATATTGCGCGACAATTGCAGACGGCTGGCGGCAGCTACGTGTTTCATCGTAGTGAAGAAGCTATTGACAACCACGAGCAGCAATTTCAGGATCTCGTTGCGATTCAGTAACAAAATGATGACGATGATCGAGGGTACGAAGTATTGCAGGAAGACGATCAAATAATCGGGGTGCATGATGATGTTGCCGTACAAGGCCACTACCACGGCCAGGATGGCCAGTGTTACCGACAATATCGTGGCCCGCTCGGGCCTTGGCAGTCGGCTTCGCTTGCTTTTAAGCAGGAAATTGCCTGCCCCAAAATAGACCATCACCAGTAGAAAGGAAATGGTGTATACACCCGCCAACGGCCCCAGCTGGCCGTTGGTAATGAAGAGCACCGACAAACAAAGCGCGTAAAATAGGATCAGGATGCGGGGTGAGCTGCCCCGGCTGTTTTCTTTGAGCAGGAATTGTGGCAAGATGCGGTCAAGCGCCATGCGCTTGATCAATCCATTGACACCCACGTAGGAGGTCAGCACCGCACCGCTCAGAACCAGCACGGCATCCACCGAAATAAAGGTCGCCAGCCAGTCGCCGCCCGTGTTTTCGCCGAGGTGGGAGAGCAGCGCCTCCTGGTGGTTGGCCACGTCGCCCAGCGGCAATACCAGCACGGCCACCAGCGCCATCGTCGGATTGATAACCGAGACGGCAATCCACATGTTGCGAAGGGTTTTGGGGAAAACGCCCTGTTTTTGCTCTTCCACGAAGTTGGCCGAGCTCTCAAAGCCGCTGATTCCAAGCATAGCGGTACTGAAGCCCAGAAATAATGCCGTGCCGAAACCGTCTTTGAGCGGAGTATCGAAATTCAAGTTTGCAGTTTGCAATCCGTGGATCGACACGTACCAGATTCCGCTGATAATCAGCGTCGCCATGGCCGTGATGTGCAGCACAAAGATGACAATCGCCACGATCGACGATTCGCTGATGCCCGACATGACGAGAAACAGGAACATTGTGATCAGGATCGCCGTCGAAAAAATAATGTTGATGCTCGGCACGATGTCGTGCAGGTAGTGCATGGCCTCGCTCGCCGAAATCACCGCCGTCGCCATGTACGACAAGATGGTAAGGCAAGCCGCGATGGAGGCGTTACTCTTGGAAGTGGTATTGAGCAACACGTTGTAGGCCCCGCCGTTGAGCGGCAGCGCACCCACGACTTCCCCGTAAATCTTGCGAAACAAATAGAGCACCGCCGCCACGAGCAGCAACGCAATCCAGGCGTATTGCCCGGCGTACAGAATCGCGAGTGAGGATACGTAAAGACAGGAAGAAGTGATGTCGTTGCCACAAATAGCCGTAGCGGCCAGTTCATTGAGTTTCTTGTGGGGCTTGTGTTCCATAGCGGAAAATCGCGTGGGCAGTAGTGTATTTATTCAAGGCCGCAAATCTAAGAAATAACCCAACGGTTGCGCAAAAAATAGTGAGCGGTATTGAGCCCAATGAAAATGGCTTTTTATGCAGGAGTTAGCGTCCAGTGGTATGTGGAGGAAAATTTTTTTTCACGAAATAAAAAACCTCATTTCAAATAAACCCCTTCCTCACCCGCCCGGCTGAGCACGACCTCCACGTGATCGTTGAAGGTAGTACTTAACGCGTAGCCCACGTAGTCGGCCGAGACCGGAAAGTGGCGGTGGTTTCGGTCGACGATAACAGCTACCTGCAGCTTTTTCAGGCGGTGTTGGAGGAAAGGCTGGAGTGCAAAAGCTAACGTGCGGCCCGTGTTGAGTACGTCGTCGGCCATAATGACGACCTTACCATCGGTCAACACGAGTTCGTCGCGGAAGGTGATCTCGCTTCGGTGCGGCTTTTCTTTATCAAAAATCATCTCGGCCAGGCTCGTGCGGATGGGCGAAATCGACCGCAATTCCTCGGCCAGCAACTCCGCGAAGGCAAAACCCTGCCCGGATACACCCGCCAGGATAATTTCCTCCTCCTCAAAATTCTGCTCGAAAATCTCGTAAGCAATCCGCCGGATTTTCTGCCGCGTCTGTTCGATAGATAATATTTGTCGGCGGGGTAACATTCTTTTTGGGGTTAACCCTATTTTCATACTGTAAATGAATCGCTTTCCTGATACGCCTTGATGACGGCCATTTCGCCTTCTTTTCCGGGTTTGG
>JBBSSJ010000366.1:0-4250 GCA_038242095.1 Cytophagales bacterium
CAATTTAAGACAATTACTAAAAATATTCACTCATTCTATCATTCAAAATTGCCCTAAACCGCGTCCGACAAACTAGAAAACGTAAAGTCCCGAATCTTTAAGGGCGGAATCAGATTCCCACCAATCCGTTGCGGGACGCCCATGGCTTCGAGGTTGTTGAGCATGATGACCGGACTTTCGTTGAAGCGGAAATTCTTGACGGGGTACTTGATGACGCCGTTTTCGATGTAGAAAGTCCCGTCGCGGGTGAGGCCGGTGTAGAGCAGCGTCTGCGGGTCCACGGCGCGGATGTACCAGAAGCGCGTGACCAGGATGCCCTTTTCGGTATTTTTGATCATCTCGGCCAGCGATTGGGTACCACCCGCCATGATGAAGCCCGAAGGAGGCGGGATGTCGGCGACGCCCTTGCTCTGCGACCAGTAGCGCGAAGCGTACATGGACTTTACCGCGCCGTTTTCGATCCACGACATTTTGGTTTGGGGGCGTCCGTCGCCGCCACTATAGGGCGAGCCGGGGATTTCGAGGTTCGTCGGATCGGAGTAGATGTTGACGCGCTCGTCGAAGAGTTTTTCGCCCAGGCGGGTTTCGCCGCCTTTTTTGCTGAGAAACGAGCGGCCTTCGTCGGCGGAGCGGGCGTCGAAGTTGCGCATCATGTTTTCCAAAAGATCCACGGCGGCGGCGGGTTCCAGAATCACGGTGTACTTGCCGGGTTCCAGGGCGCGGGCGTTGACAGAGGCCAGCGCCTTCTGCATGGCCACTTCGGTGGCGGCTTTGGTGCTGAGCTTGGTCACGTCATTGACGTCGCGGATGGCGTAGCCCGAACCCAGTCCGTCGGCGGTGCGGACGGTAATGGAGAAGTCCACCGAGGTCGAGGGATTGTAGCCAAAGAGTCCTTTGCTGTTGCCGATGGCCCCAAAACCCGCAGAATCTTCGAGGTAGCCCGCCGCGACGAGGTTCTTCTTGCGGCAGGGATCGAGGCTGTCGAACGCGGCCTGCGCGCGGTAGGCGGGGTCTATTTTGGCGGTCGCTTCCACGTAGCCTATGGAATCAAGGTACTGCTGCGCGCCGAGCATGGGAACGTACTCCGGGTTTTCGGGGGCCAACTTTGCGATTTCCTCGGCCCGGCGGACGGTTTTTTCCAGTGAGGCGTCGTCGAACTCGTTGATCGTTGCCGTACCCGACTGCTTACCAAACACCGACGTCACGGCCAGCGAGAGATTATTGCTTTCGCCGCTGGTCGTCACGGAATTGCGGGCGTAGCGAATATTGCCCCTCCGGTTACCGCCCAGCCCCACGCTGGTTTCATCAGCCTTGGCGTAGGAGAGGACTTTATCTATAATACTTTTAGCTTCGGTCTTCGTAAGCATATTCTTAATGATGAATTATGAGTGATGAATGATAAGGGGCTAATGCCCCCTACGCTGTTACAAGCTGTCAGTGACAGCCAAAACAGTAATTTTCAGCTGTCAACTATCAACCCGCTCCGGCGTACCGGTCCGCTGTCAACTAATTAAATTTTCCTTCCCGTATTAATCACATTCACGCCGTTAAACCGGGTGGTGGCGCTGCCGTGGGAAACGGCGCTGACCTGGCTGGGTTGGCCTTTGCCGTCGAAGAATGAGCCGAAGGTGCGGTAGTCGTCCTTGTCGCAGAGTTGGGCGCAGGAGTTCCAGAATTCCTGGGTGTTGGACTGGTAGGCTACATCGTCGAGCATTCCGGCCAGTTCACCGTTCTTGATTTCGTAGAAAAGCTGTCCGCCAAATTGGAAGTTGTAGCGCTGCTGGTCGATGGAGTAGGAGCCGCGTCCGATGATATAGATGCCCTTTTCCACGCCTTTGATCATATCCATCACGCTGCGCTTTTCGGTACCGGCTTTCAGCGATACGTTGGGCATCCGCTGGAACTGCACCGAATCCCAGCTATCGGCGTAGCAACAACCCTGCGATTCCTTCTCGTTGATGATGTGAACTTGGTCACGAATGGCCTGGTAATTGACCAGCACGCCGTCTTTGATGAGGTTCCACTCTTTGGCGGGTACCCCTTCGTCGTCGAAGCCGACTTTGCCGAGGGTATGGTCCTGGGTTTTGTCGGCCACGATGTTGACCAGTGGACTACCATATTTGAAGTCTCCCGCCTTCCACTTGTCGAGCGTGGCAAAGCTGGTGCCGGCATAGTTGGCCTCGTAACCCAGCACGCGGTCGAGTTCCAGCGGGTGACCGACGGACTCGTGAATGGTGAGGCCGAGGTGGTTGGGGTCCAGCACGAGGTCGTACTTGCCCGCCGTAACCGACTTGGCATTGATTTTTTCTACGGCTTGCTTGGCGGCGTTGGTGGCGTCTTCGACCATGTCGTAGGAGTTGCGGTAGCCAACCAGGCCGTTGGGGCCGGGGATTTTCTCCGAAGCCAGCCCGTCGAGATACTCGTAGCCCATGCCCATCGGCGAACTGATGGCGTCGCGGGTTTTGAACTTTCCGGCGGCTTTGTCGATCGCCGTAACTGTGAACGTGGGCCAGATTCGGTGGATGTCTTGGTCGATGTAGGAGCCGTCGGTGGAAGCGAAGTACTTCTGCTCATTGACAAAAAACAGGTTGGACGTCACAAAACCCGCGCCATTTTTCATTGCCTCGCCATTGACTTTCATCAAGAGGTCGATCTTTTCCTTAACGGGAATTTCGAAGGCGTTTTTGGTCAAAGGTGTCTTCCACGACACCTCGCCCACGCCCTTTTGGGGAGCCAGGATGACGGGTTCGGTCTGGATTTTGGCGTTGGCCTTGGCGATGGCTACGGCGGTTTCGGCGCACTTGGCGATGCCGTCGGGCGTCACGTCGCTGGTCGCCGAAAAGCCCCAAGTACCGTTGGCAATCACGCGCACCCCAATGCCATACGATTCGGCGTTGGTGACGTTCTGCACTTTCATTTCGCGGGTAAACAGGAATTGCTGCAAGTACCGGCCAATGCGGACGTCGGTATAGGTCGCGCCCTTGCTCTTGGCGGCGTTGAGCGCAATATCGGCCATCCGCTTCTTGGCGGCGACATCAGCGGCGGGTTCAAGCAATTGGGCGGCATCGACTTCACGGCCCATGACCAGGCCAAACGGCAGCATCGCCGCGCCCGCCGCGAGGCCGGAAAGTTGCATGAATTTTCTACGTAGCATATTGGGGATTTTGGATATTAGACGTTGGATGTTGGACAATGAATTTTAATCGCCGCTATCTAAAAAACTATAAAAGGAATTTTAAAAAAAGCTTGTTTCAACTTTATTTATAAATGCTTTGTAGGCAAGAAGTAACCTACACTTAGTGATTGTTTGGATAATCGGGAGAGCAGCGAAATTAGAGAAAAAATATCTAACGTCCAAAGTCCACCCGCTGCGGCGGACCGATCCAAAACCCATTATTTCCTGCCTTTTCCGTACACACACGCCCCCTTATCCGAAATCTCGTAGTACGCCTTAGAATTAGACGCCTTCGGGTCCATGCAGCCTTTGAGGGGCAGGAGTTCGATGTTGCGGAAGTCAATGGCGTGGCTTTCGCTTTGGAGGGCGATGTAGCCTTCTTTGAGCGGCGTGTCGGCCAGTTTGCGCCAGGCGGCGGCGCTTTCGGGGGTGAAGTGGGCCATTTCAAAACTATTGTTTGCCGGACTGGTGAAGCCCCCGCCGACGCGGGCTTTGGTGTAAGTCAGCACGGTGTCTCCCTCAATCAGGTGGTAGATGATCGAATCGCCGTACACGATCGCTTCACCCTTCACCCATTGGTCGCCGTTGTAAGTCTTGGAAGCGGCATTGATGCAGTGCGCCATATCCAGCTTGCCGTTGATGTCGGCGATGGTGCCTGGCGAGCAGAGATTGCCCGTGGCGCGCTCGCCGTTACCGAGTCCACCCAATAGTTGCATTTCCAGCGAAACAGGAAAGGTTTGGTCCTTATCCAGACTCGCGGCTGATTGCGAGTGCAGCATCACGCCGCTGTTGCGAACGTTCCAGGCGTCGCCGCCGGGTATCTGTTCACCCAGAAAACGGTATTCGAACTTCAATTTATAATGAGAAAACGGCTGCTTGTAATACAGATGCCCATAACGTCCATCGAAGCGGTCGTAGCCGTCGTACTTCACGCGCAACATGCCGTCCTCGGCCCTGAAGGTATTTTTGTAGTTGTCGTTTAGTGCGTAGCCCGCGATCTTGACATCCCAGCCCGTGAGGTCCTTGCCGTTGAAGAGTTGAATCCAGTCGGTGGCTTTAGACTGAGCGTAGGTGG
>JBBSSJ010000367.1:0-4250 GCA_038242095.1 Cytophagales bacterium
ATAAATAAAAAGGACCTAGGCGCGGGCATCAATCGCCTGACCGTTTTTGATCAAAATACCCAACCCATCGCCGAGCGGCTGTATTTCGGGCGACCCGCCCAAAGGCTGTCCCTGACGGGCGCGCTGGATCAGGCCACGCCTGCTACCCGCCAGAAAGTACGGCTGGACCTTTCAGCTAACACCACCGAGCCCGCCGAGTTGTCGCTAGCGGTCTACCGGCTGGACTCGCTGCCTGCGCCCGATCAGCCTACCATCGACAGTTACCTGCTGCTGACCGGCGACCTGAAAGGTACCGTCGAGTCGCCCGCCGGGTACTTCCGGCAACCCGACGCCAATGCCGACGCGGCGCTCGACCTCGTGATGCTCACCCACGGCTGGACGCGCTACCGCCGCGCTGACCTCACCGCCACGCTACCCGCCGAGCCGTTTCGGCCCGAGTACGGCGGACAATTCATCAAGGGCCGTATCGTCGATACCCGCACCGAGCAGCCCGCGTCCGGCGTGACGGCCTACCTGGCCGCGCCCGATCTGCGCCCCAAGCTCTTTCTGGCGATCAGCGACTCGCTGGGTAATCTGCGCTTTGAAGCCGATAAGTTGCACGACCGCCAGGACATCATTGTGCAGACCGACTACCGCACGGATAGTACCTACCGCCTCGAAATCAGCAGCCCTTTCTCCGAGCGCTACGCGACGCGGCGCTGGCCGCAATACGCGCTCGATTCGGTCAACGCCGACGCACTTCTGACGCGCAGTGTCGACATGCAGGCGCTCAACGCCTTCGCGCCCCGGCCCGTTAACACCACTGCTTTCGTAGGCGCCGACACGCTGGGATTCTACGGCCAACCCAACGAAAAGTACTTCCTGGATGACTACACGCGCTTTCCCACCACCGAGGAGGTCATGCGCGAGTACGTGCCGGGCGTTTTTGTCAAGAAGCGCAAGGGCAAGTTTCAGTTTGCGGTAGTCGACCAGATTTCTCCGGGCATTAAGGTATTCAGCGGAGAGCCACTCGTGCTCATGGATGGCGTACCGGTTTTCGACACCGACCTTATTATGGCCTTTAATCCTTTAAAAATAAAAAAACTGGAAGTCATCGATGGCACCTACTACCTCGGCCCGCGCTCTTTTTCCGGCGTTGTGAGCTTCGGCACCTACAAAGGTGATTTGGCGGGCCTGGAACTGGATCCGCGCGCGTTGGTGGTTGCCTACGATTTCGCGCAGTCGCGGAAGGAGTTTTACGCACCGCGCTACGAAACTGACGTCCGTCGCCGCAGCCGCCTGCCCGACTTTCGTAACCTGCTACACTGGGCTCCCGCCCTCGTCACCGACGCCCGGGGCAAGCGAAGCGTCGATTTCTACACCTCCGACCAAATGGGCACCTACCGCGTGGTCGTGCAGGGCATTACCGCCAACGGCGCGGTGGGCAGTACGGAATTCACGTTTGAAGTGAAGCCGGAAGCGCGGCAGTAAATAGCGCTTGGTTTGGGGAAAAATAGAAGCCGTGTTCGAGCAGATTTTTACAGAAAAAGTAAGCTCATCCTGATGACCTTATCCCTAAGCAATTCCTCCTCACGGCTTATTGATCCGCTTCGAAATGAGTTGAATACTATGGGTCGTCACGCCGTAATGGGTAGCTAGATTTTCCCATTCGCCCAGAGAGCCCCGAACCTCTTCAATAATTTGAATCGCCTGGTGCTGGGACAAGTCTGCGTGTGGGGCCAATTTCAGTAGATCCGTCTTGCCGGGCTGCTGTCCTTCACCCGCCACCAACATACTTTGCTGACCAGCCGGGCCGGAAGATAACGTCAGGTCATAAGCCGGCGAAACCCGCCATTTCCCCTTCTCATCCATCAGAAAGGAAAAGTTCTTTGAATGGTCATCCCGATTGTGGGCCAAAACGTTGAATACGGCGTAGCGATAAATTTTTTGCGCCTCACGCACATCTTTTGTCAGCCACAGGGTCGCTTTTATCAAGTCTTCGTAATCCAGGACTGGGGTTCTAAAATCCGAGTGTAAAAGCCCGCAGGCCGTATGCACGTGCAGTTTCTTTCCTGCGGGGAGTCGGTCGAATCGCTTTGCGGCGAAATATCCGGCATTGCCTTTTCCTTCGAACAAATGGCATTCGGGAAGATCCAACCCGGCCTTCGCAGCCATCAAGTTGTACACGTACTCAATGGCTCCCGCATCGAGACCGTCCCCGGAATTGCCAAATTTGACGATCCACGGCGCAAAACCGGCAGGCAATGCCTCATCCGTCTGAACAATAGCATTCTGGTCCGGACTGAATGCGAGCAGAGCCTTAGGCCTTGCTCCGGCGGAAGATCCGTTCAGATGGATCAGATCTTCCAGCACATCGCTGCTTTCGCCTCGCAGAATTGTTTTCGTTTGATCACTTAATTCATCCAGATCGAGGTTTTCAACCGGGGAGGAGTCGCCATAATCGGGCAGGTAGGTCAACGCGCCCATGCCTGCTTTGCCCACCTGAGCCAGACGATCCAACGGAGAGAACGTTTCGGGTAATACCCCATTGGAGCGTAGCAACCGATCCAGCAGCAAGCGACCCCAGCCATCGGGCAGACTATCGTTGAAGACTCCCGGCAACCCTTCGAATAGCGCAGGTTCAAAGGAAAAGGTGCCCGCTTTCATAGGAAGCTTGTAAGGCGAAATCGGTAATCCAGCAGCCAGAAATTCGGGGGCATACTCAAAATAAATTCGGCCATTGTCCGGCACCAGACGACCCACGGGCAGGGTGGGCCGACCTCCAAAATCCAGCGCCACGCGGAGTAGCTCTACGGGTGTAAGGTTGCTGTTCATGAGTTTCGCACCCGCTTTCGGATGGTTTTCTTGGGGCTGTTGCCAACTTTGTTTTTGAGGATCTCGTCGATACTTTTAGATGTTTGTAGCTTTTGCTCAATACCCTGCAAAATCACCTCCATTAGATCCAGCACGAAGGCTATTTTGATAAAGGATTCCAAAGAAATCTGCCCGGTTTGCTCGAATTTGCGCACCACCGAAAGGCTGACGTTGGATCTTTCGGCAAGCTGACTTTGGGTCAGCCCCTCCTTAACCCGGCGCTGGCGGAGTAGCGTGGGAAGTTTAGAGAGGACATCGTTTGGGCTGGTAAATAACATCAATGTAATAATTAAAGCTTGGTATTGACCTTAATTATTACAATCATAGTAATTATTCTTACATATTCCAAGACTGTTCTGTAGGGATCTTTGGGCTCGTTGGTGGTGACCTGGAGGCAGCTTGGATAGTTTGTAGCGTTATGGCGTGATTAGAAGTTCTCCTCCCCGGTTCTACCAACTCCTGCCAGCGGACTATTGCAAGGAAACCGTAAGTTCGATTAATGCCTGATTCCGCATGACGCGAACCGCCATGGTTTTGCTAAAATGCAATTGCTCCTGAACGTCGAGCAATTGCCCAATCGTGGCTACGTCGATGCCGTTCGCGGCCCGAATCACATCGCCTTTCTGGAGACCCGACGCGGAAAGCGGGCTAGTTTCAGGAACCGCCTCCACCACGATGCCTTTTTCATCCGGTAGTCCGTAGGCGGAGCGGTCGCCTAGTCCCCGCACGTTGCGCAGCTTTGTGCCCAGCCAGGTCGTTTCCGTCAGTTCGGTGTCCCTTTGGCTGGCGGTCAGGATGGTGGGCAACTTGGGAGAAGAGGCCAGCGCGCGCAGGGAGGCCTTCTGCACCCCGAACGCGTCCATGGGGAAATTCTTGAAGCCGAGCGCCAACGCGGGGCTATCTTCCGCTACGCGATAATCCCCCCGCTCCGGATTCAGGAACTGCGGATCGCCCGCCCGGCTGTGGGAGTCGGTACCGTTCTGCTGCGCCGCCCGAAGTGCTTCCTGATCGGGGAAGAGATTGTAGTCCACTTCCTTACCCCAGTCATCGACCCGAATCGGGTAATACGGACGCATCACGATGTTTTTTCGAAAAATATCGCCGCTGTTTTCGAACCAGACGTGCGGATGAAAGGAATTGTTGAGCATGATGTTGTTTTCGGCGGTGCGGTGGAAGCCCTCCCGAAATTTCAGCCCGCCATTGAGCAGTACATTGTTGTAGATGATGTAATTACTGCTTCCATCGTCGAGGTCGATGTCCCAGCCGTGGTCACAGCGAAATCGATTGTCGTGGATAACGACGGGTTTTTGCGCGTCCAGCAAAATCAGTTCGGGATGGACGGCCACCAGACTATCCATCGTACGACGGTTGGGATGCCAGAAGCGGTCGCGTCCCCA
>JBBSSJ010000368.1:0-4242 GCA_038242095.1 Cytophagales bacterium
GCGATGGTATTAAACGTGGGCGTAACCCCCGTCTCTTTCGACTCAGCTACCAGATTGAGCATGGGCTTGTCGCCGCTCTCGACCAGGCGATACACCAGGCCGTAGTCTTCGAGACTAAGATCGATAGTCGGTACTTTTTTGGTATAAGCGCTGAAAATCTTATTGGCTCCAAAACCCTGCGACCAGTACGAGGTAATGATACCCACTGCCCCGGCATTTTCAAGCGCGATAGGCAGTTCGCGGCGATCTTTGCCCGTTTTGGCGGTACGGTCCGACCACGCTTTGGTCATTGTATCCCGGTCTTTTTTTAGTTTATTGAAAGACGTATCCGTCGCAAATTCCTTCCAGTTATAGTCAGGACGACCGGTGGGTTGCAGCATCGAAATCATCACGAGTTTTCCTTTGGCGTTGGGCAGCCATTTCTGGAAGGCCGCTGAATCGGCAAACTCGGGCAAAATAATAACTTCGGCCTTCATGCCACCCTTGGGCGTCGGCGGACTCCACGCCAATTGCTGTCCCGACAACGTCTTGACCCACGGACTAATCAGGTCGATGTGCGAGATACCCCGGTCCCAGCCACGCCACTCGCCCCACTTTTCGTTGCGGGCGGGTATGCCCCAGGATTCATACTTTTTAATAGCCCAGTCGTGGGCCTGCATCATTTTAGGACTACCCACCAGCCGTGGCCCAATGCGATCGATAAGCTCATGGGCGATGGTCGGAAGCTGGGAGTTTTTAGTTTCTTCCTGAATGATTTTATCGACGACGCCGGTTTGGGCCTGGACAAAGGAGAGCACTCCGAGCGTGAAGAGCAGGAGTAAAGCGCACTGTTTTTTCATAAGGATGCCGATAGGTTGATTTTGTGGCAAAATAGTGAATTTCAATTTAGAAGCATGAATAATCGGCCCCTCATGTAGTCAGACTCCGCAGCCCATCTACGCATCTTTTTACTTCTTCGGCCGTATTATAGTGCGACAAACTAATACGAAGTACGCCATCATTCATATCGGTCATATTCATTTTTTGCAACAGGCGATAGGCGTAAAAATGCCCGTTTTTGGCCGCCACATCATAACGCACCAGACCATCCGCCAAGGCCTTCGAGGAAACATCGTTTGCGGTGAGTGCGATGTTTGCTTCGCGCTGGATGGGATCGGTTCGGCCGTAAATACGGATAGGAAGTTCGTTCAGCTGATCCAGCAAATTGCCGCATAGCCGGTTCTCGTGAGCATTCATCAGCGCGGCCATCGCCTGGACTTTCTTGTGAAGCCCGAGTTCGGATGAACCGAAGTGATGTTGGTGTAAAGCCGAAAAATAATCCCCGATTCCGGCCAGGGCGGCAATGGCGGCGTGGTCGGGTCCGGCGCTGTCGAGGCGTTTGTTGAGGTAAGGGATATTGAAGAAATGGCATTGTGGATCAAGTTCGTTCAAAAAATCCTCCTTCAAAACCATCACGCCCTGGTGGGTGCCGTAGGTTTTGTAGGTACTGAACACGTAGGCGTCTGCGTCGAGCGCATCCAGGTCGGGCCAACGGTGTGGCGCGTAGGAAACGCCATCCACCACGAGTCGCGCCCCGGCCTTGCGCGTCATCCTGGCAATTTCGTTGATTGGGTTGATGGTACCGATGATATTGGAACTATGCGTGACCGCCACGATGGCCGTTTTAGTGCTTAATAGTTTTTCAAGATCTTCAAGAAACAACTCGCCGTTTGTAGGATCGACTGGCCAAATGCGAAGCGTAGCTCCCTGCTGTCGACAAAGCCGCTCCCAGCCGCCAATATTCGACTCGTGGTCCTGTTCCGACACGATCACTTCCCGTCCCTTCGTGACTAGCGATGCGCTGGCAATTGCCAATGTGTTCAGCAGTTGCGTTGAGGAGGCGCCAATCGTCACCAATTCCGTGGGTCGGTTCAGCAGCGCCGCCATCGTGTTGCGGCCAAGGTCCATCGCCTCGCCCGCCTTGTTGGAAATAGAATTGGCGCCGTAGGGCTGTACTTTGTAATTAGTGTAAAAATCAGTCAACCGGTCAATAACCGCTCCGGCCACGTAGCTGCCTCCGGCGTTGTCGAGGAAACCAATTTTTTGCCCCATTTCAGTTTTGAAAACGGGGAATTGCTGTCGGACGAAGTCGACGTCGAGTACCTTCATGGGTATGATGTTTCTTGTAAGGATTATTAAGGCAGCCAAATTAGGAAATTGCTCCAAGATCGTTACGTTTCGGGCTAAAATCATGGAGGGATTTCAAACGGGCATAATTATTTTTTAGCAACTTGAAATCCAATTAAGCATCGCCCGCCAATGAAAACCAATTTTGACCTGACCACCGTTCTTGATCGAATAGCCGAAGCCATTCGTCCCTTCCCAAAAGCTGCGATGTTCGAACTGGCCGAACGCGGCTATGATTCGCTCTTTGAACAATTGGTCTCCTGCATTGTATCGATTCGAACGCTGGACGAAACTACCATTCCGGTGTCATTGCGGTTGTTTGAAGCGGCCCGCACGCCGGAAGCCACGATGGCACTCAGCCGCGACCAACTCTCCGAACTCCTGGACGGTACCACCTATCCAGGCCAAAAAATTGACACCATTTTGGGCATAGCGCGGGCGGCGGTCGAGCAGTACGGCGGACAACTCCCCGCAGATTATGACCAGCTTACCGCCCTGAAAGGCGTCGGCCCTAAATGCGCTAACCTGGCGATGGGCGTAGCCAGTGGCGTGGCTGCCATCAGCGTCGACGTCCACGTGCATCGCGTCGTCAACCGTTGGGGCTACGTCCGGGAAAAGACACCGGAGAAAACATTGAAAGTCCTCGAACAAAAAGTCCCCGAAGCCCAATGGACCGATATTAACCGCCTCCTCATGCCCTTCGGCAAGCATATTTGTACAGGTTCTTTGCCCAAATGCAGTACCTGCCCGGTGTTGGAATTCTGTGAGCAAATAGGGGTGGAGCGGTGGAGGTAATTTTTTTTATTCATATTCATCACTCATAACTCTATGGAACCACTTCATCCCTGGAACGTAACGCCTACCGAGGCGGTGGCCTGGCAGAAAGCGCTGCAAGATCAGGTGCTGATTATGCCGCTGGACGATGCGCCCAAGACGATTGCGGGTTGTGATATTTCGTTTAACAAATACGAAGAAACAGTTTATGCGGGCATTGTGGTGTTGCGGCTGGATACTTTGGAAGTAGTGGAGAAAGCCGGCATGGTGAGCAAAGCGTTGTTTCCTTATATCCCCGGATTACTTACTTTTCGGGAAGGTCCTGCGCTGCTGGAAGCCTGGGAACAACTAAAAGTCGAGCCCGATGTGGTGATGTTCGACGGCCATGGGATAGCCCATCCGCGCCGCATGGGCATCGCTTCGCACATGGGTTTGTGGATCAACCGTCCGTCGTTTGGCTGCGGTAAATCGGTGTTGACGGGGAAGTTCGAAGAGCCCGCACCTGAGCGCGGCAATTTTACGCCACTCGTACAGCGCGGCATCACGCTAGGCGTGGCCCTGCGTACAAAGAACAAGGTAAGTCCCGTCTTCATCTCCCCCGGCCACCTCATCGACCTGCCCACTGCGATCGACCTTACGCTCCGTTGCGATGGTGGCTATCGCTTACCCGAACCTACGAGGCAGGCGCATTTATTCGTGAATGAACTGCGGAAAAAATATTCGGACGAAACGGAGGCCTAGCTCAATTCATCGGCCACTCGCTCGATGGCTACTTTCGATATTTTCATCGTCTAAAAGCAAAAAGGGGACGAATAGAACAATCTGGCTCTGCGAGATTTTTTTATGCTTTCAGCTACCTGAAATGGGATTTTCAATCCTTATAAAATTAAATACTAGAAAAATAGTTTGATTACTAGAAATCTAGTAGTACATTGGGCGAATGGAAATAGAAAGACTAACCAATCGCGAGGAGGAGGTCATGCAGGTACTCTGGAGCCAGCAGGAAGCTTTTGCCAAAGACATGCTCCCGTTTTTTGCCGAAACAAATTGGCACTACAACACGCTGTCGACCATGCTCCGTAACCTGGAAGAAAAGGGCTACGTGGCGCATCGCACCTTGGGCAATGCGCACCAGTACTATCCCGTGGTGAGCAAACAGAACTATCAAAACCAGTTTGTGCTCAATAAAGTCGTCGGTGATTATTTCAACGATTCGTATAAAGACTTGGTGACCTATTTTGCTAAACAGGAGAAAGTGAGCCCCGACGAATTGCGTGAGATCATCCGCATGATCGAGGAAGA
>JBBSSJ010000369.1:0-4235 GCA_038242095.1 Cytophagales bacterium
ACAACCTCTACGGATTTACCAACACGTACTTATTCACCGTGCCGCCGGTTTTTACGCTGGAAGTTGTGCGGGTGAGCGTCATCATGTTATCACCGAAGTCGGAGATATTAAACTCGATAGTTCCGTTGCTACCCGTAGGCTGCGGGTTTAAGTTTTTAAGGATCAGCTTATTGTCTCCTGATACTTCCCATTGACCAGAAAAGGTGTTACCGTCGAACTCGGTGTAAGTTACCGTTCCGGACTTGTTAAGATCAAGGTTGAATTTGCTATAACCGGGTTTGACATTGCTGGTACCGCCCTTGGTATAGACGACCGAACTGCCTTCCTGCACCGTGGAGGATGACCACACTTTGGCAATGCGCTCCGAGAGGGGCGGTGGATCTTTTTTACAACTCACCGAAATCAGGCCAATGCTCAAAAAGAGACACCAAATAATAGGTTGAATTTTTCTCATATTCCTACGCAATTACATTTTTTTCAAAAGAACGAAATTTCCGTCTACCTTCATATCCAATGCAGTAGGTTATTCAAGAACTCGGCCACAATTTCTACATTTGCGGGCAATTTTTCAAGCAATCCCGAAATTTATGAAGGAATACAGCCGCGCCCAGCTTGCACTCCGAAACGGGCAGGACCGGGACGAAATCTGGTGCGCCTTCCAGGGTCTGATCTACGATGTATCGGCCTCGCGGCTGTGGCGCGACGGCAAACATTACGAGCATTGGGCGGGGCAGGACCTCACTGACGAACTCGCCGAGGCCCCGCACACCGACAAAGTATTCCAGAAATTACCCGTTATCGGAAAACTGATATGATTTTACTTGCCGACAGCGGTTCCACCAAAACCGACTGGCTTTTGCTCGAAGAGTGGGGCCAAACCTCCGCGTTTCAATCAGTAGGATTCAATCCTTTTTATCAGGACCAAACCACCATCGCCGCCGGTTTGCGCGGGGAAGTACTTCCAAACGTAAATGGTGCCGTGTCAGAGATTTTTTTCTACGGCGCGGGTTGCGCCGATGCCAAAACGAGCCAACCCGTGGCCGCCGCGTTGGCCGAAGTATTCCCGGCGGTGCGTAGCATCGAGGTCGCCAGTGATTTGCTGGCGGCAGCGCGCGCTTTGTGTGGTCGCGAAGCGGGTATTGCCTGTATCCTGGGTACGGGCGCTAACAACTGCCAGTACGATGGCCGCGAAATCGTGAACAACATCGGCTCGCTGGGATTTTGGCTGGGCGACGAAGGGAGCGGCGGGTACCTCGGCAAGCAGTTGGTGGTGCATTACCTGCAAAATGAGCTGCCGACTGACTTGCATCAGGAATTCCAACAGGCTCACCCCGATCTGACGCGACTAACGATGCTCGACCACGCCTACCGGCAGCCATTCCCGAACCGCTACTTTGCGGGCTTCGCCCAATTCGTGGGTAAGCACCGGACGCATGATTTTATCAGGAAAATGGTGGCCGATGCTTTTGGGATCTTCTTGGATAAATACGTACTCAAACATCCCGGTGCGGCGGTTTTGCCTGTCCACTTCACGGGTTCGGTGGCGTATCATTTCGGGGCGATATTGCAGGAGGTTTTAGCCAAAAAGAATCTCCGACCGGGTCAAACGCAAAAAAGCCCCATGTCGGGGCTTCTTCGCTTCTACCAAAATTTTCCTGATAAAAAATGAATGGTCGGACCGTGATTAACGACGGTCTGACTTCATGATTCGCAAGACACGTACTTTGTTTGCCGCGTCAGTGAGGCGCAGCAGGTACACACCCGGGTTGGCAACCTTTCCTGTTAAGTCTACAGTCAACGTCGATTGGTCTACGGACCAGCGCGATGATTCAATCCCTAAATTGCGGCCTTCCACCGATACTACCTCCACAGCTTTGAGCGTCGCTTCGTTACCGATATTCACCAGCACCTTGTCCACAAAAGGATTGGGATAGGCTACCCACGGTGAAACATCCGAGGTTGGAATAAACGTCTCCTCCGTGCTGATTCGGGCGGCAGAGTTGTCGGCTGCATTGATTTCGAACTGAACAGTATGGGTTGCGATAACAACGTTGTCACGGTAAGCGGTCACTTTCAAACTGTAGCTGCCGATAACGGGCTTGAAACCGCCGTTGCCACCATACAGCGAGAATGGCGTGTCTTCGTCAATCCCCTTCTGACTCACGGATCCCGTAATTTCAAACGCCACCCGGCTGATTTTGGCGTTGCTCTCCACAAAAATGTTGAGGCTGGCCGCCAGTGTACTCAGCGGAATAATGGCCGCGTTAGCTACTTCCCGAATCAATTTCGGCGTGGCAGTGGTAGCGTCGTACAGCATTATACGCAATTCGGCTTGCTGGACCTGTAGCATAAATTTGGAGGTAACCGAAGCACCCTTGTCGTAGTAGGCAATAATTTTCACTTCAAATACGCCCGCTTCGGTGGGCTTCCCACTGATGGTGTCGCCTTTGGCGATCAGGCCTTCGGGCAGTCCCAGAATTTCAAGTCGGGCGATGCTGCCGCCGGAGTTGAGGAAGGTACCCCTTGGAATGACGTAGCGGTAGTCAGTGCCAAGATCGACGGTTTGGTTGCTGATGGATTGGACCTTTGGCGGAGCCTGATTGCCCGTGACAACCATCCGGAAAGTAAGCTTCGTGGAGCCCTCCAGATTATCGAAGGCCGTCACGGTTACGATGCTTTCCCCGGCTTGGGTGGGCGTACCCCTAATGGTATCGACCGAAGCAGTTAGGCCCGCCGGTAGACCAGTAATTACCAGCCGAACAACTTTCCCATCAACATCGACAAAGGTGCCTGACGGAATTACGAAACGATAAGGTGATCCACTGGGAAGAACCTGTTCAACGATGGCTTTGGCCACCGATGGTGGCCGATTCTCAGCCAACACGCTCAACTGAAAGGTGAACTGAGAGGCCTCCCCGGCATCATCTTTGGCGACAACAACAAGCTGATACTTGTCCGCTCTTACCGGCGTACCTGAGAGCGTACCGCCCGTAAACGAAATGCCTGGGGGTAATCCCAGCACATCTACCGAAACAATGGTTCCGTCGGGGTCCGAGAATGTATTGGCAGGAATGGTATAGCGGTAGGGAGTGTTGACCACCACCGACTGATCAGGTATCTTTCCTAAGATGAGGGGCGGGGTATTATTAGCCGAAACGGTGATCTTGAACTTAGCAGATGCCGATGCCCCGCTGTTGTCGGCTGCGGTTGCGGTCAGGTTGTAGGTCCCAACTTTGGTGGCCGTTCCCGATATGAGGGTACCTTCCCCTTTAAGTCCATCGGGCAAGCCCGTGATCGTGACCGCGGCTATTCTCCCATCAGGATCTGCGAAGGTATTGTCGGGCAAGCGATGGACAAAAGCTGAGCCTACTCTGGCGAAAAGATCGACAGGCTGCATATTGAGTGCAGGAGGCAAATTAACGTTTTGTGCATCCTCTAGTACCACGAAACGAACCGTTTGCGTACTGAGTTGGGTGCCTTTCAGACTGGCTTCGGCGAAAGAAGTAAGTACCAAAGTGTATTGGCCCGCGGGAAGCATGACGCCTCCATTATCGCCAAAAAGTCCGTAAGGCGCATTGCTATCCTCGCTATTAATGGCATAAGGGCCCGTGAGCGCGAAGGAATAACTGCCCACGGTACCATTGCGGGGTGAAGCCATAATATTAACGGTTTGCTTCACATCGGCATTTCGCAGCGTGTCACCATCCTGGATGTAACGTATCAAACGACGCGTAAAGAAGTCACCTGCCTGAAAAAGGCTGATTACGTTGTCGGTCTGAGCCAAATCCACGGTGAGCCTGAATTTAGTAGCCACCGTGGCGCCACTGTTGTCGGTAGCCGTCACGGTGATTTCATTTACCCCCGTAGTCGTAGGCTTTCCGATCAGGTTCCAGCCCGATTGGGCTATTCCGTCTGGCAGACCCGTAACTTTAATTTCGGCGATGCTGCCATCCGGATCGGTAAAGGTTTCTTGGGGAACAACGAATTTGTAGTCACTCCTTAGGAAAGCTGTCTGCGCGCCGATGGACTTGCTGACCACGGGCGGCCGATTGGTTGTATCCGTCCCGGGGGACTGGCTTCCCGCGGCCACGGTGATCTTGAACTTGGTGGAGACCCTGCCGCCCTTGTCGTCGGTGGCCGTCACGGTCAGCACGCTCACACCGCTGGCCGTGGGCGTGCCGGCGATCTTCAAGCCCTGGACTGTCAGCCCGGCCGGCGCGCCCTCGATGGTGGTC
>JBBSSJ010000370.1:0-4198 GCA_038242095.1 Cytophagales bacterium
AATTTTCAGGCTCTGAAAATCAAATACTCACGTATAAACATAATATGTGTAAAGAGTACGCAAACATAATAGCTAGCAATCCTGAAAAACCAAGATTCGAAAGTTTTGATCCTACTTGCTTATTGATTATAGGTAATTTTTCAATAGAAATAGAAGGAAATCATACTAAAAAAGAAGCCTTTGAAATCTATCGTTCAAATTCAAAAAATACAGACATAATTACATTTGACGAATTATTTGGCAAAGTAGAAATGCTAATTGATTTATTAGAAGGAAAATCGTTAGCTCATTGAAATTTATTTGCTTTTTATCTTGCTCTCCCATCTGCTCGCCCTGATTTGCAATCGGGGCGCACTTCACTTAGCGTCTGTGACGCGACACGCAGAATGATACTACCAAGAAAAACTCCTACCCTGCCCAAGCGAAACAATCAATCCCAAACGGAGTTATTGCTTTTCCAAAGCGGAGGTAAATCAGCACATCTCTACCGCCTCAAACACTATGACATCCCTTTCACTCGTATTCCTCATGTTTTCGACCTTACTACAAGGCATCTTTGTCGATAAAAAAGTATCCATCACCCGCACCGACCCTACTATGACTGGCACCCAGAGTTTGTATGATTTTAAAATAAAAGCCCTGATTGGCGATCAGATGATTGACCTTAGCCAGTACAAAGGAAAGAAAGTGGTCCTGATCAATGTGGCCTCCAAATGTGGCTTTACCCCGCAGTATGCCGACTGGGAAGCCTTCCACGAGAAGCATGGTAAAGACGTGGTAGTATTAGGCTTTCCAGCTAACAATTTTGGTGGGCAAGAACCGGGTTCCGATGAGGAAATAGCCATTTTCTGCCAGAAAAACTACGGGGTCACCTTTCAACTGTTCGACAAGATCGATGTGGTAGGAAAAATGCAACACCCACTTTACAAGTGGCTATCGACCAAATCGCTGAATGGCTGGAACGACAAGGCACCCACCTGGAATTTCTGTAAATACGTGGTAGACGAGAAGGGGCAGCTTACGCATTTTTTCGCCTCAGCCGTAAAACCCACGGACCCGGAATTCAGGAAGGCCGTGGGACTGTGAGATCTTTAACTCCGCTGCTTTTGCAGCAACAAAGCGTATTTTTTGAGTTTCTCCCGCGCATCAATTTCCTGATTTTTGGGATCGAGGCTAATCTGCTTCTTTGGTATCGCCCCGATGATGCTGCCAATTCCTCCCCCGACGACGGATACGACGCCCATGACCAAAATACCGGGAGGCGCGGCGCAGCTCGCACTGACGAGGGCGTCGCCCAGGGTTAGTTTCTGCCGCGAACCATCGCATCCGCGACCATTGCTTTGCGATAGCGCGCTGGCCGCCATGACCGTTTCCAGCGTCACAAAACTCGCCAGGTACCCTAAGCCGAAGCCCCTGCCGATGGACCGCCGCCGTCTGATATTCAGCGACTGAATTTCATCGAAGGGGACTACAAAACTCGGAAGCTGGCCTTGCAAGATGGCTTCCTGAATATTTCTTGCCGACATGGCGGAGACCGCCTTCGAATCCAGCAAAACGACCCCTTGGGGACTTACATCGTACAGGATTCCCTTGACGTTTGATCGGTCGTAATGGAAAACCTTGGTTCGAAAAACCTTCACTTTTTGGGCATGTACGGTGCCTGCCAGCAGCAATGCCAGACAAAGTGAGGTGGCTAATCTCTTCATTATCTATATTTAAAATTTCGCATCTCTTTCAAAATATAAATACACATACACCGCTGCCCCAAAACTAGCGGTGTTGCTCGACGCCAAACGCCACCCATCCTTGGCGTGTTCATCCAACTTGTCCTGAATTTCGGCGGTGGAAGAATTGAGGATGTGGTGAGAATCCAGCGTGAGTTTGCTGTAATAAATAAAACTTTCGAGTTTGTATTCCTTCATGGTTAATCTGTGTTTTTGTTAAAAGTATAAAGGGGCGGCTACGTGTCAACTATCTACTGTCAATTGGAAAGAACCTCCACTTCCAGCCCACTCGCCGCGTTGCCTTGCGTATAAATCCGCTGGGTGGCTTTGATAAAATCCTCAGGATTGGATTTATAGATGTTGTCCACGTACTTCTGCGGGTTGCGGTCGAAGAGCGGAAAGACCGTGCTTTGCACCTGCACCATGATTTTGTGGCCTTTCTTGAAAGTGTGCAACACGTCTTGCAAGTGGAAATTCAGGGGCGTCAGGGTATTGGCCTTCACTGGCTCGGGTTTGGTAAAACTGTTGCGGAAGCGCGCCCGCATCACTTCGCTACGCACCATTTGCTGGTAGCCCGCCAGCACGATTTCCTTATCTACCAAGTAATCGTGGTTCTTCTCATCGTCGGGATACACGTCGATCAGCTTGACGAAAAAATCGGCATCGGTGCCGGTGGTGCTGAAATTGAGTTTGGCCATAAGCTCGCCGCCCAGCGTCATGTCTTCGGTGAGGGCGGCGGTTTCAAAAACCAGTACGTCGGGCCGGGTGGATGCAAAGCGCTGGTCTTCGGACATGTAGGCAAAGGGCGTAAAGCCGGTCATTTGGGTAAAATCCTCCGTGTAGGGCACGGGTTTCAGCGGGTCGCTCACGTACTCGGAGTAGGCGCTGGCATCGGTAGGTTTGTCGAAACTGAGCTTGCCGTCTTTATGGAAATAAAGCGTTTGCTTTTTAGCCTCCTTTGCGGGCCATTGATCAAATTTGCGCCACTCATTGCGGCCCGTGTTGAAGAGGTAGGCTTCGGGCAGGCCCGTCTTGCCGTCACCCGCGCCTTTCAAAAAGTGCGTAAAGAATTCGGTCTCGATGTTTTTTTGGTAAAAGGTTGCGACACTATCGCCAAAATAAACATCATTGTGCAGCGTGTGGCCCGTTTCGCGGCCCCAGCGCCCGTGACCGAATGGCCCCACGACCAACGTGTTGTAAGCGTTCGGATTGTTCTTCTCAATGGTTTTGTAAGTATTGAGCGGACCGTACAAATCCTCGGCATCGAACCAGCCGCCAACAGTCATGTAGGCCGAAGTAACGCCTTTCAGGTGCGGCAGGATGTTGCGCTTCTGCCAAAATTCGTCGTAGTTGGGGTGATTCATCGTTTCTTGCCAGAAGAAATTATCCTGGTAGTATTTATCAAAATTCTTCAACGGCCCCATGTTCAGGTTGAAAGTGTAGCCGTCGGGCTTGGCCTGAATGAACTGGTCGGTAAACCAGGATTTCGTAGTTGGCTCGGGATGCTGAATGCCGAAGACCGGAAAGGTGCCGTAGTAGCCCTGCGTGAACACCCCGTTGTGGTGGAAGTCGTCAAAAAAGAAATCGGAAATGGGCGCCTGCGGCGAAGAGGCTTTCAGGGCCGGGTGCTTACTGAGTGAACTGGCCGTGGTATAGAAGCCGGGATACGAAGTGCCGTACTGCCCCACCCGACCATTATTATTGGCCACGT
This sequence comes from Cytophagales bacterium, assembly GCA_038242095.1. GTDB lineage: Bacteria > Bacteroidota > Bacteroidia > Cytophagales > Spirosomataceae > Persicitalea. The sequence continues at coordinate 3,436 of JBBSSJ010000370.1, forward strand.
TTTTGAGCAAATACTCGATCGCGTCGTACATATCCGACGCCTCGTCCACCTCGTTTTTACCTTTTTTGTTGTCGATATGCGGCGTCATGTTCGTCCAGGTACCCTCGCTCATGTAGCGGCCGCGCACGTCCTGATACACGTAGATGTACCGATCCCGCATAAGGTAGGGATTGGGGCCCAGACGCGTGGGAAATTCATCCTTACCGTAGGGCGCGATGCTGTAACACGTTCTCTGCATCAGAAACGGATACTGCTTCGTCGCCGAAATATCCTTGGGCGTGTACAGAATGGTATGCAGTTTCACGCCGTCCCGCATCGGGATGTCGTAAATCTGCTTGGTGTAGTTTTCTTTGATAAAAGCCTGTTCGGTGCTTTGGGCCAGGACAGCAATCGCCGGGCTAAAAGCCAGGAGAACAAGGAGGAAAAGTAGGCGTTGCATGAGGATTTGGAATAAATGTTTTTTGGTAAAATTAGCCTTAAAATTTAGAAAATTCTTCGTTAAACAATGACTTTGCCTAATTTTGATTTTTGCTACCTAATCTACTTGTACCAGAATATTCATGAAGCAATTCCTTTTAACTGTTCTACTAATTGCCCTCGTCTCCCAATCTTTCGCTCAGTCTGACCGCTGGCAGCAACACGTGAAGTACGAGATGAACATTGACTTCGACGCCAAAACCCACCGCTATACCGGTACGCAGAAGCTACAATACACCAATAATTCACCCGATACGCTCGACAAAGTTTTTTATCATCTGTATCT
>JBBSSJ010000371.1:0-4186 GCA_038242095.1 Cytophagales bacterium
AAAGCCTTTTTTCAACCCACTCAACCCCATTATGCCCCGGAGTTTTCCGATCTTTTTCTCTACCCTTATCCTTTTCACTTTCCAATCTTCTTTTGGGCAGTTTATCCCCAAAAACCTCGAAGCCAAACGTACTACGCAAGCTATCATCGTCGATGGCGACCTGAGTGATGCCGCCTGGCAGAATGCCCCCAAGGCCGATAATTTTATTGAATATAGACCCGAAATAGGCAAACCCGAATCGGAGGGGAACCGCACGGAAACCTTCCTTTTTTACACCGACGACGGGATTTACTTTGGGGGTACCTGCTACGAGCGCAGCCGTGACGACGTTGCGCGTGAGTTGCGCGGGCGCGACGGCTTTGGCAACAACGACAACATCGGCATCGTCTTCGACACCTACCATGACCAGCTGAATGGGTTCGAGTACTTCCTGACGCCGCTCAATGAGCAGTGGGACGCTAAGCTTACGGCCAACGGCGGTGAGGATTTCAGCTGGAATGCCGTTTGGAAAAGCGCTACCGTGCTGCATGATGAGGGCTGGTCTTTTGAAATGTTCATTCCTTACGCCGCCATTCGTTTCAGTAAAGACAAAGTGCAGAATTGGGGACTCAACATCACCCGCAAGCGCACCAACACCGGACAAAGATTCACGTGGAGCCCTATCGACCCGAATGTTAACGGATTTATCACGCAGGCGGGACTTTGGGAGGGCATCAGCGATATCAAGCCACCGTTACGGTTACAGCTGTCGCCTTATTTTTCGGTTTACGCTAACCACTTTCCAACCAATGAGCCGGGCCAGAAAAACCTGAATGCGCAGGTGACGGGCGGTGCAGATTTGAAGCTGGGCCTAAGCCAGGCCTTTACGCTGGACGCCACGCTGATCCCCGATTTCGGACAAGTGCAGAGCGACAACCAGGTCCTGAATCTGTCGCCTTTCGAGGTGAAATTTAACGAGAATCGAGCCTTTTTCAACGAAGGAACCGAGTTGTTTGGCAAAGGTGGCTTGTTCTATTCCCGGCGGATTGGCGGCTCACCACTGCACCGAGGCAATGTGGTGCTGGCCGACCATGAGCGCATCAAATCCAACCCCAACATCTCGCGTCTTATCAATGCTTCCAAGGTGTCGGGCCGTACCAGGGGCGGCTTGGGCGTAGGCCTGCTCAATGCCGTGACCAGAACGCAGTTTGCCACCGTCGAGGACACCGAAACGGGCCAAACGCGCCGCGTCGAGACCGATCCGATGACCAACTACAATATTATCGTGCTCGACCAGACGCTCAAAAACAATTCGAGCGTCAGCTTTATCAACACCAACGTGCTGCGCGGGGGCATTGACTACAATGCCAATGTGAGCGCGGCGCTGTTCAGCCTTTTTGACAAGAAAAATACCTACAGATTCTACGGACAAGCATCACTCAGTCATCTTGCCTACAAAACCGAGAACCTCGAAAACAGCACCGGTTATAGTCATGAAGTGGGATTCGGAAAATCAAGTGGCAGGTTCACGTTCAACATCGAGCAGGAACTGACCGATACGAAGTTCACCAGCAACGACCTGGGGTACTTCCGTTATGGCAACTACATCGACCATGACTTCGACGTGGATTACCGCATCAACGAACCCAAGGGCTGGTATAATCGGATGCGTTTCAGTTTCGATGCCGGTTACAGTTCCCTTTTTACGCCGATCGGCGACATTGCCACCAAGTACCAAAGTTCACGCCTGGGCGTACGGGTGAGCGCTCAGACCAAAAAATTACAGTGGACAGGATTTTCATTTAACTACAACCCTGCTCAAAACGACTTTTATGAGCCGCGCGTAAGGGGAATGTACTTCCGGCGGGGTGCCTCGGTGTCGGGCGGCGGTTGGTTCGAAACCAACGACGCCTTGAAGTACTCGATGGAGATCAGCTTGTACGGCCGCAAGTACCAGCAGTTCTACGAACTCTACAACTACGAACTCGAACTCCGCCAGAATTTTCGCTTCAACAGCCGGTTCTCGGTGCGGCACAGCATCAGCTACGACGCCCGGCCCCGCGATATGGGTTATATGGCCCGCGCCGCCGATGACTCGCCGGTTTTTGCCCTGCGCGACATCAGGACGATCAATAATATTCTCAGTTTCAAGTACAGCTTCACCAACCGCATGGGCCTGACCTTCCGCGCGCGGCATTATTCCAGCGTTGTGGATGCCCACAAGTACTTCGCGTTGAACGATAACGGCCGCCTCTCGCCCCGCGACAAATACCCCGAAAGCCTGGACCGCAACGTGAATTTCTTCAACATCGATATGGTCTACACCTGGCAATTTGCGCCGGGCAGTTTCGTGAATGTAGTTTGGAAAAATGCGACGGCGAATGTTTCTGACCTGGTGGGAACGGGTTATTTCGAGAATTTCAAGAATACGTTGCAAGCGGATCAGAACAATAACCTCTCTCTTAAAATCATCTACTTCCTGGATTATTTGTCGGTCAAGCGGATGCTGAGTCGCAACCGCGAAGGATAAACCCTCATTGCCCCCTGTTTATTTGGCTTCCGCGCAGGCCTCATCCGGCTGTTTGCCGCAAACGCCGCAAACAGCGCCTTCCTTTTGCATGAAGGGGTTGTTGCTGGCACAAGTACCTTTGAATTCCCCATTCTTAACGAACAACAACCGGACGCTGAACATCAGAAATCCGAAGAGGACGAGTACGACCGAAGCAATCAGGACAGGGAGCATAACTATTTTTTTGAAGTAAGGTACAAAATTTACAGTAGTAGAAAACTGAAAGTAATAATTTTTGAGGAATTACTTGTAAATTAAGAAGCGGATCGCTATTTTGGGAACGCTATTCCTAAACTCTATATCCTTAAAAATTTTCCGGTTATGAAATCCGTCAAGCACATCCTCGAAGAAAAGGCCTACTCCGAAATTTGGAGCGTACCGCCCACGACGAGCGTCATCGACACGCTGCATCTGCTATCCGCCAAGAACATCGGCGCCGTGCTCGTACTGGACGGGGCCGCGCTCGTCGGCATCTTTTCCGAGCGCGACTACGCCAGGAAAGGCATTATTCAGGGTCGTAAGGCCAAGAGTACGCCTATTTCCGAAGTGATGACGCCCAAGGTATTCACCGTCGATCCTGAGATGGGTATTCAGGAATGCATGAAATTGCTGAGTGTAAAGAGAATCCGGCATTTGCCCGTCATGCAAGACGGTGCCGTAGTGGGCGTCATTAGTATCGGCGACATCGTCAACTCGATCATGAATGAGCAAAAGCAGCACATTCAGTTTCTGGAGCAATACATTACGCAATCGTAGCCAAAGACCGATTTTTTCCTCGGCCTTTGGCCAGAATCTTTACAGCGCTTTACTATCCTACCGGACTTCATCGAAGCCCGGTTTTTTCTTGCCCCGCTGTTCAGAATCGGACAGTAACTGTTCGCTATCGGTCATTTCTCAGGATTAATTTTATATAAAAAACTGATAATCAGCAATCTAGTATGCTGGTACAAGCTTTTGATGAGAGGTTAGAAAGAAATTATTCTGAAAATAAAACTTAACGGGTGCAACCTAATCCATCTCATTCCCATCCATAAGAAAACAAACCCCTGCAATGCCATGAAAATCAAAAATCTGTACCTCGCTCTCATCGCTTGCCTGTTGAGCGTAAGCGTCTACGCCCAGCGCAGTGGCGACCGCCCCTACTTCACCAAAGATTTCTCGGAGAACTATCTTGAATCCGTGAAAGTCCAGACCAGCGGCGGCGGCATCTCGGTGACGGGCGACCAGCAGAGTGGCGTACGCGTCGAAATGTACGTCCGAGCCAACAACGGAAACGACAATGTGAGCGAGGATGAAATTGAAGATCGCCTGAAAGAATACGACATCACGATTCGGCGCGAGAACAACCAGGTCGTCGCCATCGCTGAACACAAAAACCACATTAGCATGAACTGGAAAAAGGGTCTTTCCATATCCTTCAGGGTGTATACGCCACGTAATTTCAACACCGACCTAAAAACCAGCGGCGGTGGCATCAGCCTGTCCTCGCTCAACGGAGAGCAGAATTTCACGACCAGCGGCGGTGGCATCGACGTCGATAATTTGAAGGGTAAAATCCGGGGGCGTACTTCGGGAGGCGGCATTAAGGCCACGCGTTGCTCCGACGACGTCGACCTAGTCACCAACGGCGGCGGTATC
>JBBSSJ010000372.1:0-4059 GCA_038242095.1 Cytophagales bacterium
TAAGTACGCCGCCCAGCATGCCGGGATGGTTAACTTCCCAGTTCTTCTGCGGCGCCAGGCGAAGACGAGCGCCATTGGCACCGCCGCGCTTGTCGGAACCCCGAAACGTCGAAGCAGACGCCCAAGCGGTCGATACGAGTTGCGAAACGGGTAAACCTGAAGCAAGCACCTTACTTTTCAGATCGGCAATATCCTGCGCGTCGACCAGTTCGTGGTTCAGCGCGGGAACGGGATCTTGCCACAGCAACTCTTCGGTGGGTACTTCCGGACCGAGGTAGCGCTCGACGGGTCCCATGTCGCGGTGTGTGAGCTTAAACCAGGCGCGGGCAAAGGCGTCGGCGAACTCTTCGGGATTATCCAGAAAACGACGTGAAACCTTCTCGTAAGCCGGATCGGCTTTCATCGATATATCGGTCGTGAGCATGAACGGCGCGTGCTTCACCGCCGAATCGTGGGCGTCGGGAATAGTACCGGCCCCGGCCCCGTTCTTGGGTTGCCACTGGTGGGCTCCGCCCGGTCCTTTGGTTACTTCCCAATCGAATTTGAACAGATACTCAAAATAATCGTGGCCCCACTTGGCGGGCGTCGAAGTCCAAGCACCTTCGATGCCGCTGGTGATGGTGTCGGCCCCGTAGCCCGTGCCGTAGGTGTTTTTCCAACCCAGCCCCTGCTCCTCGATGTCCGCACCAGCGGGCTCAGAACCCACGTACTTGCTGGGGTCGGCCGCGCCGTGGGTTTTACCGAAGGTATGCCCGCCCGCAATCAGCGCAACGGTTTCGTAGTCGTTCATGGCCATGCGGCCGAAGGTCTCGCGAATATCATGGGCAGCCCCTATCGGATCGGGCTTGCCGCCGGGTCCTTCGGGGTTGACATAAATCAGCCCCATGTGCGAAGCGCCGAGCGGATTCTCCAGCTCACGCTTGTGCGTTTCATCGCCATCGTAACGGATATTATCGCCCAGCCACTCGGTTTCAGAACCCCAATAAACCGCCTCGTTGGGTTCCCAGATATCCACCCGGCCACCGCCGAAGCCAAAGGTCTGCAAACCCATCGACTCGAGGGCGCAGTTGCCGGTAAGTACCAACAGGTCGGCCCAGGAGAGCTTGCGACCATATTTCTTCTTGACTGGCCAGAGCAGCAGGCGCGCCTTGTCGAGGTTGGCGTTGTCGGGCCAGCTGTTGAGCGGCGCGAAGCGTTGGTCGCCTCCGCTGGTGCCACCGCGGCCATCCGCAATACGGTAGGTACCCGCGCTGTGCCAGGCCATGCGAATGAAAAACGGACCGTAGTGGCCATAATCGGCGGGCCACCAGTCTTGCGACGTAGTCATCAGGTCGAAAATATCCTGCTTCACTGCCGCCAGATCGAGGCTCTTGAACTCCTCGGCGTAATCGAACCCTTCGCCCATGGGGTCGGACAGGGAGGAATGCTGACGAAGAATGCTCAGATTTAGCTGGTTGGGCCACCAGTCGCGGTTGCGCGTGCCGCCACCGGCCGTTTGATGCAGTTCGCCACCGATAAACGGACATTTGTCGCCCGCGCCATTGGCTTTACTCTCATCGTTAACTTCCCAGACGGTAGTGTCTGGACCTATGCTACTTGCCATTTTTTTATAAAATTATTGGTAATAAAACTTGAATTTGCTCGATTATACGCGCTATCGTGCCAACAAAACTGCCGCCGTATAACAAAACATAAAATTAAGAAAATATAGCCGACTTAAAAAGTGACTTCGGTCAGGGCTGGAAGAAAAGCGATAGCAGAATGGGCATTCTCTAAGCTTTACAACCCCACAATGAACCGGATGTTTAACCACCGCGAAAGTTTTGCGATTGTCATTTCATCTGCTGTTTTATTCTTGGTACTTTGTACTGGTCCTGCAATCCATAGGCAACAAACCATTCACGCCATGAGCCTTTTCAAAAAAGAAGCACCCAAACAATATGAATCCAACGGCCACCAAATCATCTGTCAGATTTGCCGGAATGATCATTTTTACGTCAGGAAAGGGTTGGTGTCATCCGGCAACCTGGCTTTCATAGACTTAGAGTGGATGGGCCGGGAAGCGAGTTGTTTCGTGTGCGCCGAGTGCCAACACATTCAATAGTTTTTGGTGTAGTGTAAAATCCGCAAATACTTTGGGAATTTCACATTTCTATCCGTTGGCGCAATTTTGGTAGGCAAAGCTTTGACCAAAAGACTTTTTCCCTGTTATACAGGAATCTTCTACTTTACCCCTAATCACCGTGTTTAAAAGAAAACTAATACTAGGCGCACTCCTGACTGGGGCGCTGCTATGCAGTCAGGCCGAATCGGCACTGGCTCAAATGGCGCAGGACAAAGTGGCGAACGTAATGCCCGCCGAACCCATCATCAAAGTACCCGCCCAATTCACAACCACCATCGTGGCCGAAAACCTCGGCCAGGCCCGCCACCTAACCGTCACCGACCGGGGCGATCTGTACGTGCGGCTGGCCCGCCCGGTCGACGGTCAAGGTACCGTCTTCCTGCATGATTCGGACGGCGACGGTACGCTGGACGAGCAGAAAAAATTCGGCGATTTTGGCGGCACGGGTGTGGCGATCAAGGATGGCTATCTTTACACTACCTCGAATTCGGAAGTATTTCGCTACAAGCTGAATGCCAATCAGGAAGTGATCGACCCCGACAAACCCGAGCGCATCGTCAAAGGCCTGACCGACACCGGAACGCACAATACCAAATCGCTAGCCATGGATGGGAAAGGGAATATGTACGTTGGGATTGGGGCACCGTCCAACGCCTGCCAGGTGAAAGACCGTGCCAAAGGATCGCCGGGCATGATGCCCTGCGCCATGCTCGATTCGGTGGGCGGCATCTGGCAGTTTAGGCCCGATAAGCCCGATCAGGTGCTGAAAGATGGTACCCGCTACGCTACGGGTATCCGCAACATGGTGGGCATGGATTGGAACGATAAGACCAATTCGCTCTTCATCATGCAGCATGGCCGCGACCAGCTTAACTCGTTGTTTCCTGATATGTACACCGTACAGCAGTCGGCCGTATTACCCGCCGAGGAATTGTTTGAGCTAAAGAAAGGCAACGATGCCGGTTGGCCTTATACCTATTACGACCAGAATCAGAAGAAAAAAATAGTCTCGCCCGAATACGGAGGTGATGGTAAGAAAGCGGTTGATGATAAGTACATTGATCCGACGGCGGCCTATCCCGGCCACATGGCCCCCAACGGGTTGCTGTTTTACACGGGTACTCAGTTTCCTGAAAAGTACCGCAACGGTGCTTTCATTGCTTTCCACGGCTCGTGGAACCGCGCTCCTGAGCCTCAGGCAGGCTACTTCGTGGTGTTTCAACCTTTTGAAGACGGAAAAGCTTCGGGTGATTGGGAAGTATTTGCCGACAACTTTGCCGGTATGGAAACCGTCATGTCGCCCGGCAAAGCCATGCATCGCCCCTGTGGACTGGCCCAGGGACCGGACGGCTCGTTGTATGTATCGGATGATGTAAAAGGAACCGTATACAAGATTTCGTATTCAAAATGAGCGCAATAGGTAGGTGTGTTTTGGCCGTGGGACTGATGGTGAGCGTATGCTCTTTTCAGTCCTGCGCCCAGACTAAAAAAACAACATCAAAAGCAAAGCCCGTTGCCGCGAAAGCAAGCACGATGGAAATGATGATGGCGAATGGACAGATGGTATACGAGCAGAACTGCGTCGTTTGCCACCAAGCCGACGGCGGCGGCGTGCCGCACTTGAACCCGCCGCTGAGCCAAACGGAGTACGTGCTGGGCGAAAAGCCGCGCATCATCGGTATCTTGCTCAATGGCCTGGACGCCCACGAACCGATCGACGGCGAAGTGTACAGCAACGTCATGCCCGCCCACGATTTCCTAACCGACCAGCAAATCGCCGACGTGCTGACTTTTGTCAGGAATAGCTTTGAGAACAAGGCCTCGGCGGTTTCGGTGGCGGAAGTAGCGGCGGAACGGGCGAAGAAGAAGTAAAGTACTTCACGCGATCTTTATTTCAGGATCGTGCTTTATCGGGAAGTTGCAGGAATTGGCGA
>JBBSSJ010000373.1:0-4041 GCA_038242095.1 Cytophagales bacterium
ACGACCACTTCGGTGTAGTCTTCAAATTGGGAGGTTTCGGCGATGGCCGAGTGGTTCATGGCCGTTACTTTACCCGTTTTATCGGCCCCGAGGCGCACCCGTTGCAGCGTGGGCGGTCGGTGCCCGAAGCTGTACATCTGTTCGCGGTCCAGCGTCACGCGCACGGAGCGTTTCAGCTCGATGGCCGCCATGACCGACATAAACAATTGGTACTGTGGCCGCAAGCCTGACCCAAAGGCACCGCCTACGTAAGGCGATACGACCCGGACATCGCCAAAACTCAACCCGAATACATTGCAGGCGTATAACTGACTATTCTGCGCTCCCTGGGTTTTATCAAAGATCGTCAGCTTCCCGCCCTTTTCGTAAAAGGTCGTGGTGGCGAACATTTCCATTGGGTTGTGGTGCTCGGTACCGTGCCAGTAAGCCGACGAAATCTGGGTATCGGAATCGGCAAAAGCTTGCTCAAAATCACCTTTCGGCTTTGGAGGCAGCGGTTTCAGCATCGTAGCTAAGCCCATTTTGGGCTTACGGGCCTGATCGATATTCTTTTTTAGGTTCGTATCAAAGGCCTCCTCCTCATATTCTACCCGCAACAGCGAAGCCGCGTAGCGTGCCGTTTCGAAAGTTTCGGCCACGATTAGCGCGATCGGTTGGGCGTAGTACTTCACGTCGGCGTCGTACAATGGCCGGAAAGGCGAGCCCGGCGGCGCGTCCATATCCGAGTACTGCATATCGAACCATGCGAGCGAAGGCCGGTTTTCGTGGGTAAAAACCTCGATCACGCCAGGAATCGCTTTGACCGCGTCGACGTCGATGTGCAATATCTTGCCCCGCACGATGGTACTGTTGACGACGTAGCCGTACAGCAGTCCGTCGAGGTTATACTCACCAGCGTATTTTGCCGCTCCCGTTACTTTGAGGTGGCCTTCGAGCCGACTTATGGGTTGTCCTATCTGTGCTTTCATATTTAAACTCAATTTTGAATAAGTGAATGATAGAATGAGTGAATAGCCTTAGCTATTTCTTATTACCCTTTCTATCATTCACTCATTCACTCAAAATTAGAATTAGTTTGGTACCGCGCCTGGCAGTTGCGTCTCGGCGGGGTTGAGCGCCATGAGGCCGTTGCGGATGATGGCGCGCTTAGCAAGGTCGATTTTGAAATCGTTGTATCCATAGCCCGTAGCCCCTTTCAGAATTATATCCGCCGCCTGGCCGAAGTTATCGGCGTTGGCTTTTTTATTTATCAGGAAATCTTCGGCTTCGGGCACCCGCCATGGCTTGTGCGAGACGCCGCCCAACGCAATGCGGGCTTTTTTGATGGTATTGCCTTCCAGTTCCAAACCGGTCGCCACGGATACCAGCGCGAAAGCATAGGAGTTGCGGTCTCGGAGTTTTAGGTAGGAATAATTTTGGGCAAAACCCATCGCGGGCAGGTCGAGACTGATAATCACTTCACCGTGTCGAAGATTGTTGTCAAGCTCGGGCTTGTCGCCGGGCAAACGATGGAAATCAGCAAAGGGCAAACTGCGATCTCCGTTGGGGCCCGAAATATTGACGACCGCTTCCAACGCAGCCAGGGCGATGCACATATCAGAAGGAAAAACGGCGATGCAATCCTGACTTTCACCTAAAATAGCCATGATGCGATTGTAGCCGCCAATGGCCGAACAACCAGTTCCGGGCTCGCGCTTGTTGCAAGGCGTATCGGTATCATAGAAATAATAGCAGCGGGTACGTTGCAAAAGATTGCCTCCGTTGGTCGCCATGTTGCGGATTTGACCGGTTGCCCCGGCCAGAATTGTGCGCGAAAGCAGCGGGTAACGCTCCTGTATCAGCGCATGGTAAGCCGTATCGTTGTTACTAACCAGCGCCCCAAGCCGCAAACCGCCATCCTCTCGCTCCTGAATGTCATGAAAGTCCGCGATCGTATTGAGGTCCACCAACGCGTCGGGGTTCATGACCTGGTACTTCATCAAGTCGATAAGGTTGGTGCCGCCCGCCACAAATTGCGCCATTACATCACCACTCACCTGCTTAACGGCCTCACCAATAGTGTGTACTTTGGTATAACTGAAATTATTCATAATAATTTTAATAGCTCATAATTCATCCTCGCACGGGCTACCCCGTCATATCTATGACCCCATTTCTGCCATAATCGCATCCATAATGTACACGTTTGCTCCGCAACGGCACAAATTGCCGCTCATCAGGTCGGCTACTTCGGCTCTGGTTTTGGGTTTGGCTTCCTGCATCATCCCGATAGCGCTGCATATCTGACCCGGCGTGCAATAGCCACACTGAAAGGCGTCGTGTTCGATAAAAGCTTTTTGTAAAGGGTGCAGTTCGTCATCGCTGGACGCGATACCTTCGATGGTCGTGATCTCGACATATTCGTTCATGACGGCCAGCGAAAGACAACTCAGTACCCGTTTGCCGTCGCACAGTACCGTGCAGGCGCCGCATTGACCGTGATCGCAGCCTTTTTTGGTACCCGTGAGTCCAATGTACTCGCGCAGAGCGTCGAGCAGACTCACCCACGGCAGAATATTCAGTACACGTGGTTTGCCATTGACGGTAAGGGTTACTTTTTGGGTATCAAAACTGCGTTTGGTTTTGGGTAGAACAGGAGCGTTTTCAGTAAGCATATTCTGTTTTAAAAAGTGGTTGGCCTTGTTTTTACGATAATATAGTGTGGTTTTATAACAATTATGCCAAAGATCCAGCTTTGAGGTGCGCAACGCCAGCTATTTCGTTTGGTATGTTTTTAAAAACACAGCGAGAACCAGAAATTTCCGGTCCTCACTGTGCAGATTTAATTTTTCGACCCTTATATCACCTTTTTGAATTGAGGAATCGTTCGGTGACTATTTTGCCCAAATACCTGTTTTTTTCAAAGAAAAGGTCGATCTGCCTGCTCTACGCCCCGCGCTTTATCAGGCGTCTCGCTCATCTGAAACTTCAATGTACCGCCATCCGTAAGATTGGAATAGTGAATAAAATTACGCGTGAAGTATTCCTTCCAGCCATCGCGGCCGTTGGCGGGTCTCCAGGGACCTTTGTTGGTGGCTTCGTGTCAGTAGGCCTCCCGCGCTTTGTCGGGATCGAAAGTGCGGATGCCCTTGGCCCAGGCGTCGGCCAGCGGCGAAATACGTGGTTGTCGATCATACTGCCCGCCTCGCCGGGAGACAACTTCGAAGGTAGCCAGCCACATTGGTCTTTGGCGTCGAGCAGGGCAGCAATAAAGCGGCCCCGCATCGTGGGGTGTAGAATGACGTTAAGCGGAAACTGCGCACTGAAACATTGGGGGTTTCCCGCTTTATTGAACTCGAAGGTCAATTATGCCAATTCCTCCCCCCGTTGCGGCCAAACCTGTTCGATAATCCAGGCGAAACCGATGACCAAAACACAGCCGATCAGGTTGAGCCAGAGGAAGGCGGTGAGTTCCAGCACATAACTGGCTACCACGAAGAACTCGCCGATGACCGCGCCCCAGAAAACTGCCCGACTGTGAATGGATTTGAAATAAAAGGCCACCAGAAATACGCCCAGAATAACGCCGTAAAACAAGGAACCCAGTACATTAACGGCCTCGATCATACTGCCGAGTCGACTGGCGTACTGCGCCACGAAAATGCAGAAAACGCCCCAGCCGAAAGTAGTCCAACGCGAAGCGCGTACGTAGTAGGCATCCGAGCCGTCCGGTTTTACCGACCGTTTGAATATATCGACAATCGTTGTCGAAGCCAGCGAGTTAAAGGCCGCCGCGACCGAACCCATGGAGGCCAGCAAAATTACGGCAATTAGCAATCCGACCAATCCCGCCGGGAGGTAGTCGATCACAAAGCGGAGAAAAATGTAGTTGACATCGTTGGTTTCCTGGCCGTCGGCTTTGGAAATGAGCGCCTTGGCCTCACCGCGCACGGCCTGTACTTTTTCTTCGGTAGCCGCTAGGTAGTTGCGTTCGCGGTCGACGGCGCTGGCATCGTCCCGTTTCAAAGCCGATGTCAGGGCGCGCACGTGCGGCCGTTTTTC
>JBBSSJ010000374.1:0-4029 GCA_038242095.1 Cytophagales bacterium
AAAAACATCCGGCGAACTGGCCACGTAGACGCTGGTCTGCGCGCCCTCTTCCGGTGACTTAAAAAATGGCCGCGCCAACCACATCACCACGCTCGATAAACCCGTAAAGTCAGCCCCAAATCCCGTGGCGACTCCGCCGGGGTGTAACGCGTTGGACGTGATGCCGTCGGCTTTGAGGCGTTCGGCCAGTTCGTTGGAAAAAAGAATATTGGCTAGTTTGGAATTGCCGTACGTGACCCAGCTGCTGAACTTATCAGGATGGGCCAGTTGATCAAGGTGGAAGCGGGCGACTTTGTGTGCTCCGGAAGATACGTGCACGATTCGAGCGTCCTTGGCTGCTTTGAGCAGATCAATCAGGCCGGTCGTGAGCAAAAAATGCCCGAGGTGGTTGACGGCAAACGTCATTTCGATGTTTTGCTCGCTGTATTTCTCGCTGTCCATCATCAGGCCCGCATTATTGACGAGCAAATCGATGTGGCTGTGGTTAGCGTGAATTTGCTCGACCGCCCGCTGCACCTGCGCTAAGTCAGAAAGATCGCATTCGACGAAGGAAGTCTCCGCTTGATCACCGATTTCGAGTTGGAGTTCGTCGGCTTTTTGGGCGTTTCTAGCCAAAAGTATGAGATTGTACCCGCGCTTAGCGAGTTCAAGGGCAGTAGTTTTACCGATACCCGAAGTCGGGCCGGTAATGAGGGCTATTTTTTTTGTAGACACGGGATTATAGATTTAGATTGTTCGTTCTATCCAGAAACCTCTATACCTATAATAAATGTGCCTACGTCTGCTTTTCCTGCTCATTCTTTCCGCAAACTTCGCCGAAGCGGGCGGTGTGCGTGGACTGATTACTACCAATCGTAACGAGCCGCTGCCTTACGCGGGTATCATGGTGGAAGGCAGCGGTACCGGAACGCTGGCCAATGCGGACGGGCGCTACGAACTCACGCTGCCGGTGGGGAAGTACACGTTGGTTTTTCAATACCTAAGCTTCAAGACCGCCACAAAAACCGTCACCATCGGCGAAGATTTTCTGGAAGTAAACGTCATCCTGGAAGAGCAACCGCTTAATCTGGACGCGGCGCGGGTGGGCCGGGGCAAGGAGGATCCGGCGTACAGTGTCATGCGGCGGGCCATTGCCAAGGCGCGGTTTCATCAGTTGCAAATCCGCAGCTACACCGCCCGCGCATACACCCGCAGCACGGCCTTGCCTACCAAGATTCCCTTTTTGCTGGAACGGCGTTTGAAAAAAGAAGGAGTACAAGAGGGCAAAGCCTTTCTGAACGAAAGCATCACCGAAATCACCTACCGGCGGCCCAATACTTACAACCAAAAGATTCTCTCAACCCGCAATAGTCTGGATAACAGTACGCCCACGCCCAACCAATACGTGTTGGCGAGTTTTTACAGCCCCGAGGTTCGCGGGGCTACTACGCCGCTTTCACCCAAAGCGTTTGCCTACTATAAGTTTGAGTATGAAGGTTTTTTTGAGGAGCGGGGCGAGATCGTGAACAAAATCAAAGTCATACCGAAAGCTTACGGGGAGGGTACTTTTCGGGGCAGTCTGTACATCATCGAGGACCGCTGGGCGATCCATAGTTTCGATTTGGAAACCGTTTATGAAGGATTACGAATCCGGGTGAAGCAGCTATTCAGTCCGGTGCAGAACGTGTGGCTGCCAATCAATCAGCAGTTCAAGATTGTCGGCGGGTACTTGGGTTTTGCAGGCGAATTCAAGTACGTGGTGTCGATGAATTACCAAAAACTCGACATCGACCCCAGTTTGAAAGAGGACATCACGATTCTCGATCATAAAAAAGAGGAAAACCTTCCTTCTGTTTCACGTAAGGCTGATCTTGAAAAGATGATCGCGCAGCAAAAGGATTTCTCGACCAAAAATTTTCGTAAGATTATCAAGGAGTACGAAAAGGAAGAGAAGAAAGAGCGCAAAGCCGCCGGACAGGACGTGCGCGCCGTGCGGCAGGATTCGGTCAGTGTGGATTCGCTCGCCAACAAGCGCGACACGACCTATTGGGAAACGCTGCGTCCCGTCCCGCTGACGGAGCTCGAAGTGAAAAGCTACCAAATTCAGGATAGCATTATTGTGGTAAAGCAGGCCAAAATGGATAAAGACAGTACGCGCAACGACTCCACGTCTTTCAAGCCCATACATTTGTTGACCGGCTATACCTACAAATACAAAAATCGAAACTATTTCATGTTTGAGAGTCCGGCCAGTACGCTGGCCTACAATACCGTGGAGGGATATGTATTCGACGCCGCTCTGGAATGGAAGAAACGCTGGGGCAAAGATTACGCATTCAGTATCAAACCACTGGCGCGTTACTCTGTTGGCCGCAACAAACTCAACGGTACGCTGCAAAGTACCTTGGGTAATCGGAAATGGGACGTTACCGTCGAAGGCGGTGCGTACGTCTATCAGTTCAATGCTAATGCCCCGATTTCGCCTGGTTTAAACAGCCTGACGACGCTGCTGTTCGAACAAAATTTTATCAAGATTTATCAAAAGCAGTTCCTTCGCGCCGACTATACGTATCACTATCTCGGCGATATCCTTACCCTGTCGACCGGACTGGAATACGCCCGGCGAAGCGAACTTTTCAATCTTGAAAAACCACAAGCGTACGTAGACTGGGAGGAGCGGGGATTTACCTCGAACCATCCCAAGAATGCGGAATTGGCCGATACTGGGTTTCCCACCCACCGCGCGCTGCTTTGGAATGTAAACTTGAATTTGCGGCCCTGGCAGAGGTACGCCATCCGTAATGGCCAAAAACGGTATTGGTACAACAAAGGGCCGACGTTTTCACTGGGTTTGAAACGCGCCGTTCCCACCGATGCCACTGCGGCTGATTACACCTTTGTGGAAGGAGGAATTCGGCAAAATCTCGACACCGGCCCCCGGAGCAATCTACGTTTTGAAATCAGTGGCGGGAGTTTTGCGTCTAAAAAACGACTGTACTTTCCCGACTACCGGCACTTCATGGGCAATGCGTTCTTTTTCCAGAATGGCGATATTCTTACGAGTTTCAGGATGTTGCCGTATTACCAGTACAGCACGTCGCAACGCTTTTTACAAGGCCACGCTTTATGGAATTCGCAACGATTTCTCCTCACGCGCTTACCGTTTGTGCGGCTGGCGGGTTTGAGCGAGTTACTGCAAGTGCATTATCTTAGTACGCCGGCCGTGAAGCATTACACCGAGTTGGTTTACGGCATCAATGGGATTGTTCGGCTATTCCGGGTGGAGGTAGTGGGGGCAGTTTGTGGGAGGAAAGTACCAGGGAATGGGGCTGCGCGTGGGGACGACGCTGCGGCTGCGGTAATGCAGCGAAATGCTGACATCGTTTTTCAACGCTGTCAGCGTTTGTTCGTGGAAAGTGCTTCCGCAATAATCCCTCGCAACACCGCTTCCTTCGCGTACAAATCCTGCAAAAGCACCATCTGATTCTTGGCCCGATCGAGATTATGTTCAGGATACTTGATTGGATAATAGACGTCTCCATTCAAATAATCCGCCAAGAAGCGAATGCCTTGCATGTACACCAAAAACAAGCCTGAATAAAAAATTGCGGATGTCTCCGTCTCGGTCAACACCGCCTTCATTTCCGAGAGATAGCCATCGATCAGAGCCTGGTAATACGTTTCCCGCACAACTACCTTGTCGAATTCGACGCCTTCCTCCGAAACCGGACTAACGTAGGTACGGATCATATCGCCAATATCAGAAATAATTTTGCCGGGCATCAACGTATCGAGGTCGCACACGGCGAGGCCGTGCTGCGTGTCGGCGTCGAGCAGCACGTTGTTGATCTTGGTGTCGTGGTGCATCAGTCGATCGGGAAAATCTGGGCTTTGGAGCAGGTTCTCGTAAGTAGCTACGATGCCACTATGCTCCATGAAAAAGGACACCTCTTTCTGTGATTTTTCTATTCTTTCGGAAGAGGCCCGGCTTAAAGCGTCCTTAAATTGTTGAAAACGAAAACCGAGGTTATGAAAATCGGGGATTGTGGC
>JBBSSJ010000375.1:0-3996 GCA_038242095.1 Cytophagales bacterium
GGCGTAGTGGCGTTGATCGGAGGGCGTAATCCCGCGAGTAGGGTGGTAGGGCTGCGGGCCGATATGGACGCGCTGCCAATTGTGGAAGCCAACGACGTACCCTACAAATCGCAGAATCTTGGCGTGATGCACGCCTGCGGGCACGACGTACATACTTCCTCGCTGCTAGGCACGGCCCGGATTCTGACGCAATTGCGGGATGAGTTTGAGGGGACGGTCAAGCTGGTATTTCAGCCCGCCGAAGAAAAAGCCCCCGGAGGCGCGTCGCTCATGATCAAGGAGGGCGTATTGGAAAATCCCCGTCCGGCCGGGATGCTGGGACAACACATCGCGACCAACGTACCGGTGGGTAAAATTGGTTTCCGGGAAGGCATGTACATGGCCAGTACCGACGAACTTTACCTGACCGTCAAAGGCAAAGGCGGTCACGGCGCCATGCCCGATCAACTTATCGATCCGGTACTGATCGCTTCGCACATCATCGTGGCCTTGCAGCAGATCATCAGCCGCAACCGCCAACCCGCCAATCCGTCGGTGCTGTCTTTCGGGCGGCTTATCGCCGACGGCGTTACGAACGTGATCCCCGGTGAGGTGAAAATTCAGGGTACCTGGCGCTGCATGGACGAGGCATGGCGCGCCGATGGGCTCGCCAGAATTAAGAAAATGGCCGAAGGCATGGCCGAAGCGATGGGCGGAAGCTGCGAATTCGAGATTGTCAAGGGCTATCCCTTCCTGAAAAACCACCCCGAACTGACCCGCCGCACCAAAGCCGCTGCCGTGGCGTACATGGGCGCGGAGAACGTCGTGGATCTGGATTTGTGGATGGCGGGTGAAGATTTCGCTTTCTATTCCCAGGTAGTCGATTCTTGCTTTTACCGGCTGGGTACCCGCAACGAAGCGCGGGGCATTATATCGGGCGTCCACACGCCAACTTTCGATATCGACGAGCGCGCCCTGGCCATTGGGCCTGGTCTGATGAGTTGGCTGACTATCAATGAATTGAGCCAGAGGTAAGGGGTGATAAAGGTCCTATGAAACTTCTCATTTTTCCTCAATAGAAAGCGTTCGACTGGCTTAAAGTATGACCCTCAGCCGAAAAAATGTTGCTTTGCTTCGGCTGAGGGTTTAAACTTATTGCGGCCTTTCAAGTCCATCCTGCGTCGAAATTTTCCTGCACAATTCCGATCCTGGTAAACTACTTTTTCTAGAAAAATCCAACACGTACCATGGCCTGGACTACCCCCTACACGCGGCCCCTCGATCCTGCTCAATTGAGCCATTTTTTGCGACGGGCGGCTTTTAGTCCTTCGCCCGGGCAGCTTAAAGCCTTTCAGGGTAGTACCGCCGCCTCAGTGTTCGATAAACTTGCCGCCGCGCCCGCTCCACAACCGCCCACCGATGCCGATGGAGCTACCTTCCACAATTTGCCCTGGGGTGCGCCTGAAACCGACCAGCAGAAGCGGAATAAACTCGATAACCAGCGCCGGGCGCTGGTCAAGCAGTGGTGGCTGGGCCTGATGCTCGATCCGCAGCGAGGCTTCGCCGAAAAAATCACGCTTTTCTGGCAAAATCACTTTGTAATCGAATCGGACACTGTGCAGGATTCGCGCTTTCAGTTTCGGTACCTCGATACCATCCGCCGCAATGCCCTGGGTAATTTCCGGACGTTTGTAATCGACATCACGCAGGATCCGGCGATGCTTCGCTACCTCAACGGCACCGAAAATACCAAGGACAAACCCAACGAAAACTACGGCCGCGAACTGATGGAGCTCTTTACCCTCGGGCGGGGCAACTACACCGAGCCCGACGTGAAAGCCGCCGCGCGGGTGCTGACCGGTTGGAGGTCGATCAACTACCATAATGCCTACACAGAGGTTATTTCCTCCCGATTCGAGCAGAATCAACACGATCAGGAGAACAAAACCTTTTCGGACAATTTTCAGAATAAGACGATTCAGGGCCGAGCGGGCGATAAAGCCGGGGCGTTGGAACTTGGCGATTTGGTCGATATGATTTTCGCGCAACCCGAATCGGCCCGCTTCATCGTGCGTAAGCTTTACCGCTGGTACTTCACGGGCGAAATCAGCGGGGAAGTGGAGAAGAATTTCATTGAGCCTATGGCCGCAGACTTTCGGAAAGACCAGGAATTGCTGCCGCTTATCAAGCGAATGCTCACCAGTGATCACTTTTTCGATGCTGCGTTACGCGGTGGTCAAATCCGCTCGCCGCTCGACCTCATCATGGGGTCGTTTATAGCATTGGAAAATAAGCCTCCTTCCCCCGACAAGAACCGTGGTCAGTACGATAATCTGACTTCCAGCCTGCTGAAGCGCACCCGTCAGATGGAGATGGAAGTACTTGAGCAACCCACGGTGTTTGGCTGGCGGCCCTATTACGATTCGGGTTTTTATAAGATCTGGATCAGCGGTACTTCCCTGGGGCTTCGGGGTGACGTTACCGACTTACTCGTGAAAGGCGCGCCCAATCAGGGCATTCAAACCGACTTGCCCGTCTGGGTAGCTTCCTTCGTGAGCGATCCGGGCGATCCAGTGGTGATGGTGCGCGAAATCTGGGCTCTGCTCATGGCGATGGAGCCCACGTTGGAACAAATTGACGTGCTGGTGGACGACGCGCTGCTTGATGGTATCCCGCGCTATGAATGGACCAGTCTGTGGAATGTCTACAAAAGCAAAGGAACCCGCGACGATGTCCAGCCCCGCCTGAAACTGCTGCTGAGTTATATGCTCCGCCTGGCCGAGTACCAATTAGGTTAAAGATCAGTTGCCAACGGGAAATTTAACTTTCCATTATCAACTTTCAATTTTTAATTAAAAAAATGGATCGTCGTAAATTTCTTAAAAATTCCTCCCTGGCGGCCCTGCTCCCCTGGACGCTTAATGGGCTGGGCGCGCGGGCGTTCGGGCAGGATACCTCGGCGTTTCTGCACGCCCTGGGGCCCACCGCTGCCGCCAATGACCGTGTGCTGGTGGTCATTCAGCTCAACGGCGGCAACGACGGACTCAATACCGTCATTCCGCTCGATCAGATGGACCGCTACCAATCGATTCGCAGCAATATTGCCATCGACGAAGCCAGCGTACTCAAGCTCAACGCCCGGCCGCAGGCGGGGTTGCACCCGGCATTGACGGGATTCAGGGATTTGTTCAACGACGGGCGCCTGTCAATCATCGAGAACGTGGGCTACGAAAATCCCAGCTTCTCGCATTTTGAGGCCAACGACATTTGGTTCAAAGCGGCCAACGACGATAGTAGCGTTACTTCGGGTTGGCTGGGGCGCTATCTGGAAGAGCGCTTTCCCGGCTATCCTGATGGGTATCCCAACGGTAAAATGCCTGACCCGCTTGCCATCCAAATTAGTGCCGTCGCATCCACAGCGTTGCTGGGGCCGAAGCAATCGGTGGCATTGGCGATCCAGGATGTGGACACGTTCGCCCGGTTGATTGGTGAAAAACCCGTAGCGCCGCCATCGCCCTCCCTCAACGCCTTGGCCCGCGATTATGTGGGCTTCGTGCGCAGCCAGCAAACGCTGTCGGTAGCGTATGCCGACCAACTGAAAGCCGCCGCCAGCAAAGGCGAAAATTCCGCCAAGTACCCCGCCAACGCTCTGGCTAGCCAATTACAATTAGTAGCCCGGCTAATTCACGGCGGCCTGCAGACCAAAGTCTACTACGTGACGCTGGGCGGTTTTGACACCCACGCCAATCAAACTGCCCAACACGCCAACCTGCTTACGCAATTGGGCGAGGCCGTCAAGGCGTTTCTTGATAACTTGAAAACCCTCAAACTCGACGACCGCGTCGTGGGCATGACGTTCTCGGAATTTGGCCGCCGGGCTTATTCCAATGGCAGCGCCGGTACCGACCACGGCTGGGCCTCGCCGCAGTTTGTGTTTGGGGGCGGCATTAAGACGCCCTGGATCGGCAATAGTCCCGATCTCAAAAATCTGGTCAATAATAACATCAAGATCGAGCA
>JBBSSJ010000376.1:0-3961 GCA_038242095.1 Cytophagales bacterium
CAGCGGCTATGGCAGACCTACCGCCATCAGGGGTTTGAGGGCCTGATGCACAAGCCTTCCCGGCGCGGCTTCGGCAAGCTGACTGCCCGGCAGATCAGCCACCTGCGCCAGTTCCTCTGCAACGACCAAGCGCAGACGCTCGAACACATCCAGGACTACCTGCTGGGCGGCTTGGGCGTCAAGTACACCATCGGTGGCATCAGCGACCTTTGCAAGCGGCTGAAAGTCAGGCGTAAAAGGGGACGACCCGTCAACGTCCGCCAGAAGCCGGGGGCAGTAGACCTCTTTAAAAAAACTTCGGCCAGTTCAGGGGCGAGTTTGCCGACGACGCCGTGCTCTTCCATGACGAACTGAGGGCGGGCACGCGCACCGAGCTGGGCCACAAACGGTCCGCCGCTGCGGTGGACGCCGATGGGCCACCGCCCCGTCGCCCCCGTCAAGATAGGCTACGAGAGCACGTACCTGTATTTGACCCTGTGTCCCTTCACAGGCAAGGGTTTTGCAGCCTTTTTGCCAAAACTGAACGTCCCGTGCTTCGCCTGGTTCGTCGAGCAGGTCCAGGCGTGCCTGACCAAAAAGTGCCTTTTTGTGGCTGACGGCGCGACGGCGCACGTAGCCCAGTGCTTCGACGAGCAAAAGCTCACCTTTGTCAAGCTACCAGCGGCCTGCCCAGAACGGTACGCCGCCGCGGCTGAACCCAATCGAGCGCTTTTTTAAAGAAGTGCGCAAAGGGCTAAAATCCAGGGTGTTCCACACCCTGCAACAGGCCCAGGAAAGGGTTCAAGCTGTTGTGAGGGACATATCAGCAAAAGCAGGCAGAGTGGTATCCATAACTTGTTTCCCGTACTTGAAAAATACGACACCAATAATCTGAATTAGTATAACTAAGTACTTTGCGCTTATCAAAAAACTGTCCCATAGCCCAGGAACAGTAAAAGACTCCAACAAAACCCGCGATAGACATCAAATTTATGTGCGTTATGCCCAGGAAAATAGTGAAGACAGAATATATCAACATACCCATCCCCATGGCAAAGCATAAAAGGATTAAAATCTCAAAGAAATTGTAATCATATTTCCTGAAAAATAACTTTGTCCAGAGCGCGATAAATACCCCCATGATTATATTGGCATAACCGTAATGATTCTTAATCCATTCGAAAATGGGAACCATGGCGGATTCTTTTGACCCTTCAAAGTTTACCAGCTCTTCTTCAATATGAAAAAAATGGGTGGAAAGGCTGTAAACCAGCGAGGTGATGATGATAAATATGACTGGTTTTACCAGCCGACTTCTGTTCTCGGCAATAAAATTTCTGATGTTTTGACCGGGACGCAATAGTAATTCCTTAACGGTATACAGGATCCCCCTCTCAAAATGCAGAATGTGCTCAACTTCGTGAATGATATAATGCCCGTCTATCCTCTTGATCTGCACAGGATGACCGCAATTGGTGCAGTATTTTCCGTCAATCAGTTCGTTGCAGTTTTTGCAATTTTCCATTCGTATTCCTGATTCTTGTTTTATTTCGAGAAAGACCGCAAATAAGCGATGCGGATCGTGGAATAGAGTGCCAGAAGAGACAAATAATTATAGATTACTCCCGTAAAACCCGCTTCACTACCGCTCGCTCGCCGTTGACCTGTAAACCCAAGAATTGAACGCCGGATTCGGATTCCGGCAACGCTTGCGGGTACGCGTGGTTACCGGCAGCAAGTTCGCCCAAAACCGTTTCCCGTAGTACCCGGCCCCAAAGATCATACACTTGAACCTTTACATCGGCGGCGCGGTCGAGGTTAAACGATACCTGAACGTTTTCGCGGGCGGGATTTGGAAATACCTTGAAGGCAAATGGCACAATTTCGGCCTCAGTGGCCGTAACGGGAACGCCGAAGGTAACGATTTCACGGTCAATCCATTCCAGGTGCCGGGAAGTCCAGGATTTTAGATAGTCGATTTCTTCCTGGTAAGTCGAGCCGACGTAGAAGTTGGGCCATATCTTTTTACCGATTACGGGCCAGCGCGTGAAGTTCCGGACGCGGGCTTCCTTCAACACGTTAGCGGTAGAGTCGATGTACTGAGTAATGCGATCGGTTTTCAGGACACCTTGACGAAGTGACTGGTAGCGGACCCGCACCTTGATGGCAAATTCGGGATCCTGCAGTAGGCGCTCCCACCAAAAAGGAATTTGGTAGCCGTCGTTAGGACATACCCGATTAAAGTCAAAGGTCCAGCCCTGAGGGCTTTCACCATTGCAGTAGTCGGCATTGCCAAAGCTGAGATTGTAGTCCCAAATAGGGCCCATGGTCAGCTTACCGCCTTTGCTGTCTTTATCTTTATGGAAAAACGTGCTAAGGCGATAGCCGTCGATATTGTGGGTGACTTCGTTGATGATCATATAATCCACCCACGAATCGACATTGATGTACTTGGCGTAGCCCGTTGCGGCATCACGAAAGTTCGGGCCTTTGAGTGCCTGCTCAAATTCAGTCACGTACTTCCTGATGTAATCCAGTTGAGGGGCAGTCAGGTCATCATCTTTGGGGTACTCCACCTGAATTGGTAAGTTGACCGGCTTGCCGGAAATCGTTGGGATCGGTGATTTCCAACCTCCGGTGGTCGAACCCGTGAACTTATCTATTTTTAGGATGTATCCGCCGGTCAGATCATCTCCGCTACTGTCTTTGGGTTCGAGCTTCGAAATGGCAACCCGATTCTTATCACGTTTTATTTTTTCAAACAAAAGATAGATTCCCTGATAGTTGCCGTTGAGCATAACCTCGCAGAATTTCTGGCGCGGCGAGTAGACGGAACTGTAGCTGCGGTAAAGATCGTAGGTAAGTACTTCCCGGATAAGCGTTTTGTCGTTGTACGTGGCATTGAGTACCCAATCCTCCTCTTCGGGCATTCCCAGTAGCGAGGCATTCACGCCTTTCTCGCCTGTTGCGTCTCTCAATTCGAAGCCGTAGGGTTTTTTGGGAAAGCTCTGGGAGGACGATCCCCGAAGTTCAATCCCGATCTTACCAGCGTAGGCGGGTTGATCGGTAAGGGCATTGCGCTTCTTTCCGCCGTTATCGATCAATTTAAAGTCGGCGATAATCTTGGGCTCGTCGGGGATGACCTTTCCATTCGTCTCTATTACCAGGATCGGCAGATTGGAAGAGTCGAAACTTTGTCCAAGGCCGATTGACCAGACGAGTAAGGATAAGCCGAGGATGGCTAATTTTCGAGTCATATAAAGCGTGTTTGCGGATTCTTTTAAAGAAAAGCCTCCACCTTAAAGGTAAGGCGGAGGCTTTTTTGTGAGAGAAACCCGACTTTTAATATCGAATTATCTTATTTCAAACCATCAAGAATTCTGCTTCTTCAGCTCGCTGACGGCGTGCTCGGCGGCACGGGCCGTCAAGGCCATGTAAGTCAGCGATGGGTTGACGCAGGAGGCCGAGGTCATGGCAGCCCCGTCGGTCACGTACACGTTCTCGGCACCCCACACCTGGTTGTGCTTGTTGAGGACCGAATTTTTCGAGTCCGTACCCATCCGGGCGGTGCCCATTTCGTGGATACCGATGCCGGGTGCTTTCGACTCGTCGTTGTACGGGTTGACGTCCTTGATGCCCGCGGCTTCCAACATTTCGGCAGCGTCGTTCATCATGTCGACCCGCATTTTCTTCTCATTGTCGCCGTAAGCGGCATCGAATACCACGATCGGCATACCCCACTTGTCGGTCTCGGTTGAAAGCGTAAAACGGTTGTCGGGGTTCGGGAGCATTTCGCCAAAGCCGCCGAGGCCCATGTTCCACTCACCCGGTTGGGTCATCTCGGCTTTGAACGCCGCGCCGAAACCGGCCATACCGCCACCACGGCCCCAGCTTTGGCGACCGCCGCCGCCCTGATAGCCGAAGCCACGCAGGTAGTCGCGCTTGTCGCTGCCCCAGTTGCGGTAACGTGGTACGTATATAC
>JBBSSJ010000377.1:0-3928 GCA_038242095.1 Cytophagales bacterium
AAAAAGCACTGATTTCTCACGCGATGACGACGAGCAAATCTAAACCAGTTTCGGCGGATAGTTTGAATTTATCGCTGAACAAAACCGTGCGGGCATTCCCTGTCGCTCCCAATTCGGTAATGTATTTGGCTAACAATAACCAAGCTGAAATCCTGCTCAAAAAAGCCGTCTTTATACCTAGCGAAGACGAAATGAAAGCCAAAAACTGGCGCTCGGCGTTGACGATGGACGGTCAGTGGCGGTCGCAATTGCTGCATCCCGAAAGCGCGCAAGCGGGATGGTTCGATTTGGTGAAAAATAGCTTCCTCACCAAAATCATGACGCCCGTGACTTCGTACCTTGTCGTGGAAAATGAAGCGCAAAAAGCAGTCCTGAAAAAAAAGCAGGCGCAAGTACTCGCCAATAATAAGGCGCTCGACTTGGGCGAAGAACAGCGCATGAGTGAGCCGGGGCTGTGGCTGATGCTGGTTTTGCTGGGCGTTTTTTGGTGGTATCGGAACCGAAGAAAAGTAATCTGATTTGATGGTGCAGGTATTTCCTGGTCAAGTGCGAGGACACCTTTCTCTTTGAATTAGGTCAAAACCATATTTGTCACTGATTTTTGAGTCATTTTTCCTATTTTTACCATCACGAAAACAAAGCAAATTTTAAACGCTGTCAGCAATGCAAGCTAATCTGCTCAAAAAACATCAGACTTTCTTTTACGACGAAAAAGGTAATCCAGTCATGGTACAACTTGATCTGAGGAACCGAGCCGTTAGAGAGGCGTACGAAGATTGGATGGACGCCAAGGAAGCGATGGCTCGGGAAAATGATGCGAGTCGTCCATTCGAAGAATTTGTCGAAGAATACATGAATAGTGGAGAATGAACCCCGTCGGACTGGCTACAAGAAACTGACAGATTTTCGGAGCCAAAGGGCGCATGACAAAGTTTGCTATCGCGTTAGACAGGGCGATTATCGTATTATTTATACCATTGAAGAAGAAGTAATTACTATTACTATCGTGCAAGTTAAGCATCGTAAAGAAGTTTATAGAACCTGAAAGCAGATCAATTCAGCCAAAATGCTAATGCGTACAATTTGTACAAGTAATTGATATTCAATGATCTTATTGTCAGTAAAATTCCTATTTTAGCCCAAAAACTAAACTAACCAATACCAACATGGCCCAATACAACCTGAAAATCAACGGCCAAACCTACAAGGCGGATGTCGAGCCGGACACGCCGTTGCTGTGGGTTTTGCGCGACAGTCTCGGACTGGTCGGCACCAAGTATGGCTGCGGCATCGCGCAGTGCGGTGCCTGCACCGTCCACCTCAACGACGCCGCGACGCGCTCCTGTGTGCTGCCCGTGTCGGCGGTCGGCGACTCCAAAGTGACGACCATCGAAGGACTTTCCGAAAAAGGCGACCATCCCGTGCAACTGGCTTGGAACGAGGTCGATGTGCCACAATGCGGCTACTGCCAGGCGGGTCAAATCATGACCGCCGCCGCGCTTTTGAAGCGAAACGCGAAGCCCAGCGACAAGCAAATAGAAAACGCGATGAACGGCAATATTTGCCGCTGCGGCACCTACCACCGCATCCGGGAGGCCGTGAAAGTAGCATCAACCAAAACCAACTAAGCCATGTCTAACCTGACCAATACCAACCGGCGCAATTTTATGAAGCTGGCGGCCACGGCGGGCGGTGGCGTGCTGCTGGGTTTCCACTGGCGCAACGTCGACGCTAAACCCGCCGTCCTCGACGCGGCGGCAGAAGGGGCGGCCCCGAGCATCGAATTCAACAGCTACCTCGCCATCGCGCCCGATGGCAAAATCACCATATTCTCGCCCAACCCCGAAGTAGGACAGGGTATCAAAACCGCTTTCCCGATCGTCGTCGCCGAAGAACTCGACGTCGATTGGCAGCAGGTCCACGTGGCGCAGGCCCCGCTGGATACCGAAAAATTTCAGCGGCAGGTTGCGGGTGGTAGTGGCTCCATTCCGCACTCGTGGAAGCGGCTGCGCGAAGCCGGGGCCACGGCGCGCCAGCTGTTCATCAACACCGCTGCCCAGCGCTGGGGCGTGTCGCCCGAGCAATGCACCACGGAGAAGGGCGTGGTGTTGCTCACGGGTTCCAAAAAGAAACTGACCTACGGCGAACTGGCTGCCGATGCGGCCAAGATGCCCACGCCTACCAATGTGCCACTGAAAGATCCCAAGGATTTCAAGCTGATAGGTACCTCGGTCCGCAACGTGGACAACCACGGCATAATCACGGGTAAGCCGCTATTTGGCGTGGACTTTGTCCGCGAAGGCATGTTGATCGCCGTGGTGGAGCGACCGAAGGCATTCGGTATGAAACTCAAAGCGGTGGATTCTGCCGCCGCCAAAGCCATGCCCGGCATCGTGGACGTTGTGACTTTCGACAACAGCGTGGCCGTGGTGGGCAAGTCCACCTGGCAGGTGATGAAGGCCCGCAAAGCGCTAAAAATTGACTACGAGAAGGAAACCGAGTTGGAAAGTACCAGCGACCATGACCGGATTTTTGACGAGTTGCTGAACTCGGATAAAAACACCGTTCGCCGGAAGGACGGCGACGTAGACAAGGCATTTAAAGGCGCAGCCAAGGTTGTCAAGAGCGAGTACCAGTGTCCGTTCCTGGCGCACAACGCCATGGAACCGATGAATTTCTTCGCCCACGTCCGCCCCGACGGAGCCGAGCTTATCGGCCCGACCCAAACGCCGGAACGCGCGCAGGGCGAAGCCGCCAAGTTTCTGAACCTGCCCAAAGAAAAGGTGACGGTGGACATGACCCGCATGGGGGGCGGCTTCGGTCGCCGGTTGGCCGCCGACTTCGTGATGGAAGCCGTAAAAATATCGGCCCTCACCAAAGCACCCATCAAGCTCATCTGGTCGCGCGAGGACGACATGACGGGCGGCGACTACCGTCCGGCGGTGAAGTACCGCTTCGAAGCCGCCCTCGACGCCAAGGGCAATATGATTGGCTACAAGCTGCGCGGCGCGGGCATCAACGCGGGCAACCCCACGCGGGAGAGCAACTTTCCGGCCGGTGCGGTGGATCACTTGCTCATCGATTCCGCCGAACATAAGTCAGCCATCACGACGGGCCCCTGGCGCGCGCCGATCACCAACTTTCTTGCCGCCGCCGAGCAGTCGTTTCTGGACGAAGTAGCGCAAGCCGCCGGAAAAGATCCCATCCAATTCCGTTTGGAATTGCTGGAAAAAGCCAAAACCGCCCCGGCGGGCGAAGTGAAGTACGATGTGGACCGCATGATCGCCGTGACCAAACTCGCCGCCGAGAAATCGAACTGGGGCAAGGACCCCGCCAAAAACCAGGGTTTCAGCCTCTACTACTCGCACCTCTCCTACGTGGCGCAGGTAGGGGAAGTGGAAATGAAGGCGGGCAAGCCGCAACTGACCAAGATCATCGCCGCTGTGGACTGCGGCATCGTCATTAACCAAAGCGGCGCCCGGCAGCAGGTCATGGGCGGCGTGGTGGATGGCTTCGGCCACGCCATGTACGGCAACCTCAGCTTCACCGAGGGCGTCCCCGACCAGGCTAACTTCAACAAGTACCGTATCATCCGAATGCAGGAAATCCCCGAAGTGGACGTCCATTTCGTGAACAATGGCATCGACCCGACTGGTCTCGGCGAACCCGCCCTGCCGCCTACGGGTGGCGCGGTGGCGAACGCTTTCTTTAAGGCTACCGGGAAGCGGTTGTATCGGCAGCCATTTGTGGAGGGGTTGAGTGGGAAGGTGGAGAGTTGAGCGCTGAACTCGAATATGAAAACTATCTATGTCGACACGTAAGTCTTTGGTGGTAAATTCGATCCTGAGTTTGCGCTTTGGACGGGCTTGTTTTTCGATAAGGTGTTTGACTCAAACCTGGAATTGATATATTCCGATGTGGCCGAAGA
>JBBSSJ010000378.1:0-3922 GCA_038242095.1 Cytophagales bacterium
AAGTGTCGAGTACCTTCTGGCGGGCTTTTTTGGAAAGCGCGCCGTCTCTGTTATTTTCCAAAACCCAATGGATGCCCGCCGCCAAAGACTCCGCCGAGCGGTAGTCGGCCACGTAGCCGTCGACGCGGTGGTCGATCATTTCGGGAATGCCGCCCGTGTCGAAGCCGACAGCGGGCGTGCCGCACGCCATCGCTTCCATCAGGGTGTTGGGCAGATTTTCCTCCAGCGAAGGAATGACAAACAAAGCGGCCGCGCTGTACGCCAACACGATGCGTTCCGGATCCGTTAAATGCCCCAGGGTGGTCACCCGGATGGGTAAGGCGGCGAGTAATGCTTCGTCGGCTTTACCGAATACCAGGAGTTCGACGTCGTCGGACGCTGCGGTGACCCATTGCAGCGCTTCGGCAAAATAAGCGAAGCCCTTGCCCGGCGCGCTAATTTTCATGGCCGCAAAAAGCAGGTAGGTCTTGTCGACATTTAATCCCAGGGCCTCACGCGCGGTCCGTTTGTCCAGGGGCCGGAATAATGCCACATCGAGCGGATTAGGAATGGCCTCCACGCGGTACCCGTCCAGCAAGGCGGCGTTCCGCGCCCGGTTGGCTAGCCAGCGACTGCAACCCACTGCCGCAAAGGGCGCGTAGGCGGCCGACTTGGCGCGCCAGCGCTGATGCGAAAAATCATGGCGATCAGGCTTTCGGATGAATTTGCAGTCACCGCAATCGCTGCGAAAATTTTCGCAGGTACCACTGTGGTGACAGCCGCCCGTGAAAGCCCACATGTCGTGAAAAGTCCAGACGACCGGCTTGCCCAACTGCATGATTTTATGGAGGGAATCGGTGGACAGAAATCCGTGATTGATCCAGTGCAAATGAATGATGTCAGCTTCCCGTACGAGGGGATGCGTGCTGATGTCGATCCCCGTCACGCCCGGATCGAACTGAAACCGGACCTCGGGCGAGCGCTCCCGCGGCAGGAACACCAGCCGTTCGGCCACAAACCGGAGCCAGGCCAGGGCTTTTTGGACCCGTCCTTTACTCAGGCCCACGACCCCGGGGTGGCTGGTGTACTTATTCTGGACCAACACGGTACTTTGCCACGTTCCGTGCTTCTGCAATGCTTGCTGCAGGCGCAGGCAGGCGATGGCCGCGCCGCCGCCGTTGTCGTTGGTATTGAGCAGGACCACCTTCATACGCGAGCCGAGATAACCAGGTAGGGAGAAAACTGGCGGCTTTCCAGCGGCACCACTTTGAAAAATACTTTCAAAGGCAACCAGGTGGCTTTTAAAAAGACTTTGACCCAGGCAGGTTGCTGTTCCCTGTTTTCAAGCCAAAGCATGAAGCGTCCTTCGTAATGTACGTCGATGTCGTGCAGACCCAGGGAAGCGCAGGTTTCCCGTAAGAAATCGGGATCCATGCAATCGATGTAGTGTTTGGCGTAGTTTTCGGGATCGAAGCGGCGTTGAAACCAGCCATTGAGTCCTTTGAAATTGGGGAGCGTCAGGAACAGCCGACCGCCGGGCCGCACGAAAGCCGCGTGACGGCCAATGAGGTCGGCGGTATCGGTGAAGTGCTCGATGAGGCCGTTGGAAACTACCAGGTCGTACTGCGGGCGGGGAGGATAGGTAAAAAGATCGGCCTCGATGGTTTCGATGGTGCCGACCGGCAGGCCATTCGCATTTTCCAAATCATGCAGGATCTTCTCATGAACCACAAAATCAAAAAGTGTGGCCTTGACCCCGCGTTGTTTCTGCGCCCAAACTGAAAAATAACCGGGAAAGCCCCCGATTTCCAGCATACTGGTTATGCCGTATTTGGCGATTAGGGACGACAAGTCTTCAATAAACGGGTACTGATCGCCCACTTTGAAGACCAGTCCGGATTTCTGTTCCCAATAGTCGAGCCAGAATTGGCGGTCGGTCAGGTGGGTAGTCGTCATATTGGTTGGAGCGTTCGTGCCAAAAGAAAAATAAAAATCCCGCGAAATCAGTTCATATCCCGTACTTCACCCAATTCTTGACCCTAACGCGCCAGAGCAGCGCGTATTGGCGCCTAAAAACGGCCAATACCGCTTTATCGGGTTGCAGGGCCGGGTCCAGCCTTACCTGGCCCACAGCGAGTTCCTGCCCGTGGGCGGTTGTTTTGAAGGTGAAATTGGTACCGGTGCCGTCGGTGCCAATATTTTGTATCTTGGATTTGGCGGGGTAAAGCCCGTAAGCACCGTGCCGAACGTGGGCCAGCGTCCAGCGGATCGCCCAGGAGTCGATGGCGCCGCGCTGCTGCTTGACCAGCATGGGCCATAAATCCTCGCCCCCGGCGCCCAGTTTTTTTTGCCAGACCGGGTCTTTTTTTAGCTTGTCAAAATCGTTCACTTCCCAATCAGCCTGTTGCCAGCGATCGCGCCAGGTACCCCAGCCCCACGAACTGGCCCGCGGGGCAAGGTACACATCACTCCCATAATCGGCGGGCAGCGCAATGGGGGGCGTGTAACCCGTCACCGAAAAAATATCCGGCCGGTCGCGGTACGTCCGTAAAGCCGCGTTCATATAGTCCAGAAAATCCGGGGTGCACAGCATATCGTCTTCCAGCACGATGATACTTTCGTGCGTTTGCAGCACCCGGCTCACGCCTGCGATCACTGAACGGGCCAGTCCCTGGTTGCTGGCTGCGGCCACGATTTCTACGGATTTAAAGCCCGTCAGCCCGGCAAGTACCCCCCGCACTTCTGCTATCAACGCGACCCCTCCATTGTCTTTTGCCCCATCAGAAAATACGATCAAATCGCTTATCGAGGCCAGGGTGTTTTGCCTCAGCGCGTCCAGGGTCTGCCGCAGATGGTGCGGGCGGTTGTAGCAAAAAACCACGATGGGCGCGAGTTTAGCGGGCATTGCTTACAGCTTTTCGGCGTCGATGATAAGCGAAGCGTACACCAGCGCACCGTTTTGATTGCGCGCGTCGTGCGCGGCCGACCGGCGGATCATGCCGTCCTCGACGCGCCACGGAATCTGCTGAAAATCGCCCTGCTCGTCGAAGTATTCTACGGGCGTTACTTTGAAACCAATTTCTTGCAAAAATTCGGACATCAACCGGTAGTCGTACAGGATCTTATGGTCGTCGGCCCCGTTGCCCGTGCCGCCAACTTTTACCATCTCGATGTACTCGGGATTGGGATGAAAACCGTCCGGCACGGCCACGCGTAGCACACCGCCGGGTTTCAGGAACGTGTGGCAATTGCGGAAGGCCAGCTTGCCGTCGGCCTCGCTGAAATGTTCCCATACGTGCTCGGCCAGAATTCGGTCCACCGAATTTTCGGGGAAATAGGCCGCCCAGTCGTCCGCTTTTAAGATGTTGAGCGTTTCGATATCGGTGTGCAGCCAGCCTTTCACATTCGAATAGCCCGACCCGATCACGAGTTTTACGGGTTGGGTAGGATCGTAGGTACTGAGCTGGTACTGACTATACGGCTTCTTGAAAAGTGCCGCCACGAGTTTCTGGCTTGAGATCATGCGTCGGGGAGGTTCAAATTTTCTGCCAAAGATAGCTAACATACCGCCATCCTGCCGCGAAACCCGCCGAGATGTCTTCCGACACGCGCCACAACAGGACTCCACCCCCAAAAATGGTCGTCACCACCACCGAACGCACGAGCATATCGAGTAATGTACGGATTAGCGTAGGGTCAGTCGCGTGGGGAATTAGCAGCGTGGCACCGTAGGCGGCTCCGCCCAGCAAAAAGACCTTAAGCGTATTGGTTGTAAAAGGCTGGATACGGAGTTTTTGGCGGATAAAAAATAGTTTTACCAGATTGTAAATGACCACGGAAAACAGCGAGGCCGCCGCCGCTCCGTTGAAACCATAACGGGGGATAAGGTAAAAGTTACTGGCCACCATCAATACCGAAAAGAGCAGGATAAAAATAATATCCC
>JBBSSJ010000379.1:0-3922 GCA_038242095.1 Cytophagales bacterium
AAAGTGTTATGCTTGCATACTATTATTTTTATTCCGTATCTTCGCAATCAAGGATACGGTAGCGTATCGATCAAGTTTTCCCAACCTTAAATCCAACTATGAAAATACTCGTTTGTATAACTAATGTGCCCGATACGACGGCTAAGATTTCTTTTACCGATAACGACACAAAGTTCAACAAAACCGGCATACCCTACATCATAGGTCCTTACGACGACTATGCATTGGCTCGGGCGGTGGAGTTAAAAGAACAACTCGGAGCCACCGTAACGGTGCTCAATGTAGGCAGCGCCGACGGCGAGCCGCAAATCAGAAAAGCCCTCGCCATCGGGGCGGACGACGCCATCCGGGTCGATACCGAGCCGCTGGATTCGTACTTTGTGGCGGCGCAAATCGCGAACATTGCTAAGGAAAACGCCTATGATTTGATCCTGATGGGCCGCGAATCCATCGACTTCAACAGTGGCGTAGTGCACGGGCTAGTCGGCGAAATGCTGGGCATCCCCTCCTACTCGCCGGTGATGAAGCTGGAAGTCAGCGATGGAAAGGCCACCTTTGCCCGTGAAATAGACGGCGGCAAAGAAAATCTGGAAGCTATGCTACCGCTGGTTTTGGGATGTCAGGAACCTATCGCCGAGTGGAAAATCCCGAACATGCGCGGCATCATGACCGCCCGCTCCAAGCCGCTCAACGTGGTACCACCCGCGGCGGTCGACGACATGACGACGCTGGAAAAATATACCCTCCCTGCCCCCAAAGTCGAATGCAAAATGATCCCCGCCGAGAACGCCGAACAACTGATTACGCTGTTGCGTACGGAAGCTAAGGTATTGTAGAAAAGATGAATGATGAGTGATGAATGGCAAAAACCATTTCGCTTATCAAACGTCATTCATAATTCATCACTCAACACTCATCATAAAAAAAATGTCTGTATTAATTTTTGTAGAAATAGATAATGGCGCTATCAAGAAGTCATCGCAGGAAGCGATTTACTATGGGGCCAAGGTAGCCGAAAGTACCCGGTCGACCGCGACGGTACTTGCCATCGGCGAAGTAAGCGACGACGCATTGAAAGCGGCGGGCCGTTTTGGGGCCACCAAAGTGCTGCACGTCGCCGACGAGAAACTCGCCCACGAAAACAGTTTAGCCTACGCAGACGTACTGGTACAAGCCGCCGAAAAGGAAGGCAGCGAGGTGATCGTGCTGGGCAAATCGGGCCTAGGCGACGCCGTGGCGGCGCGTGCTGCGGCCAAGTTGAAAGCCAGCGTGGTATCAGGCGTTACGGAACTGCCTGAAACGAGCGGCGGCTTCAAAGTAACCCGGGCCATTTACAGCGGCAAAGCCTTCGCGACCGTCGAGATGAATTCGGCGGTGAAGGTCCTGGTGGTGCGTAAGAACGCCGTAGAAGTGGCCGAAACCGCTGCCGAAGCTACAGTGGAAGTATTCGCCCCTACCCTGCGCGAATCTGATTTTGCCGCCAAAGTACTGAATGTCGAAAAGGACGATTCGGAGCTCTCGCTCAACGATGCCGACATCATCGTGTCGGGTGGGCGCGGCATGAAGGGTCCCGACCATTGGGCGCCACTTCTCGACCTGGCTGGAGCGCTACGCGCGGCTACCGGTTGCTCTAAGCCGGTTTCGGATCTCGACTGGCGGCCACACCACGAGCACATTGGGCAGACGGGCATCAAGGTAGCGCCCAACCTGTACATTGCCTGTGGCATCTCGGGCGCTATCCAGCACCTGGCGGGCGTCAACGGTTCCAAGGTCATCGTGGTCATCAACAAAGATCCCGAAGCACCTTTCTTCAAAGCCGCCGATTATGGCATCGTGGGCGACGTATTCGACATCCTGCCCCGCCTGACCAAAGCCGTGGAGGCAGGAAAATAATTTGCCTGATCAGAATTCAGCCCGTCCGGCATTTTTTAATGCAGGGCGGGTTTTCTATTTTTGCATTTTTATTTCCGGATTCCAAATCGTTTGCCTCATGGTTACAGCGGTTTGCCGCCGCAACCACAAGTAGAACCAGTGAAAAAAATCAAGTTAGAAATATTGGGCCTTTCGCCCAGCCAATCGCAGACTGGCTCATTTGCCCTGGTGCTGGGCGAAGAACTCGGCAATCGCCGTTTGCCCATCATCATTGGTGTTTTTGAGGCACAGGCCATCGCCGTGCAAATTGAGAACATCGTCCCCAACCGGCCCATGACGCACGATTTGTTCAAGTCATTCGCTGAGGCACTCAATTATACTTTGAAGGAAATCGTCATTTCGGACCTGAGCGAGGGTATTTTTTACGCCAAAATCGTTTGTGGGGATGATTTGCGCGAGGTCGAGATCGACTCCCGCCCTTCCGACGCCATCGCGATCGGTTTACGGTTTGGCGTGCCGATCTACACTTACGAAACCATTCTGTCGGAAGCGGGCATCGTGACCAATGACACCGGGGAAGCGGAGGAGAAAAACGATGATGATCTGGTGCGCGAGACGTTGCGTACCAAGGGCTCATTTACGGATCAAATTCGGGATTTGTCGAATGATGTCCTGCAAAAAATGCTGGAGGAAGCCCTGAGCAGCGAAGAATACGAGAAAGCCGCAAAGATCAGAGATGAGTTGGATAAGCGTAATTAGCACTATCGCTCATTTTAGTTAAAAATAGTTAAGCCTCGCCCGCTTCCTCTGCCTTTCGCGGATTAAGTGGTAGTTTTGCCCCGTCCTTTCCTGGAACCTTCGTTCATGGCCAAAAAGAAAAAAATCGGGAGCTATCCCAACACCATGATTATCATCAGCCTCACGGCAGCCCTCTTCCTGATTGGGTTCTGTGGGCTACTCGTGGTGCAATCTAAAAAACTCGTCTCAATCATCCGCCAAAATATCGAGGTGCGGGTTTTTGTTGACAAGACTACTTCCGAAGCCGGGCGCGATTCGATTCTGACTTCAATCAAGGGAAAGCCCTACGTGCAGCGCACCGCCGACAGTGCGGCTATCGACTTCGTTTCGAAGGAGGCCGCCGCCGCCGAGTTTATGGAAGGAACCAAGGAGGACTTTACTGCTTTCCTAGGTGAAAATCCGTTACGTGACAGCTACCGGGTCAGGGTACAGGAGGATTACTTTGAGGAGAGCAAGCTGCAAGCCATCAAGGCTGATCTTGAAAAAATGAACGGCGTGTACGAAGTCGTCTATCAGGAAAATCTGGCTGACGCGATCAATAAGAATATCACGAAGCTGTACATTATTCTCGCCTCCTTCGCGGTTGTGATGATGATTATCATTGTGTTACTCATCAACAATACCATTAAGTTGGCGATCTACTCGCAACGCTTCCTTATACGCAGCATGCAGTTGGTGGGTGCCACCAATGGTTTTATCCAGCGTCCCTTCCTGATGCGCGGTGCGACGCAGGGAATCGTGAGTGCGCTGATCGCCGCTTTCTTTCTGATGCTGTTGCAACAGGCCGCCGTGCGCAACGTGGAAGGGTTGATTCTCCTGCAGGAATACGACAAACTGGTGCTGGTTATTGGTCTTATGCTCGTGCTGGGCATTATGATCGGAATCGTAAGTACGACCCAATCGCTGCACCGCTACCTCAAAATGTCCCTTGACGATCTTTATTGAGTAGCTTTTGGCTTTCGGCTAAAAATAGAACATCCCATACTTAAAATTTACAGATACGGGTTTCCCTTTCCACCTTCAACCCTCTACCCTTCTACCCTTTCATCCTTCAACCAAAAAATTATGTCTCCCAACAAAGAACAACTCCCCTTTCGGGCCATGAATTACCGGCTGATGCTGCTGGGACTGGGTATTATCTTAGCTGGATTTGTCATCATGAGCCTCGACGGCGAAGAATTTGGTTTCGGCGTGCTGGGGCTGACCGTCGGCCCGATCGTTACGTTGGCGGGCTTTGTGGTTGAGTTTTGGG
>JBBSSJ010000380.1:0-3908 GCA_038242095.1 Cytophagales bacterium
ACGTGTGGTGCGAGGAACCCATCAAATACGTTTTCGAGAAGGGAAAACTCACGGTCACGAGCCGCACAGGCGTAGTCCAGAGCGGTAAAGCGGGGGACGATCTGCAATCGGCCTATCTTTTTGTGTCGAAAAAGTTTTTTCCGCCCAATGGCCGGATTCCCGATCCCGCGATGTTCGCCATTCCGCAGTACAATACCTGGATCGAGCTGATGTACGATCAGCGGCAGGACCGGATTCTGGAATACGCCCGCAACATCATCGACAAGGGCTACCCGCCCGGCGTGCTGATGATCGACGATACCTGGCAGGAGAATTACGGAACTTGGGAGTTTGCGGCCAGCCGCTTTCCCGATCCCAAAGAGATGATGAAGGAACTGCACGGCATGGGCTTCAAGGTAATGGTGTGGATTTGTCCGTTCGTCAGTCCGGACTCCGAAAATTTTCGGCATCTGGCCCGGCAGGGCGGCCTGCTGCTGCGCAACCAGCACGGTAAACCCGTGGATTGGACCAAAAATACCCAGGATCAGGTGGCGGTAGTTTCTTGGTGGAATGGTTATAGCGCCCTGCTGGATTTGACCAATCCTGATACCCAGAAATGGTTTCACGCGCAGCTCGACCACCTCACGAACGAGTACGGTGTAGACGGGTTCAAACTGGATGCGGGCGATGCGAAGTACTACGACGATAGTCTGGTGTCTCGTCACCCGGCCACGCCCAACGACCACACCATGCTGTTTGGCAAGATTGGGTTGGAATACGGTCTGAATGAGTATCGTGCATCCTTCAAAATGGCCGGGACCAATTTGGTGCAGCGGTTGAGCGACAAAGACCATTCTTGGTCCGACCTTCGGAATCTCATTCCTGATATCGTGGCGCAGGGCCTGATGGGCTATGCCTACGTCTGTCCCGACATGATCGGCGGCGGTCAGTGGATGGCCTTCCGGGAAGGGGCCGTCGTGGATCAGGAGTTGGTCGTGCGGTCGGCGCAGGTCCACGCCCTGATGCCCATGATGCAGTTTTCAGTGGCTCCGTGGCGCGTCCTGAACGCCGAAAACAACGCCATTTGTTTAAAAATGGCAAAGCTTCACCAGGAGTTCGGGCCAAAAATTGTGGCGCTGGCCAAGGAGTCCGCCAAAACAGGCGAACCCATCGCCCGCTCCATGCTATACAATTATCCGAATTCAGATTATGGAAAAATCGTCGATCAGTTCATGCTGGGAGCAGATTTGTTGGTAGCACCCGTTACGCAGAAAGGCACCCGAAGCCGCTCGGTCACATTTCCACCGGGTACCTGGCACGGCGAAGACGGTAGCAAAGTAGTTGGTCCCAAGGTGCAAACCATCGACGTGCCGCTGGACAGGCTTCCGTATTTTACGCGGCAATGAACAACGCTATTCACCCCAATTTCGCCGCCGCGCTTTCGTCCACGAACCACAGCACTTCCCCGCTTTCGGCTTGAATGAGTTGCGCGGGGTATTGTTCGGAATTACGATCGCCTTCCAGTACCTGATGCAGGGCGGGCGCTTTCTTGTCGCCAAACACCAGAAAACAAACCACCCGAGCTTGATTTATGAGCGGAGCCGTGAGCGTTACGCGGTACATGGACTGCGGTTCGAGGTAATAGGCCCGTACCCAGTGCGAGTGCTCCTGCAACACGGCGGTGCCCGGAAAAAGCGATGCCGTATGTCCGTCGTCGCCCATGCCGAGCAGAATCAAATCAAACCGGGGCTCTTCGCCGCCAAAATGTTGCCTTAGTGTTTCTTCGTAGCGCGCGGCGAAATCCTCGGGCGAAGTGTCTTTGGCCCACATGGGGAATATTTGTTCGGCCGGGACGGGTACTTTGCCGAGCAACGTTTCCTGCGCCATCCGGGCGTTGCTAAGTTCGTCGGTCAGGGGAACCCAGCGCTCGTCTCCCCAAAAAACATACGTCTTATCCCAAGGCACCTGCCCGGCGTATGGAGGTTGCGTCAATAGGGTATAGAGTAGGTCGGGGGAGGAGCCGCCCGTGAGCGCTACCGTAAATCGGCCGCGTTGCTGCACCGCTTCCCGGGCTGCCTTGACGAAAAATGTGGCGGCAGCGGTACTGAGCTGCGCTTTATTTTCAAAAATTTGTAGCATCTTTTTGTAGTTTTTAGGAAGGTAGAACGGCGGTCAATTAACGCTAAAAAAACCGTTCTACAGCCGTACCCAATCCGGGGGTGAGAGATTTGGAAAACTGTCAGGACATCAGTTTACAGGGATCGTATACCTTTCACAATTTTACCTTCGTATTCCCGCCCTCGGCCATCGAAATATCCACGGGCTTATTATTTTTCCAGGCACTATTGGTAAAATCGGGAACATCGACCGAGCTGGAACGATTGGCAACCGACTGCACGCTCAGCGGCACAATGGAACTCCAGGTGGCGGCGTCGTACACGTCCTGGTCCAGCGGCAGACCGTTGCGCAGGCAGTCGATGAGCCGCCAATCCATCAGAAAATCCATTCCGCCGTGGCCCCCGACCTGTTTGGCCAGTTTGCCGATACGCTTCACAATTTCGGGCTGGTACTTTTGTTCTAAAGCCCGGTATTCTTCGTCCGAAATCCACTCGTGTCCCTGCGAAATACGCCCGCGCTCGCCGTCCAGTGGGTATTTCTGAGCAACGCCCTTCGTGCCGCTCACGAGATGAATGCGCGAGTAGGGCCGGGGCGAACTGACATCGTGTTGCAGCATGATCGTCTTGCCCTTCTGAGTCCGAATCGTTGTCGTATTCATGTTACCCCGAAACGTTTTTCCGGCGAATTCCTTAAAATCCGGGTCGCTCGCCGCCAGCGCGTGGGCGCGGGGCGCGATCATGAAATCATTGGTGGACATCGAAACCAGGTAATCCAGCTTGTCGCCCCGATTGATGTCAAGTACCTGGGCAATAGGGCCGAGGCCGTGGGTAGGATACAGATTGCCACTTTGCTGATTTTCGCGTAGCCGCCATAAGTCGTAGCGCCTGGATTTATCGAAAAAGGAATCCAGAATATCGTGGATGTATGCCCCTTCGACGTGAACGATTTCGCCAAAGTAGCCCTGCCGTGCCATGTTCAGCGTGAGGAGTTCAAAGAAATCGTAGCAGCAGTTTTCCAGCATCATGCAATGCTTGCGGGTACGCTCCGAAGTTTCAACCAGCCGCCAACAGTCGGCGATCGTCAACGCGGCCGGAATTTCGGTAACGGCGTGTTTTCCCTGTTCCATGGCGTAGAGCGCCATCGGCGTGTGCAGGCTCCAAGGCGTGCAGATGTAGATGAGGTCGATATCGTCGCGCTCACAGACTTTCTTCCAGGCATCGGGCGAGCCGGAATACTGCTCGGGTTGATGCGCAGTACCCGCAAAAGCTTTGGCCGCCGCCGTGACTTGCTCGGGGCGGATGTCGCAGATGGCCTTGACCTCGACGTTTTCCAGATTGACGATCCGTTTGACCGCCCCGCTGCCCCGGTTACCAAGGCCGATATACCCGATGCGCACCGTGTCAATTTTTGGCGCTCCGTAACCCGACATATTAAAGGTTTGTCGGTGCCAGCGGGCGGGCGCTGCCTCAGCGTCCTGGGTTTTAAGTCCTAAACCCAAAATACCAGCTCCACCAATTTTTAGAAAATCACGCTTTTTCATAATTTATTTTTGATAAAAACTCATCAATTCCTCCACCATGTCCGGCGCTCCAATGAAAAGCGGCGCACGCTGGTGCATTCCGGTTGGTTTGATGTTCAGGGTGGCCTCCCCAGGGCCGCTAAAAGCCTGGCAACCCGTCACGCCCGCGATAAAAGCCAGCGGGTAGCATTCGTAGAGCAGCCGCAGCTTACCATCGGGTTTTTCGGGGGTAGCAGGATAAAGGTAAATGCCGCCTTTCAGCAGGTTGCGGTGGAAGTCGGCTACGAGCGAG
>JBBSSJ010000381.1:0-3897 GCA_038242095.1 Cytophagales bacterium
AAACTAGTGTCGTTGGGCATTACCATGTCTTCGGTGCAGGAATGCCTGGCTGCGGTGGATACGTTCAAGCTGGGCTTCGTTCCTATTCCCGACTCCCGAAATTTTATGATAAGGTACGGTCTTTCCATTTCTCCGTCCTACCTTCTTGTTAGTCCCGATGGTACTTTGCTGGCACTCATTGAAAAGGACTCCCCTTTGTCGTTGGAAAAATATTTCAAAAAATAAAAGCCTTTCTACTCCCGCAGCTTATCCGCTCGAATATCAACATCGTCGGAGTAATATTCGTCGAAAGTCCTTCCCGACGCCTCGCCGTAACGCAGTACAATATACGTCATCCAAAGCACCAGTAAAGGCGAAAGTATGAACATAGCCGCCCCAACATCAGAATAGCCCAACGCTACCAGAGCAGCGAAAATAACGAGATAAACGGTTGAGAAGACGGCGGCGAAAGTCGGATTCTTTAACATGGCGCAAGAAGTTAAGCGGTTCAGTAATACAATCTTAAAAACCCGTACCAGCACATTTTGTTTTACAAAAAAGAGGGCCACTCTCGAAAGAAAGCGGCCCTTTAAATAAATTAACAATTACGCAATTACAGGCGCTCCTCAATAATTCGGATTCTGCTTCAAAGTGGGCTTTCCACCCAACTGTGAATTGACGATCTCCTGCAACGGAATAGGGTAATACTCGTGCTTGCCTTTGATAAAATTAACGCCGTTGAAGTACGTACGTTTGGCTTTTTCGCTTTCAAAGTAAGCATTCAGCACTTGATCAGCAATTCCCCAGCGCACAAGGTCGAAAAAGC
The DNA here is from genome assembly GCA_038242095.1 of Cytophagales bacterium. Classification (GTDB taxonomy): domain Bacteria; phylum Bacteroidota; class Bacteroidia; order Cytophagales; family Spirosomataceae; genus Persicitalea. The sequence continues at coordinate 806 of JBBSSJ010000381.1, forward strand.
GGTGGCCTTCCATACCCAGTTCGATTCGCGTCTCGAAGCGCACCGCGGCGCGTGCGGCTTCTGCCGAGGCAAAAGCGGGATCACCTGCGGCGTATTCCTTGATGACATAGTTAGCGGCGGGTTGTCCAGCGGCAGTTTTCACGAAACCGTCGGGATTGGCCGCGCGCTTCCTGACCATATTCACCAATTCCTGGCCCCGTTTGAGGTCACCCAGTTCTATTTCAGCCTCGGCCAGCATCAGCAACACATGCGCGTAGCGAATCATGCGGTAGTTATTGGCGTTGAGGCGGGGGTTACCCGAGAACGTGTTGGTACCCACGTCAGCGCGCAGCATCAAGTGCTTGCGGGGCGAGTAAGGACCGCCGTAGGCCTGATCACGGATATACGCCTTGCCGGGATGCACGCCCCAGTCGAGGAACGGAATACCCCGGCGACCCACCGTGTGGTCGAGGCGCGGGTCAAACTCGCCCATATCGGGCGTGAAGGGTTGGTTGGCTTCGATGCCTTGGTCGCTCTTGACGTCGGAATTATCGTATTTCTCGATCAAGGGTAAGCCATTTTCCGTTTTGAAGGAGTTGACCAGATCCTGCGAGGGCTGGTAAAAACCGCAGCAGGTTGTCACGCCGCCACCACCGTAGGGGTAGTTGAGCGTCGCCCCCTGGTTGCCGTTCTCGCCGCCGGGTGCTCCGTCGTTGACGGAGTTCTGTACCTCAAAAATCGACTCCGCGTTATTGTTGGTCGCCACGCGGAAGTTGTCGCTGTACCGATCCATCAATTTATAGCGGCCACTGGCCACGATGGCGTCGAATTGGGCTTTTGCCTCAGCGTACTTGCGCTGGAACAAATAGGCTTTGCCTAACATGGCGGCAGCGGCCCATTTGGTCACCCGGCCCTTCTGAGTCTGGGTTTCGGGCAGGTTTTCCAAAGCGAATTTGAAGTCGTCCTCGATATTCGGCCAGATATCCTTGTCGTTCGGAACACGGGTACTGGTCAGGTCGGAGGGATCATAGGCTTTCTCGTCGATGTAAGGCACCATGTTCCACATTTTCTTGGCTTCAAAGTGGTAATGTCCGCGCAGAAAACGAGCCTGGGCTTTGATCTGGGTCTTCTCAATTTCGGTCAGTTCATCGACCTGATCCACGAGCAGCATTACGTCATTGGAACGCGCCACGCCGTCGTACACGGCCTGCCATTTACCCCGAAAGTAGTTGTTGTCGGGTTGAATTTGCCGTTGTTCGATCAAAGACATTTCGGGCTGATCACCGGCAATCGTGCCTTTATAGGCGTCGGCACCGGCGATGCTGCCGTATACGAAGTTGTCGGCCGAACTGTGGTAGGTCGTGTTGCCCGCGCCCACACCGTCGAGCAGGGAGTAGGCACCGGTGAGCAGGTAGTTGACACCCGCGCGATTTTTGAGGGTTTCCTGCGAAAGCGCGCCTTTGGGACTGGTTTCCAGAAAGTCATCGCTGCAGGAAGTAGCCAGCCCGATCATAAGCAGACTGGCGAGGTAGGTTATTTTTTTCATTTTATATTTTATTTCAAGATTTTAAAACAATTAAAAACTCAAACTCAATCCTATGATCGTGGCGCGGTAGGCTGGGTATGCACCTTCATCAACCCCAATTTGCTTATCTTGGTCATTGCCGTTGGAGTTACGCAGGTTGATCTCAGGATCCAGTCCGGTGTACTTCGTAAACGTGAACCAGTTTTGTCCCTGTAGGTACACCGACGCCTTGCCCAGACCGAGGCGCGACAGCAGCTGGCCGGGAATAGTGTAGGTAAGCTGAATATTCTTGATGCGCAGGTACGAACCATCTTCCAGATAATAGGTAGAAGGCTGGCTGGAAATCACGTCGTTGGAGCGCAGAATGGGCAGCTTCGGGTCGACTTTGCCCGGCTCCCATGATTCGTAGCGCATCCGCGTGCTGCGGTTGCCGGCGAAGGTCGGGAAGTCGGTCCAGTAGCGCACGTAATTGAAAATCTGGTTGCCCTGCACGCCCTGACCAAATACATCCAAGCGCAAGCTCTTGTAGCTTACGCTGGCGTTGAGTCCGTACGAGAACGTAGGATGCGGGCTGCCGATGATAGAGCGGTCGGAAGCATTGATGATGCCGTCGCCATTCACGTCGCGGAAGCGGAAGTTACCCGCCTTGTTGTTGACGCCACCGCCAAACTGCGGCGGCAGGGCTTTACCCTCCTCATCCGAATTGATGAAGCCATCGAGGGTGTAGCCGTAGAACGAGCCGATCGGATAGCCCGCCTGCGTTACGCTCATGGCGGGCAACCGCGTCGTGAAACCGAAGTATTGCGTAGCGGGATCGCCCGTCAGTTTTATGACCTCGTTGCGGTAGGTGGAAACGTTGCCGCCGATCGAATAAGTGAAATCTCCATTGGTAGAGCGACTGTTGTAATTGAGGCCGAGTTCGACGCCCTTGTTACGCATCGAGCCTATGTTCTGGAACGGTACGGTAGCAACGCCCTGCGTGCGCTGCACATCGGGTCGGAACAGCATATCCGTCGTCGTGCGGTTAAACCAGTCGAAATTAACATCAACGCGTCCTTTCAGCAGCGTAGCATCAAAGCCGAAGTCGGTCGACGTGGTAGTTTCCCATTTGGCATTGGGGTTGGCAAACTGCGTCCGGTCGTAGCCCTGCACGGCCGAAGTATTAGCCCCGTTCAAATCGTAGAAGTTCTGGGCCGCGTTGGTACCAAAGATTCCGAAACGGTTGTAGTTACCAATTTCCTGGTTACCCGTTTGGCCCCAGGCCGCGCGAAACTTCAAATCATCCAGCCAGGTCACGTTTTTCATAAACCCTTCTTCGGAAATGCGCCAGCCTGCCGACACCGCCGGAAAGTATGCTATGCGGTTGGCCAGAGCAAAGCGCGAGGAGCGGTCGCGGCGCACGGTCAGGTCCAGCAAGTACTTATTGTCGAGCGCGAAGTTGACCTTAGCAAACTCGGAGGCTAACCGCCAATCGGATGCACCGCCCGAGTTGGTCGACGTGCCGGGGTTACCGGCGTTGAGGTAACGGTTCTCGATGTCGTCGGAAGCAAAACGCTGCCGCCGGGCGGCAAACTCCTCGTAGAAACTT
>JBBSSJ010000382.1:0-3884 GCA_038242095.1 Cytophagales bacterium
CCAACCGCCGAAATCCGTAACAACAACAAGTTGAAGCAGAATCCGGGGTATTGATCCTGGGCTTCCCACTATTCCTTCATTGCCCCGAAAGCATCTTTTTAAGGTGCTTTCGGGGTATATAGGCGTTGAAATTAACTTTACTTATGAAAAGACGTTAATCCACAAAAGCACGTCTTTGAAATCAACCAATAAAATCATAAAAACATGTCCAAACCCGTCAAAAAAGGCATTCGCGGCGTTCTCATCCTTATCGCGCTGAGCCTCATTTTCTTCACTGCCTTCCGTTTTATTCAGGATGAGCCCTTACAGCTCAAACAGGGCTCGCGGATTTTTCTAGTCGGCGGTAACCTGGGCTCCCGCATGAACAACTACGGCCATTTTGAAACCGAGTTGCAGGTGCGCTATCCCGACAATCAACTCTTTATCCGCAACATGTGCGATCCCGGTGATACCCCCGGATTCCGGCCGCGTTCGGCGCGCTTTTCGCCCTGGGCTTTTCCGGGGGCCGAGAAATTTCAGACCGAATACGCCAATCCCTCCGACAGTCAGGGCCAATTCCCCTCCGACGACGAATGGCTAACCCGCCTGCGGGCCGAGATCATCGTCGGTTTCTTCGGATTCAGTGAATCTTTTCAGGGTGCGGCTGGGCTGGAGAACTATAAGGCTGAGCTAACCGCTTTTATTAAGCATACCAAATTCCAGCGCTACAACGGCGCAGGCAATCCGCAGCTGGCCATTGTCTCGCCCATAGCGTACGAGGACATTTCGGACAAGGTCGACGTACCCGATGGCAAAGAGATAAACGAAAACCTGCTGCTGTATACCAACGCCATGCGGGAGGTGTGCGAGGAAAACGACGTGCTGTTTGTCGACGCCTACACGCCCTCGAAAGGCTGGTATGCCAACAGCGTCGAGCCACTGACCATCGACGGTTCGCAGCTCACCGATGCGGGTTATGAGAAGCTGGCCGTGCTACTGGCCGATCAGCTTTTTGGCAAGGAGAAACCCAAAGCCAACGTGGATCGTAAAATGGTACATGAGGCCGTGATGGAGAAAAACTGGATGTGGCTTAATGACTACAAGATTCCCAACGGCGTGCACGCCTGGGGCCGTCGCTTCAATCCCTTCGGTCCTGACAATTATCCTTACGAAATCGAAAAAATTCAGCAGATGACCGCCATCCGCGATACGGCGATTTGGGTCGCGGCCGGTGACTTCGACGGCATCCGCTACGACGTGGCTACCGCCGACAAGCGCACCCGCAAGCTGCCACCCGTCAAAACCAACTTCAACCCCGAAGCCAACGGCAGCCTGACGTACCTGTACGGCCAGGAGGCGTTGGATAAATTGAAACCCGCGCCCGGCTATAAGATTGAGCTATTCGCCTCCGAAAAGGAATTTCCCGACCTGGCCAATCCCGTGCAGATGACTTTCGATAACAAAGGCCGCCTGTGGGTCGTGACGATGCCCAGCTACCCGGCCTACAAGGCGGGCGACAGCAAGCCAAACGATAAGATCATCATTTTTGAAGATACCGACGGCGACAACAAGGCCGATAAGCAAACCATTTTTGTGGAAGGCTTGCACGTCCCCGTCGGCTTTGAGATCACGCCCGAAGGCGTGTACGTGTCGCAGGGTACCAACCTGATGCTCTACACCGATACCGACGGTGACGACAAGGCCGACAAAAAAACTGTGATCATGAGTGGCTTCGACGACCACGATACCCATCACGAGATCAGCGCTTACGTGGCCGATCCATCGGGGGCTATTTATATGGGAGAGGGCGTGTTTCTGCACACCGATGTCGAGACTTCTTACGGCACCGTTCGGGCTACCAACGGTGGTTTTTACCGCTACGCCCCGCAGCTTCATAAGCTGGAGCGCGTGGCGCAATTGCCCATTCCCAATCCCTGGGGTATTGCTTTCGACGAATGGGGACAGCAGATTTATGCCGAAACCTCCAGCCCCGATGTGCGCTGGATGATGCCGGGCAGCGTCAAGCCCATGTACGGTGAAGGCATGGACAAAGGCAGGCAGCTCATTCAGGACGATCAGCGCGTGCGGCCTACGTCGGGCCTGGAATTCGTGTCGAGCCACCACTTTCCCGATAACGTACAGGGTGATTTCCTGATCAACAACACCATCGGTTTCCTGGGCATGAAGATGCACACGCTCAAAGACGACGGTACGGGCTACAAGAGTAATTTTGTGATGGATTTGGTAAAAGGCGACGACCGCAATTTCCGGCCCGTCGACATGGAATTCGCCCCCGATGGTTCGCTTTTCTTCATCGACTGGCACAACGTCCTGATCGGTCACATGCAACACAACGCCCGCGACCCGCTACGCGACCACGTGCACGGACGTATCTACCGCATCACCTACCCGTCGCGCCCGTTGGTGAAGCCCGCCAAAGTGGCCGGAGCCAGCGTGGAGCAATTGCTCGACAACCTCAAACTCCCGGAGTACCGCACCCGCTATCGTACCCAGCGCGAATTACGCGGTCGCAAGCCCGCCGAAGTACTACCCAAAATCACGAAATGGGTGGCGTCTTTAAACAAGAAAGATCCACGCTACGAACACCACTTGCTGGAAGCGCTCTGGACCACCTGGGGCCTCGACCGCGTGGACCGCAAGCTGCTTGACCAAATGCTGGCCGCCAAAGACTACCACGCCCGCGCCGCCGCCGTGCGCGTGGTGCGCTACGTAGGGCATCAGATCCCGAATCAAGCCGAATTACTGACTAAGGCCGCAAGCGATCCGCACGGCCGGGTGCGGCTGGAAGCCATCGTAGCCGCCTCCTGGCTGGATAAGGATAAGGGACTGGCGATTCTGGAAGAGGCCAAAAAGATGCCGCTCGATTCCTGGATGGAAAAGTCTTTTGAAACTGCAGAGGCGCACCTGAACGGACAACTCGTACGGCCGAAGCAGGAGAAACAGGCGGTTATTAAAGTAAAAGCTCCTGAGCTCGACGTACTTGCAAAGGGTAAAGAAATATACTCCCGCGACGGCTATTGCGCTACCTGCCATCAACCCGATGGTCAGGGACTTTCGGCCTCGGGCTTTCCGCCGCTGGCGGGTACCCAATGGGTGAACGGCAATGAGGATCGTCTTATTAAGATCGTTCTGAAAGGCCTCATGGGACCCATCACCGTGAACGGCAAGGACTACGCCGGACAGGTACCCATGACGCCCTTTGGCGGTATGCTCGACGACGACGAAGTGGCGTCGGTACTTACCTACGTCAGGAAATCATTCGGCAACAATGCCTCCGCCATCACAGCCGAGCAAGTCAAAAAAGTGCGGGCGACGACCGCGAAAGACGGCATGTTTTACAAGCCCGCTGAATTGCTGAAGGCGTATCCGATGGAGAAGTGAATATAGTGGACGGTTGATAGTTGAGAGTTTTTTAAGCCGCATTTGGGATTTGCCCTGAACGCGGCTTTTTTTGTGGCCGAGAGCATGGAATGCGTTTAAATCCACTCGAACTGACGAAAGCCTACTTTCATATCACAAAATAAGGATACAGAAAAAGTCATTCGTTTCAGCACGCTGGAAGCCATTTGCCGCGAACTGGACTGCAAATTGGGCGATACTCTGGATTTTGAGAAAGAAAATAAGTGGGATATACTGTGGACTGCTTCCAACCAATCACGCGTAAGCTGCATCCCAAGGGATATTAATTTAGACAAGCCTTTCCCAAAACGTATGAAGAAGCACTTCGCAATCCTAGTCCTGGCGTTAGCCGCCAGCGTTCCCTTAACTTCCTTCGCCCAGAAAACCGAAGTGTTCCTATCGCTCAACTCGGGGCTATTCTCATTCGCCGGACCTTCGGCAGTTCGGACTTCGCAAATCAACGCCAATTACCAAATTTCTGATCC
>JBBSSJ010000383.1:0-3838 GCA_038242095.1 Cytophagales bacterium
CAGCCCGGCTTTCCGTAACCTGAATACCCAAAGCACCTACACGGGTGCTCCTATCACGGAGACCAAAACGAGTCCTTCCCTTGCACAAGCCTCACTAATCATTGCGGGTAGGCCCAGCCGCTATGACAGCAAGTGGAAGCGTACCAGCATTGGTATTTCCTTTACGCGTCAGCAAACATTCCAAAACCTTTTTTCGTATCGTGGCCAGAATAATCCGTCCGGCTATGTGGATGTTGCGGTTGAGGATGCGAATAAACGCGGGGCTTCTTTTGAAACGCTAATAGGAGAATACGATGATAATAGCAAACAGGCCACGACTCTGGCGGGTGCTTACTTTAAATTATATGCCATAGATCCGACTACCGAGAAGGGACCTCCGTACGTAAGTCTCGATCAGCAAAGTTTGAGCGACCAAAGGGGCACTTATGAATCTACGGGCGCGCACACGCAATGGACGCTTGCCTACGCGGGTAATTACGACGACAAGCTATACATCGGGGGTTCAATTGGCTTCAACCGTATTAGGTTTAAGTATACTTCCACCTTGGTAGACAAGTTCGTAACGGGACAGAATTTTCTTGGCTCGACTCATACTGAGGATTTCAATGTTTCGGGAAACGGGGTTAATGTCACGCTGGGCGCTATATATAAAGCTACACCCGCAATTCAGCTCGGAGTTTCGGTTACCTCACCTACTTTCATGGGAATGAGTGAAACATTTAACCAGTTGGTCACGGCCGATATCGTGGGCATTCCCGAAAAAAAACTGAGCGAGGTAGGCCTGCAGCCGAATGATTTTGAGTACACAATCCAATCACCTTTACGCGCTTCGGGCGGGGTAACCTACCTCTTTGGCCAAAAAGGATTTCTAACCGCAAGCGTGGAATACATCGGTTACGGCGGAATGCAGGTAAACACGAAAACACTGGCCGCTACGGATAACGCCAAATTCCGTGCTGAAAATCGTCAATACATCGAGTCTACCTACAAAAATTCCGTCAACGCGCGGGTAGGGGGAGAATATCGAGCTGGGCCTTTCAGAGCTCGCGCGGGGGTGGCGTATTTAAGCGATCCGTATAAGACTAAGCCCGACGGGATCGACCGCAATAATCTTTTGTATTCAGGTGGCATAGGATATAGAAATGATCGCTTTTTTGCCGACATAACCGGTGTGTTTAGTACGTATAAGTCAGCTTATCCGCCTTACGAACTTGATAATCCACAGGCCTACAATACGGTGCAGACCAATAACCGTGCGGTCAGTGTGATTCTGTCCGTGGGTGCTTTTTTCTAAAAATTAAACCATGATTGCAGCGCGGAATCGGCCCCAGAGCCGGTTCCGCTTTTTTATTGCAAAGGCCGGAGCAACGACAGGAGTTGCGCTACGGCGATGGTACCCGAAACCGTCAAATCAGCCTGTTCATAGAAGGTAAGACGGCTGGCCAACCGGTCGGTAAGTTCCTTTTCCAACTCTACTACGCCCGAAAACAGCGGACGATCATCGCGGGCGTGCAGGGTAATCCGCTGGGCAAGTTCCTGGGGCGATACGTGCAGGAAAACGCTCAGGCCGTTGGTTTTGATGAATGCCATATTGTCAAAAAAGCAGGGCGTTCCACCGCCCGTTGCCAATACGAGTCGATGGTCAGGGCGGGTATCGTGCAAAATGCGACTCTCGACATCCCTGAAATAATCCTCACCCCGGGTTGCGAAGATTTCGGAGATCGATTGTTTCTGCTCCCTGACGATCAGACGATCCAGGTCGACGAAACGATACCCGAGCGCCCGCGCCAGTTTACGGCCCAGCGTCGACTTCCCGGAGGACGGCATACCAACCAGAAAGATGTTTTTCATTTTACTTCCCGAGTTTCTGCATGACGTCGTCGGCATCAGGCGTGTCGTTGTAGTGCCATTTTCCCTTCACCACGCCGTTTTGCAAAAGCCACAAACCCGGATTAGAACGCGAGATTGTTTTCAGCACCGTGGCATCCACAAAGTGATAGGGGACTTTCAATTGTTGGGAACGAATAAAGTCATCGATCTCGGCGCTACTCGCTGACGTCAGGATCACGGGCGTAACATCTTTACCTTTTAGACCGTCGTCCAATTTTCTAATGTCGGGGAAAGCCGCGGTATTGAGATCTTTAAGATTTTTAATGATGATAAAAAGCTTATTTCCCTCGAACGTCTGCTCAGTATGGTCGCCATCGTCGTTCCAGGCGCGGTAATCCGTGATTTTTGGTTTGGCGTCCTCATTCAACAACACCATTTCCTTAAATACTAAAGTCGTGTCGCTGGGGAATTTCTCGAATTCGACCGTTTTGCCATTTTGATCAAAGATGTATTTATAACGCATTTCTTCCGAAGGTTTCATCTGCGCGGGAATGTTCGCCCCCACACGGTAAGGCAGCAAGTCCAGGATCGGCAAATGCCTAATCGCGTAGAACGCGATACCCAGCGAAATTACCGTAGCCATCGCCACAATCATGCCCGTCGGCAAGGAGCGAAAGGCGCGGCGCTCGACGACGATTAGGGTAATCAAGACCAGCAGAAAAACATCCTTACTAAACGAAGTCCAGGGTTCCAGCTTAATGGCATCGCCAAAGCAGCCGCAGTCGGTCACCTTATTGAAATAAGCCGAATAAAAGGTCAGGAAAGTAAAGAAAATGGTGATCGCGAGCAGCAACCAGGCCGTAGCTTTGGGCTTGTACCGAACCAGCAACGCAATGCCCAACACCACTTCGGCGGTACACAAAATGACCGAAAAATAGAGCGCAAGGGGGACCAGCGCCATAAAAAAGTCATAGAGCGCGGGCAAGTCCTGCGCAAAAACCTCGAAGTACTCTTCCAGCTTGATTTGGGTACCGACGGGGTCGTTCAGCTTGATGAGCCCGGAAAAGATAAACAATACGCCAACGATAAATCTGGCAATTTTAGCAGCAATTTTCATTTAATGGAAACGGGGTCGCCCGTGCGAGGGAAAGTTAATAATGGAAAATGGATTAGTTGGTACCTAGTCCATTTGATTTTATGAGGCAGAAAACGGCGTAGTTGATCATGTCTTGGTAGCCGGATTTAACGCCTTCCGACACGAGCGTCAGGCCTGCGTTGTCTTCGATTTGCTTGATGCGCAGGAGTTTCATCAGCACGATGTCGGTCATGGAACTGACCCGCATCTCGCGCCAGGCCTCGCCGTAATCGTGATTTTTATTGAATAGGAGTTTCTTTACGGCTTCTGCCTGATGGTCGTATTGTATCAGCAGGTCGGACGGATCGGCGACGGTACTGCTGTCAGGGGCCTCGATTTGGATGAGTGCCATGACGCAGTAATTGATAATGCCGACAAACTCCTCCGCGATGCCGTCCTGCACTTTTTGCGTTCCTTTGTCCTGAATCGTGCGGATGCGCTGGGCTTTGATGTAGATTTGGTCCGTAATGGACGGGAGCCGCAGAATGCGCCAGGAAGTACCGTAGTCCTGATTTTTTTTGGCAAACAGCGTCCGGCAATGCGCAATGACTTCCTGGTATTCGACCTCGGTAGGTTTCAATTTAGTCAAGATTCAAAATTCACCACTAGTCCTGAAATTTGTGACGCAAGTTAGCAAAAAAACGTGCAATATGGCGGGCCGGCTCCTCGACCTCGACCATCATGCTGTGATGGGGATTCTCAATAGTACGCCCGATTCTTTCTACGAGGGCAGTCGGTTTGGGGCAGATTTAGTCGAAATAGTGCAAAGAGCCGGCCAAATGGTCGACGAAGGGGCGACGTTTATTGACGTTGGCGGCTACTCCACCCGACCCGGCGCGGCCGAGATTGAGGAAAGCCAGGAATGCAGCCGCG
>JBBSSJ010000384.1:0-3818 GCA_038242095.1 Cytophagales bacterium
ATCATGAAAATAACCGTCGTAGGCGCCGGGGCCGTTGGGGCCACTACCGCCGATAACATCATTCGTCGTCAACTGGCCGAGGAGGTCGTCTTATTAGACATCAAGGAAGGCATCGCCGAGGGCAAATGCCTGGATATGTACCAGACCGCCGCGCTGCTCGGCTTCAACACCAAGCCTATTGGCTCCACTAATGATTACGAAAAAACCAAGGGTTCGGATGTCGTCGTGATCACTTCCGGCATTCCGCGCAAGCCCGGCATGAGCCGCGAAGACCTGATTGGCATCAACGCGGGCATCGTGAAATCCGTGACCGAAAATATTCTTAAGTACTCGCCCAAAGCAGTCATCATCGTGGTTTCCAACCCGATGGATACTATGACTTACCTCGCCCTGCGCGAGTCGGGACTGCCCAAAAAGCGCATCATCGGCATGGGTGGCGCGCTCGACAGTGCCCGCTTCAAGACCTACCTCGCCCTGGAAATGGATGTGTCGCCCAACGACATCCACGGCATGGTGATCGGTGGTCACGGCGACACGACGATGATTCCGCTCACCCGCCTGGCAACCTACAACGGTCTTCCCGTGAGCCGCTTCCTGTCGGCCGAGAAGCTTGAAAAAGTAGCTGCCGACACCATGGTGGGTGGCGCAACGCTCACCAAACTCATCGGAACGTCAGCCTGGTATGCGCCCGGCGCGGCGGCTATGATGATGGTCGAGAGCGTGGTGCGCAATCAGAAGCGCATTGTGCCTTGCAGCGTAATGCTTAATGGCGAGTACGGCCAAAAGGACATTTGCATCGGCGTACCCGTCGTGCTGGGTCGCGGTGGCTGGGAAAAGATCGTCAACATCCGCCTGAGCGACGCCGAGAAAGAGAAATTCGCCAAGTCGGCCGATGCCGTTCGAACGATGAACGGCGCATTGGAAGCGTAGAAAGGCTTTTTCTTGTATTTTATCGACGGGTGCGACCAGAAGATTGGGCCGCACCCGTTTTCTTTTTAGAGGGAATGATTTAACTTGGGGAAAGTTTATTTTTAATGAAAGAATTCGTTTAAAATCGGCCGCCCTGCCGGGGCTTTAAAACATCTTTTAATTGTATTTTTACAAACGTTTCGACTATCCAAGGCTTTTAAAAACTGATTTCCCTCCCGGCAGAATTCGTATTTTTGCTATCAATCGCCCGAACCAAAAAGATCTGTATATAGTTTTAGAAACTATAAAACGATTGCGAATCATTTTATAACCTACTGGCAACCAATTTTTTAAATAAAAACAACCTCATTCTCCCTATGAGTGAAGCCATTAAGCACGAGTGCGGTATTGCGCTGATTCGTTTGCGCAAGCCTTATCAACACTACATCGACAAATACGAGACGCCGCTCTACGCCGTGCACAAACTGTCGGTGATGATGCAGAAACAGGTCAACCGGGGTCAGGACGGGGCCGGGGTCGCCAATATCAAAATCGAAGTACCCGCCGGAAAGCGCTACATCAGCCGCTACCGCTCGGTGGAGCCGCAACCGGTGGCGGACATTTTTCAAAAAATCCACAAGAAATTTCGGAAGGGCCTTAAAGACCACAAAAATAAGGCTAACGACGCCAGTTGGTTGCAGGAAAATTTGGCCTTTACCGGAGAATTGTGGCTCGGGCACCTGCGCTATGGCACCCACGGAACCAACGAAATCGAAAGCTGCCACCCCATGCTACGCCAAAGTAACTGGCGAAGCCGAAATCTGGTGGTAGCGGGCAATTTTAACATGACCAACGTGGATGAGCTTTTTAGCAAGCTCGTGTCTCTGGGGCAGCATCCCAAGGAAAATGTAGATACCGTGACGGTGATGGAGAAAATCGGCCACTTTCTGGACGAGGAAAATCAGCGCGTGTTCGACCGTTTTAAAGGAATTTGGGAAAACCCCACGCTGTCCGATATTATTGAAGAAAACATTGACTTGCAGCGCGTGTTGGAGCGCTCGTGTCGCGATTTCGATGGCGGCTACGCCATGTGCGGCCTTACGGGCCACGGCGCGGCCTTCGTCATGCGTGATCCGGCGGGTATCCGTCCGGCCTACTACTACGCCGACGACGAGGTCGTGGTGGTGGCTTCGGAGAAACAAGCCATCAAGGCGGCCTTTGACGTGGAATACAGCCAAATCCAGGAAGTGACGCCGGGTAGTGCCTTGATTATCAACAAAGAAGGCGAGTACAGCGAAATGGCGATCCTGCCGCAACTGCCTAAGCGGTCATGCAGTTTTGAGCGCATTTATTTCTCGCGCGGCACCGATCCCGATATTTACAACGAGCGCAAGGAGTTGGGTAAACTGCTGATTCCACAGATTTTGGAAGAGATCGATTACGATCTTGAAAACACGATATTTTCCTATATTCCCAACACCGCCGAAACCTCGTTTTTCGGCATGATCGAAGGCCTGGAAGAGTACCTTGCCAAGAAGCGCAAGCGGGCGATCATGGAGGGCATTTTGTTCGAGGAAGAACTCGATCGGGTGCTTTCGTTCCGGCCGCGCATCGAAAAACTGGTGACGAAGGATGTCAAATCCCGCACGTTCATCACCGCCGATAGCCTGCGCGACGACCTGGTGTCGAGCGTGTACGATACGACGTTTGAGGTAGTGCGTAAGGGCATCGACACGGTGGTGGTCATCGACGATTCCATCGTGCGGGGCACCACGCTTGAAAAGAGTATCCTGACCATGCTGGACGGTCTCGGCCCCAAGAAAATTGTAATCGTGTCGTCGGCCCCGCAAATCCGTTTCCCGGATTGCTACGGCATCGACATGTCGCGGATGAAGGACTTTGTGGCTTTCCGGGCGATGATAAAATTGTTGGAAGAGCGCGGGCTGGATTTCATGCGTGAGGAAGTATACGCCCAATGTGTGGCCAATCTGGCGGCGGGCAATGCTTACAAAACAAACTACGCCAAGGCACTCTACGCTATGTTCAGCGACGATGAGGTTTCGCAAAAAATTGCCGAGATCATCCGCCCTGAGGATATGAAGGCCGATTTGGCGGTAATTTTCCAGACCGTCGACAACCTGCATAAGGCTTGTCCAAAGCACATCGGCGACTGGTACTTTACGGGCGATTATCCGACGCCGGGCGGCAACCGAGTTGTGAATAAAGCTTACGTCAACTACCACGAAGGCAAGCTGGTACGGGCATATTAAGGCATTTTGCTAAATCTTGAAAAAGCAGGAATTCTATGGCAGGATTCTTGCTTTTTCTATATAATTCCATTTTCCTAACCCGAAACCTTCTTGACAAATCAATATCGTTTCGCTAGATTCGTTAGAAACACTGGATACCCAAGAAGCTATTGCCCAATGAATTTTCATAAAATCCTTTTCCTCCTGACTTTCGTGAGCCTGGCCGTGGCCATGCCCGCGCTGGCGCAAACCAGGCAGCAACGGAAAATAAACAAAGAACGCTACGAAGCTGCCAAGGCCAAAGAAGCCGCTGATACGCTCAGATCCAACGCTCCGATTCAGGTTGTAAAAAGCAGCGCGGACTCGCTCAGAATAAAAGATAGCACCCAGATTGCAAAGGCAAAGGCTGATTCGATCGAGTTTGGAAACCATGTTCGAATCGCGAAGGTTAAAGCCGACTCGATCGAATTTGAAAACCGTACCCGGATTGCGAAAGCCGAAGCTGATTCCGTTGAGGTAGAGAACCACGCTCGGAACGCAAAGGTTAAAGCCGATTCGATTGAAGTGGAAAATCGCGCCCGAATTGCAAATGTTGAAGCCGATCCGCCCAAATTAGCAGATGAATCAAGGCCGGTAAAGGTGGAAAAGGATACGTCCAAA
>JBBSSJ010000385.1:0-3783 GCA_038242095.1 Cytophagales bacterium
CCTGGCCCTGGAACTGGCACCCTTCACTGTGAACGTCAACGCCGTCTGTCCCGGCCCTTTTCTCACTGAAATGAATATTCCCATCGCCAACAGCCCCGAGGCGAAGAACTTCATCGTCGGCGCCACCGCCCTCGAACGCTGGGGCGAGTTAGCCGAGATTCAGGGCGTAGCTTTATTGCTGGCCAGCGATGCGGCCAATTTTATGGTGGGATCGGTGATTACCGTGGATGGAGGTTGGACGGCACGGTAGAAAACGCATAACTTGTATTTTGATTATTAACGCTACTAATCTGCATGAATTTATTAGGCAATATCCTCTGGCTTATTTTCGGCGGGCTGGTCGTCTTTATCGAGTACATGATCGCGGGCTTCGTACTCTGTGTCACCGTTATCGGCATACCTTTCGGTTTGCAATGTTTCAAGATTGGATTGATGAGTCTGATGCCTTTTGGGCGCGAGGTGCGTAGTGTTCCCGGCGATTCGGGTTTTCTGTCCACCATTTTCAACGTGATCTGGATCTTCGTCGGCGGAATTTGGATCGCACTGACGCACCTATTTTTCGGGGTAATTTTGGCCATTACCATTATCGGACTTCCCTTTGCCCGTCAACATTTCAAGCTCATGAGTTTATCCTTCACGCCTTTTGGGAAGGAAGTAGTCTGAGCCGAAATTGGGGTACGATTTCGGGAGGATAGTCTCACGCCTGGGGTACCATGGCAGCCAACAGTTGCTCGGCAAAAGCCTCGGCGGTGTTTTCTTCGGCCAGTTGATTCATGGCTGATTGAGAAGCGGGTACTCCGCTGCGCAAGGCCATTTGAAATGCCTGCTGAATGGCATCGGGTGATTCTGAATCCAGAGTAATCCCCAATTTCTCCGACGCCACCAAATGCCCCATATAGCCAAAGTCGGACGAAATAATTGGCTTCACCGATAAGGCGGCACGCACCACAATCGAGCTCATACCGACATGACGCTGGTAAAGTGTAAGCACGAAATCAGTCAGGTCGAAAAAATCCTGAATCGCCGTACCTTTGATTTCTTGAAAATGGCCGATTACTTGCGCCTCGGATTTCAGCGTTGACAAACGCGTCTCGATGGTGACACGATAATTGTCGGTCATCGGTCCGGCCAGCACTAACGTTATCTGACTACTATCCTGGGCCGAGATTTGTTCAAGCGAGTCGAGCGTCGGTTCGATGCCTTTTCGTTCATCGAGCCAGCCGAACAGCAGGAATATTTTTCGATTGGGTTTGACTTTCAGCGACTGCCGCAACTTCTCGACGCGTTCGGGTGCACTAGCGTAACGCCGAACCGGATCGGGAAGCGGGAGTACTTTGACGGAGGACGTTAACTTTTGGATGGCCGGAACAGCCGAATGGTCAAGGCAAAAAAGGGTAGACAGAGTCGGATTAGAAAGCATTCGCTCGAGCAGAAACTTCTTGCGCGCATTCACTAATTTTTCCCGCCATCCCGCTCCTGTACTTGTACCAAAACTGGGCCGGAAATATATACCGGACACCGGGCAGGGCGATTTCTTGCCCAGCCACAAGCCCAACTGAAAAATATCAACATACATCAGCAAGGCGTGCGTCGGTTGAATTCTCTCGGCCTGCTGTATGTACAAATTCCAATCGGCAAAAGAGCGCTGCATCGGTCCGGCCGCTTGGCTGCCTAGTACCTCCGCCTCGCTTAGCTCAACAAAATGGATACCCGAATCGGCCGGGTAGCGTTCGGGTAACGCGGCGGCCAGTCCGGCGGGCGTCACAACGTAAAGTTTACCTTGAATTTGTTGGCTGTGCCAATATTGGACCAAATGCCCGATGTAATCGGAATGGTGGCCGTTGAGCGTGGTATCGAAGATCAGTAGTTTCATTTCAGCCCCAAAGATGGGGGAAATTGGGGGAAGATTGAAACCATGCCCCGCTGAAAAAACCCAACTTGCCTACTACCAGCTATTTGATATAGACCGCGATAAAATAGTTGTTTTTGTTGTCGCTGCTTATGTTCAGTTTTTGGATTTTGTCATATGGCACCTTGTTCATCTCCTTAATTGTGGCAGGTTTACCATTGATGTAAAATTCGGCTGATTTAAACTTATCACCTATTTTCAAGGTGTTGTCGGTCGATCTCCCAAAATTACTCCACTCCCCTTCTCCCATCGTTTCACCGATCTTAACTTTCTCTATAAATTTTCGTGTGTTTTCCCTGGTACCAAAATTACCAAGTTTTTCACTCAGCTCTTTGCCTAATTTCTGTTCGATATATTCAAGCTCATTTTCCTTTTTTAACGCCAGGGCACTTTGATAACTCTCATTAAATCGCGACAAAAGTGGCTCCGGCGGTAATTGTCCCATACCGCGACCACTTTGTGTTATGTAGCCAGAATATCCTTTGAAGGGTGTGTAATCGTCTTCCTCTCCTCCACCTTCTCCGCTCCCGCCATTTGGCTTGTCCATTCTTACACGGATTGCAGTTAAGAATTTTTGCAAGGGATCATATTTTAAATTAATGACAGTCATTATATTACCAAAGTTCTTTACGTCCTGTTTCATTTCAGAAAGTTCTTCCCAAGTAACAGTTGACGGAATTGCCCAAAACAATTTGTCGCCCTCCATCTGAATCCATTTGCTTTTGGGCGCAAAACCTGAATCCTCTTTAACAGGAAGCATCACTTCCGCCGATTTTTCTAGAACAGGTATTTCGACTATTGTCGTCACTACTTCCTTTGCTTCCTCGGTTGTATCTGTGTTTTCTAACAAATCACCAATAACAGGTTGAGTGATTCTTGGGACGAGATCAATGATTTGCTCCCGATACGGAGCCACAAAGGCGGAGGACAGATAGAGTACGGCAATCAGTGCCGCGTATTTACCTAATACCCAGGATTGAGATGGTTTACGGTTCATCATTTTGATACGTTTCTTGAGTAAGGATTGGGCGAATGAAGTAGTTAAAGGCGGCTCATGGATGGGCACGATGGCACTCAAAATATTCAGCTGATATTCTTTTTTAGCAAAGCCCGCTTGCAGCACCGCGCGGTCGGCCAGGTACTCCAAATTTTCCTGCACCAACTTTTGGTGTACCCAGGCAAATGGATTGACCCAAAGTGCGATGCGTTGTACTTCGGCTAGTAATAGATCAAAGCTATGGCCGCCCCGCGCGTGTTCGGTTTCGTGGGCAATGATTTGCCGAAGTTCGGCCGGACCATGCCGCGCGGGATCGCATACAATCCAATTAAAAAGAGAGAAAGGCGAAGCGGTAGCGGGATTCTGCACCAGCCATAAGCCATTCGTTAACGGCTCGGCGGGATGCCCTCGTAACGAAAGCACCAATCGACCCAATTGGTAGAGAAAACGAGTCAACAGCACGATTACGCCCAAGCCATAAATCAACAAAAGCCAATCCGTAGCTCCCCACGCTGACACAAATTGTCCCAGCGAAGGGCTATCCGCCACCAATTCTGCCGAAAAATCAATGGGCGCTGCCTGGGGTAATTCAACCTCCAGGGTGGTAGATAAATCCGTACCGAGTTGAGTCCGAGACACTTCGTAAAACTGTTGCTGTACCGCCACGGGCCCCCAGTCCGCCAACGGAATCAGCGGCAAAGACCAGGCAGCTAATACGTTGAACCACAGCAGGACGCGGTTGAGGCGGGAGAAGGTTTCGAATTGAATGAGCCAGCGGTAGCCCAGCGTCAACACAGCCAACAACAGGCTGACTTTCAAAAGGTACGGAAGAAGCATATTTTTTCGGGTTTAGGTTTACTGAAAATGAAGGCACTTC
>JBBSSJ010000386.1:0-3781 GCA_038242095.1 Cytophagales bacterium
AAATCCAGAATGAACCCTGGGCTGACCGGAACGTCGCGGTCTATAATATCATGAATAAGGAAGATTTGGTAAAAGAAGAATGGCAGCAAAAGGCGGACTTTGCCGACGAAGCGTCGCTGGCGTGGCAGGTGGCCGTGGCCAACACCATCACCGAGACCGAGCAAGCGTTACCAGAAAAGCATCTCATCGCCCAGAACTACACCAACTTCCGCGCTTCCATCCCGGAAGTTGCGCCCAACATCTCTATCGTAAACTTCCACTACGCGTGGCCCGAAGCCGTGCAGTGGAACTACCACTACGACAAAGTCATCGGCTTCGATGAGTCGGGCTTTGCGGGTTCTGATGATGCCGTGTACCGCCGCCAGGCCTGGCAGTTCATGCTAAGCGGCGGCGGCTTGTTCAATAACCTAGACTACTCCTTTTCGGTCGGAAATGAAGACGGCAAAGGCGATTACAAAGCACCGGGTGGCGGCGGCACAGCACTGCGGGCGCAATTGAAAGTCCTGGCTGATTTCCTGCACAGCTACCAACTCCCTAGATTACACCCCAACTACACCAGCATCCGGGCCGCGCCCGGCCTGATTGCCTACACGCTGTCGGATAAAAACCAGGCGTTTGCCCTTTTCCTGCGGGCCACGGGTACCACGCGCTCGACCTTAAAAATTGCGGTCGACGAGGGCCACTATGTGGTAAAAGCGCTCGATACGGTATCGGGAAAGTACACCGATTTAGGCGTGTTGAAACCGGCAAACGGTGTACTGACTATCCCCATCGACATTCCGGCGGGCGAACTGGCCCTGCAGATTTTGCGGCAGTAGCGCACTCAACTCTCCTCCTACTGGTATTTCCCCTTCTCCGTCACTCCGGGCCAATCGTCCGTTCGGAACGGGGCGGCGGGTAGCCCTTCGGCGTTGAACAGATTGTTGTCGATGGGCGAACTGGCCCAGCCGTAGCGCACGGCGACCGGCTCGGGTACATCGGGATGCGACACGACTACCTTATCGCCTTCGATGCGGGCGGGAGCGTAGCGAAACTTTTGGTCGCGTCCGGCGATCTCGAAGCCTTTCAGATACCCGTATTTTTCCTTTACTTCCAATCCACCACCGACATTATCGAAGGAAATAATCGCTTTCTGTCCGCTGAATTGAGCGTCCTCGAACGTCGGTCCGCTGGCCACGAGGTCCTTTTTCCCGTAGGCAACTTTCATAGCCGTGAGCGCCAGTCGGTGGCCGACATCCTGCTTATTGGTGGGGTGAATGTTGTCGGGGTTACCGATGTCGGTCGTGACGGCCATACCGGTTTTGGGCAGGGCTAACGTCATGGCCTGCGCTTCGCGGAGCTCGGCCCAATCGCTGCCCTCATTGCTGCTCTGGAACGGCCCGTAGCTGGACAACTGCACGAACAGAAAAGGAAAATCGTAGCCCCAGTCGCGCCGCCAATTCTCGATCATCAGGGGAAACGACTTCCGGTACTGGTACGACCGCCCGGCGTTCGACTCGCCCTGATACCAGAGCGCGCCCGCGATCGGGAGCGGAATCAGTGGGGCGATCATGGCGTTGTAGAGCGTCGTGCCGACGTTGTTCATCAGGTGTACGTAGGTGCGCGGGGCCGACCACGAAGGCATCATGTTCCAGCGGATGTCGGTAAGCGGGATCTTCTGTCCCGCACCTTTTACGTTAAAATCAGTGGCATCACCCGTAAAACCCATGTTTCGGCGTTCGGGATCGCCCAACGGACCGATTTTGACCAAGAGGGAATTTTCTCCCGCTTGCCAGGTTCCGGCGGGTAGTTTGAGATCTTCCGGCGCGGTGTCCTGGCTTTCGTATACCTTCTTGCCATTGAAGTAGAAAGCGAGCTGGGCGTTGTGTTGCCCGAAGTTTAGCGTCGTGGCCGCCTTAGCCATTTCGGCGGAAATATCGACGTTGCGCTGAATGTAGGCTGATCCTCTGAAACTCCATACGTTCTGCCAGTCCCAGTTACCAATGGGATTCACCTTGATTTTCCACGATTTATAGTCGTAACCCGGTTTCAGATACGCGCTTTCGTCCACCGTTTTGGTGTCAAATTCCGGGTTACCGTAGGATTGCCGCACCACTTTTTGCTCCTGCATCCGCGCGTCCTCGTCCCAGGTACGCGCCATCGTGGCGGGGTAGTAGCTGAGCACGTCGGATTTCTGCATGGCTTTTTCACTGATCCAGCCCTCTACCTGCGAGGCCCCCCAGGACGAATGCACCAGTCCCACGGCCACACCCAAACGCTGCGACAGCTCCCGCGCAAAAAAGTAGCCCACCGCCGAAAAATCGCCCACCGTGGCCGGGGAAGTAACGATCCACGCGCCCGAGCTCAGGTCTTTCTCCGGCGTGAAGGCCAATTCGTGCGCTACCTCAAAATGCCTTATGTTGGGAAAATTAGCCCGCGCGATTTCGACTTTGGCGCTATCCGCGCTTTTTATGCGCCACTCCATGTTGGATTGACCCGACAGCAGCCACACTTCGCCCAGCAGAATGTCTGTCAGTTTAATTTCATTTTTCTTCGTCTTTACGATTAGCTCGTAGGGACCACCTGCGGGCATGGCAGGTAGTTCAGCCGTCCATTTTCCGTCGGGACCGGCCTTGGCGGTAGTCTGTTGCTGCGCCAGCGTTAGCTGCACTTTATCGCCTTGGTCAGCCCAGCCCCAGATTTTCAGGGGCTTGTCGCGTTGCAACACCATGTGGTCACCAAAGATGCGGGCCACTTTGAGTTGCGCGCTGGCCAGGTGACTTGTCAGGATAAAAAGGAAGAGTATGCTTAATTTTTTGAGCATCGTTTTGAGTTTAGGCAGGAATTAGTCTTGCGTTGATCTTGCTAAAAAGACACTCAAATATAATGGTTTCCAGCTAACGGCAAAATCCCGGTGGACAGGCAAAGGCTTCGGACTTAGCACTTTATTATACTCGTAAAAGCAGTACGTACAGGCTGTTTTTTCCTTTATGAATTAAATCTCCAAAACGCACATGAACCAGGACTCCAAAGCTCACGCGCTTGTACTGCCCGTCGGCACTACGCTCGACCGCTACATCATGCACCGCCAATACGCCTTTGCCTTTGCCACGGGCGAATTGTCCCAGCTCCTGCGCGACATCGCGTTGGCGGGCAAGATCGTGCACCGGGAAGTCAATCGTGCCGGACTCATCGATCTGACGGGCGACATGGGCAGCCAAAATGTGCAGGGCGAAAACCAGCAAAAGCTGGACGTCGTGGCCGACGTGCGCTTCCGCCGGGCGCTTACCAACGGCGGCGAGGTCTGCGCGCTGATTTCGGAGGAAGAAGAGGAAATCATCTTTACGGGCAACCAAAACGCTAAGTATGTAGTCGCCATCGACCCGCTCGACGGCTCGTCCAACATCGACGTCAACGTCTCGATCGGGACTATTTTTTCGATTTACCGCCGCGTGACGCCCCTGGGCACTGAGCCCACGCTCGAAGATTTCATGCAGGGCGGGCAAGAACAAGTGGCGGCGGGCTATATTTTATTCGGCTCTTCCACGATTTTGGTCTACACCACCGGGCATAGCGTCAATGGCTTCACGTATGATACCTCCCTTGGCGAGTTCATTCTCTCGCACCCCGACATCAAAAGTCCCAAAAACGGCACGATTTATTCATGTAACGACGGCAACCTCGATTCCTACGATGAGCCTATAAAGGAGTATTTAAAGACCTGCCGCGCCCGGAAATTTTCGGCTCGCTACGTGGGCTCACTGGTAGCCGACTTCCACCGCAACCTGCTGAAAGGCGGCAT
>JBBSSJ010000387.1:0-3745 GCA_038242095.1 Cytophagales bacterium
AAAATTGAATCATGGCGTCGGCCCCAACGGGATTGGCATTGAATCCCCGGGTACCCGCCATGCGCCGATAATCTTCGTTGAGTACGTCGATCTGGGAGCGAATCTGCTCGTCAGTAATGTTGGGATTATTGATCCCGCCCACCGAATTTTTCCCCTGGTCGTGCACTACGTGCACAACCACCGGAATCAAAATCAGCTCATTATCGGATTGCCTACTTCTCTTTTGGTTTTGTAAATAATCCTGGATTTCACTTTCTAACTTAGCCCGATCCATGGCCAACGCCGGCTTATTACGCTCCCTGATTAGCGCGCGTTCGGCGGTGGCGCATCGTCGGAGGCTATCCTCGGCCGACTGGGCAGTCAGTTCAGAAAAAGCCAACAGTCCGCCCAGAAAGAAAAACCAGTAAGTAGCCCGCTGCGTAATTTTATTTTTCATGGGCTTCGTAGGCGGCCAGAATATCCTTTACCAACCTGTGCCGCACGACATCGCTTCCATCCAATTCGACAAACGATATGCCCTTGATGCCCTTCAGCAATCTCACCGAATCTTCCAGACCGGATTTTTGATTTTTGGGTAAGTCTACCTGGGACTTATCTCCCGTGATAATGGCCCGCGAATTGGGGCCCATCCGGGTCAGGAACATTTTCATTTGGAGCGTTGTGGTGTTTTGGGCCTCGTCCAGCAGAATGAAGGCATTATCAAGCGTTCGGCCGCGCATATACGCCAACGGGGCAATTTCGATAACACGGTTGTCTTCGTAAAATTTCAGTTTCTCCGGCGCAATCATATCATCGAGCGCGTCATAAATCGGCCGTAAATAGGGGTCGATCTTCTCTTTAAGATCGCCCGGCAAAAAGCCCAGATTCTCCCCGGCCTCGACAGCAGGACGGGTAATAATAATTTTCTTTACCTCCTTGTTTTTCAGAGCACGCACCGCAATCGCAACCGCGGTATAAGTTTTGCCCGTACCTGCGGGGCCTACTGCAAACACCAAATCGTCTTGTTTAGCCGCCTCTACCAATCTCTTTTGGTTAGCAGTTTTAGCCTTGACCACGATTCCCCGGTTGCCATAAACAATGACATCTTCGTCATCTTCTTTTTTAGGTTTCGCAACCGTGGTATTGCTCAAATGGCCATTGAGGTACCGAATTACGTTATCATTGGTTACCCTGCCGTACTTCTGGTAATGGGCCAGCAGCGAATCCAAAACATCATTAATCTTGATAATTTCCGGGGCTGTACCCTGAATTCTGATTTCGTTGCCCCGGGAAAGGATCTTACTTTCGGGAAATGCAGCCGCCACCTCGCGAATGTTGGCGTTGTGGACGCCCAGAAAATCGACAAGCGATACATCTTCGAGCGTGATGATTTTTTCTACCAAATGGATATAAAATTTAGATAAAAATGAAAATTATGACAAAAAGTAGTCTTAAAAAATGACAATGGCGCAACTTTGGGGCCGCATTTTAATAAAAAAATGAACTTTATCAACGCTAAATAAATGGACACGGTTCAACTTATTCATAATCAAGCAGCCCAACTCCCCACGAAAAAATAGTTGGGGTAGCCGCTTTCTATCCTGCCCGGCAATTTGTACTATTGTATTGCCATATGGATAACGACAAGCCCTTCAATTTCATTAAAAAAAATGCCCCTTCCGCTTCCGGAACGGGTCGCTCCAATCGTTGGTTAGGCGATAGCGGCGGAAACAACGCAGGAATGGGCAAGCTTCCGCCCCAAGCCACCGATATGGAAGAAGCCGTGCTGGGCGCGCTGATGATCGAGAAGGACGCCCTCTCGACGGTGGCTGACATCCTGAAACCCGACAGCTTTTATAAAGAAGCGCACCAGCGGATTTACAGCGCGATCATCAATCTCTTTGTTAATTCCGAACCTATCGACCTGCTCACGGTTTCGTCCAAGTTGAAAAGCACGGGCGAGCTGGAACTGATCGGAGGAGCAGCTTTCATCACCGAATTGACTTCCAAAGTCAACTCGGCGGCCAACATCGAGTACCACGCCCGCATCATTTCGCAGGCCGCCATCAAGCGCGAGCTCATCGCCATTTCTTCCGAAATACAAAAGGAAGCCTTTGAGGACACGACCGACGTCTTCAAGCTTTTGGATAAAACCGAACAGGCGCTTTTCCAGATTTCAGAATCTAATATCAAGAAGAATTACGCCGATATGGGCGCGCTCATGCGGCAGGCGCTGGAGGAACTCGATCAAAAAAAGAACAACCAGGACGGACTTACGGGCGTACCTTCCGGTTTCACCAGCCTGGATCGCCTCACGTCGGGCTGGCAGAAAACTGAATTAACAATTTTGGCGGCCAGGCCAGGCATGGGAAAAACTGCATTTGTAGTTTCAGCTCTCCGCAACGCCGCGGTGGAATTCCAAAAAGCAGTCGCGATATTTTCTTTGGAAATGTCATCGGTTCAATTGGTTAATCGACTTATTTCGGCCGAGGCTGAAATCGACAGTGAGAAAATAAGAAAGGGTAGCCTGGCCCCCCACGAATGGGCGCAGATTCACCACCGGATCAGTCCCCTGACGAATGCGCCTATTTACATTGACGACACGCCCGCGCTTTCGATTCTTGAATTACGCGCCAAATGCCGTCGTTTGAAAGCGCAGCACGACATCCAGATGATCGTGATTGACTATCTGCAGCTGATGACGGGCGACACCGGCGGCAAATCGGGCGGAAACCGGGAACAGGAGATCGCCTCGATTTCACGTTCGCTGAAAAACCTGGCCAAGGAATTGGATGTGCCCGTCATTGCGCTTTCGCAGCTCAGCCGGGCGGTTGAAACGCGGGGCGGTGATAAGCGCCCCCAACTTTCGGACCTTCGGGAATCGGGTTCGATCGAGCAGGACGCCGATATGGTTCTTTTCCTGTATCGGCCCGAATACTACGGCATCACGCAAGATGACGCCGGAAACTCAGTGGCTGGAATCGGGGAAGTGATCATAGCCAAAAACCGAGGCGGCTCACTTGATACGGTGCAGCTGCGCTTTATTGGCAAGTACACCAAGTTTACCGACGTGGATGCTTTTTATTCTCCCAATACCCCCGCGGTCGACCGCACCTTGCCCGTGGCTTCTGCCAATCCCATTGCCTCTTTCGAATCACAAAGTCCTGACCCGACCGTTTTTAAAAGCCGGGCCAACGACCGCTCCAATTTTGATTTCAAAGGACCCGACGAGCAACCTCCATTCTAAGCTTTCCGAATTAGCTGGGTAACATTTTCTACGTGGTGCGTGTGGGGAAACATATCCACAGGCCGTGTTTTAACTACTTGGTAGTGTGTAGATAACCTATCCAAATCCCGCGCCTGCGTGGCGGTATTGCAGCTAATGTACACAATACGTTTTGGAGCTGCCGCCAGTACCGCATCCACTACGGCGGGGTCCATACCCGCGCGCGGTGGGTCGGTGATCACCACGTCGGGGCGACCATGCCGCTGCACGAAAGCAGCGTCAAGAACTTTTTTCATATCTCCGGCAAAGAAAGCCGTGTTGTTGATTTGATTAATTCGGGAGTTTTCCCGCGCGTTTTCCACCGCCTCCCCGATGTATTCTACCCCGATAACTTTGCCAGCATTTCTTGCGACAAAATTGGCGATCGTTCCGGTCCCTGTGTAAAGATCGTAGACGGTTTCGCGCCCCGTAAGCTCGGCGTACGTACGGGCTAGTTTGTATAGTTCGTAAGCTTGTTCGGCGTTGGTTTGGTAAAAAGAC
>JBBSSJ010000388.1:0-3705 GCA_038242095.1 Cytophagales bacterium
AGGATTGAAACGATACCGGATCATGTCTGATCGGCTCAGAATACGTGACTTTGCAAAGTACGATGACACCTTAGAAGTATGCGCTGGCCTTTGGAACTTTTACGTAAAAAACTGATTTATAGTGTCGCAACAAGTCTATTATAGGATCGTTCAGGAAGTTGGCTTAAAAAATCTTTGGCGGTTTCTATCGCCCGCTGTTTTTGTTCGTCGAGCGGCTGAATCTCGATATAGTCTAGCGAGAGAAGAAACTGAATCAGGGCGTCGGCCTTTTCCTCGTTACGCGCGGTGAGAATGTACTGGCTCATAGATAGGCATTGTGTTCCAATGTTGAATGTACTAAGAAAAATTCTTCTTTAAAAACGATTAAAGCTCATATAAAATATCGCTGATTAAACACCTCATACCAGGCACTATGCTATTCGCTATCTTTACCCAAAAAAACGCGCGTGTACCCTTTTTCCGACGAATATTTCATGCAGCAAGCGCTGCAACTGGCTCAAACGGCGGGCGAGGCGGGTGAAATCCCCGTGGGGGCCGTGGTCGTCTGCGGGCAAAGGATCGTAGGAAAAGGCACCAACCAAACCGAGCGTTTGCAGGACGTGACGGCCCACGCCGAAATGTTGGCCCTCACCGCCGCCACCCAGTACCTGGGAGCTAAGTATCTGCCCGATTGTACCCTCTATGTGACTTTGGAGCCCTGCGTGATGTGCGCTGGCGCGATTTTTTGGACTCAAATCGGTAGAGTCGTGTTCGGGGCCGAGGACGAGAAACGGGGATTCAAGCGAATCTCCGTTTCGCTTCTTCACCCTAAAACCCAACTCACGGGTGGTGTCCTTGCAGACGAGGCCCGAGAAATGCTGCGCGACTTTTTCCAGGGGCTAAGAACATAAAATCTGAAACCTCTGTTAGCCAAGCAGTGCTTAATAAATTTTTACACCCTATAAACCTTAGACCGACATGGCATTTACCTTAGATCCCCTACCGTATTCTTTCGACGCTCTCGAACCCAATATCGACGCCCGGACGATGGAAATTCACCACGACAAGCACCATCAGGGCTATGTCAATAACCTTAACGCGGCTGTGGAAGGCACCGATATGGCGGGCCAAAGCCTGGAAGAATTGCTCGCCAAAGTGAGCACGTTACCGATGGCCGTTCGTAATAACGCGGGAGGCAACTGGAACCACGCATTCTTCTGGAAAACCCTTTCCGGTGACGGCGGCGGCGAACCCACTGGTGACTTGGCGAAGGCCATTGACGCTAAGTTTGGTTCATTCAGCGATTTCAAGGATGAGTTTAAGAAAGCTGCCGGCAGCCGTTTTGGCTCGGGTTGGGCGTGGCTTATCAAGACCGACAGCGGAGACTTGGCCGTAGTATCGTCGCCTAACCAGGACAACCCGCTTATGGACCTGGCCGAAACGAAGGGTACGCCCGTCATCGGCCTCGACGTGTGGGAGCACGCATACTATCTTAAGTACCAGAACAAGCGGCCCGACTACATCGACGCGTACTGGAACGTGGTAGACTGGAAAGCTGCCGAGGCTAATTATCAGGCTGCAAAGTAGATTTCGCACCCCGTAACAATATTTGGTTGGCAGGTAGCAAAAAATTCTTTTAAAGATCTTTGCGGACTGCCAACCTTTTTATTAGTTTTGCCCTTCCAAAAACGGAGATTGTAGCTCAGTTGGTTAGAGCGTCGGTTTGTGGTTCCGAAGGTCGCGGGTTCGAACCCCGTCTTTCTCCCGGTTTTGAAAACCCCGCTCGTCGGGGTTTTTTTCGTTTCAAGTCGGCTAGTTTTCATATTTATTAATGCCCCAAACGTCTTCATTACTACCGCCCAGAATCCGCCGGGTCATTTTTATCATCCTGCCGATGATGTACCTGGCCGGGTTGATTGGCCTTAACGTACCGGCGGCGGCTCCGCTTTTTCAGTTTCTAACACCTTTAAACCTTGTGGCTTCGCTGGGGCTGTTGTTACTTTTTCACACCAATTTTCGGCCCGCTTTTTGGATGTATAGCCTTCTGGCGTTCGCAGTGGGTTTTTTGGTAGAGGTGGCAGGCGTGGCGACGGGTTTAATTTTCGGACAATATGCTTACGGCGATACGCTGGGCTTCAAACTAGCCGAAGTGCCGCTGATTATTGGGACCAACTGGCTTATGCTCAGTTATATTTGTGGGAGCGTTACGGATCGGCTGTCCGTGCCCGTTTGGGCCAAAGTACTGCTGGCGGCGGGGCTAATGACGCTTTTGGACGTGTTGATCGAACCCGTGGCGATGCGGCTCGATTTTTGGCAGTGGGAGGGAGGCGTAGTGCCCTGGCAGAACTACGCGGCTTGGTTTGGTGTTTCGGTCGTTCTGTTTTTGGCGTACTTCAAGCTGCCTTTCCGCAAGCAAAACCAACTCGCTCCTTTGCTCTTGCTACTGCAGTTTTTATTCTTTGGGCTTAATAGTTTGCTAGCGTGAACCGGGCAGTGTTTCTAAACATTAAAAGCGCGCTTTGGTTGTATTCAGTAGCTGTCCGACACCTACTAGCCCCGTTTTGAGCCCTTATGAGTCAGTATTCGATCCGCGACCTGGAACAACTTTCGGGCATTAAAGCGCATACCCTGCGCATCTGGGAACAGCGCTACGATATCATATCGCCGCAACGCACCGATACCAACATCCGTTATTACGACGACCGGGATTTGAAGTTGGTCCTCAACATTTCGCTGCTTAAAGACCACGGCTACAAAATCTCAGAAATCGCCCGTATGGAAGCCGACGCCATGCACGCGGAGGTGGTGGCTATTTCGGACCGGCAGCTCAACTATCCCGATCAGATCCACGCCCTTACGATTTCGATGATCGATCTGGACGAGGACCGTTTTGAGAAAATAATCAGTACCAATATCCTGCAATTTGGCTTCGAGAACACGATGATTCATATCATCTACCCGTTTTTGAGCCGAATCGGGACGTTGTGGGTGACGGGGTCGGTCGGTCCGGCGCAGGAACATTTTATTTCTAACCTAATTCGGCAGAAAATCATTGTCGCTATCGATGGGCAGATCGTGAAGGCGACGCCCGAATCGAAAACTTTCCTGCTCTTCTTGCCCGAGGGGGAACTGCACGAAATGGGGCTGCTTTTTGCCAATTACGTCATCAGGGCCCGTAACAACCGAGTAATTTATTTAGGGCAAAGCCTACCCTTTAAAGAAATCGAGTTTGCGTATTCCGTGCATCGACCCGACTATATTTTTTCGGCTCTTACATCCGTGCCTTCCAACAATGACGTGCAGCCTTACGTCGACAAGCTCGCTGCCCAATTTCCCGAAAGCACTATTCTGCTGACGGGCTATCAGATCGTCGGGCAGGATATTCAGGCCGCTCAAAACGTTAAAATCATCAATAAAATTGAGGATTTGATCGCCTTGGCGACGCCCTAGCTCACTACATTGATAGGCGCGCCGCGCTGAAACGCCACGATGTTTTCGGCCGCTAATCGCATCAATCTTACCCTCGATTCGTAAAATGCCCACGCGACGTGCGGCGTGATGAGGCAATTGCGCGCCGTCAGCAGCGGGTTGTTGGCGCGGGGTGGCTCAGTGGAAAGCACGTCCACGGCAGCCCCGGCGAGTTGCTGCGCGTTGAGCGCGTCGGCTAAATCCTGCTCCACTACCAGGCCACCCCGACCCGTGTTGATGAGGTAAGCCAAAGTTTTC
>JBBSSJ010000389.1:0-3632 GCA_038242095.1 Cytophagales bacterium
ATATCCAAGCCGGGGTGGTGGAATAGGTAGACACGCAGGACTTAAAATCCTGTGAGCCGCAACGCTCGTACGGGTTCGAGTCCCGTCCCCGGTACAAAAAGACCTTCGCTCCGAAGGTCTTTTTTTGTTGGGATCCGCTGGGCGGAACGTATATTTGGGGTTAAGCCAATCGTATAGCGCCCCCGTATCTCGCCCGCATGAAAGTTTCGACCAACGAGCCCTTCCAAATCATCTACTCCATTTTGCAGCATCAGTTCCTCGGCGTTCTGTTCGAATCGTTCGTGGTGCAGCTCGACGAACGCGGTAAACTGAGTTTCCTGCATCAGAATATTTCCGGTAAGAACGTGGGGGAATTTTCCGACGGACTGGATGCAACCGATTTTGAGCTGGTGCGCCTAATCGAGGACATGCAACCCGACCTCATTTATCGTAAATTCAATACCCGCAAAATTAGTCAGGTCGATTTTTTTCTGAGGGTTTACGCCGCTGAGAAGGGCGATAAGGGAATACAAGGCGCCATTGCCGGTTACCTCGATCAATACAAAGGGCAAATCCTGAATAAACTGGCCGAACGGCAGATCTACATCATGAGCAGCGATGGCGATCCGGCATGGAAGCAGGTCGAGTACACGACCGAGCAGACCAAAGTGCGCTTTTATTTCATGCGAAACGAGGAGAACACCCACTACTTTCCGACAATGCTGCACGCCGGAAAAAAGCTTGATTTTCAATACCGTGACGGCATTGTGCTCTGCGACGAACCTGCCTTTCTGCTACTCGATGACCGGATATACCACTTCGCCGACGAGGTAGACGGCAAAAAAATACGGCCTTTTTTGGATAAAAAATTTATCGCCATTCCGCGTAACATCGAGGACGTGTACTTCCGCCGCTTCGTTGCGCCGCTCATTGCGTCGTTCGATGTGGTGTCGAAGGGGCTCGAAATCCGGCAGGAATCGCTGTCGGCCCGGCCCGTCGTCACGATTACGGAGGGCGCGGCGGAAACCAGCAGCGCCATCACGTTCTTCAATCCCAACGGTGAGCCTAAAAAGGAAGTGGCCTGGGAAGTGGGTGAACTGATTTTTGCGCTGACTTTCCAGTATGGCGACTTTTCCTTTGCTTTCGATAGTTTTGCGCACCAGGCGCACGTGAGTCTGGAAAAAAGCGGCGAGGATTATATCTTCCACAAAGTGAAGCGCAGCCTGGCCTTTGAGAAACAGCGCGTCAACCAATTGAACGACCTCGGACTGAACCTCCGCAAGAGCAAAGTCGTGTGGCACAAGGCAGCGGCATTTTGCTGGTTGCAGGAAAATCTGCCCAAGTTGCAGGATTTGGGTATTGAAATCCGGCAGAACGCCGATAATTCGCGCAAGTACTTCCTGGGATACTCCTCGCTCGATCTATCGATCGAGGAAGGCCGCGATTGGTTCGACATTCGGGCCAAAGTACGTTTCGGCGAATTCGAGATTCCGTTTATCAAGCTGCGCCGCTATATTTTATCCAACCAAACGGAGTTTCCGCTGCCCAACGGTGAGATCGCCCTTATTCCGGCCTGGTGGTTCACGCGCTATTCGGAGCTCTTCAATTTTGTCGAGTCCGACGAGAAGAAAGATGCCCTGACTCTGAAAAAGCACCACCTCATGCTCGTACAGGATTTGCAGCGCGATAGTCTGGCGACGACGATACTCAGCCGGCGGTTGGAAAATCTGCGCGATTTTAAAGCAATAGAAAGCTACGATCCGCCCCAAAACTTCATCGGGACGCTGCGTCGTTACCAAAAAGCGGGCTACGATTGGCTGCGGTTCCTGAACCAATACCGCTTCGGTGGCTGCCTGGCCGACGATATGGGCCTGGGCAAAACCGTACAAACGCTGGCCCTGCTGCAAGCTGAGAAGGAGGCTGGGGTCGACACGCCTTCGCTGCTCGTACTGCCTACCTCGCTGCTGCACAACTGGCGACTGGAAGCCCAACGCTTCACGCCCGCGCTGAAACTATTTGAATATAAGGGTACTTACCGCGAAAAAAACATAGCGCGGTTTGCCGATTACGACCTCATCCTGACCTCCTACGGTATCGCCAGGCTCGACGTGGATTTACTTAAAACCTACCGTTTTCATTACGTGATTCTGGATGAATCGCAGGCGATCAAGAATCCGAAATCGGGCGTCACTAAGGCCGTGCTGAAATTACAGGCAACGCACCGTTTGATTCTGACAGGCACGCCGCTTGAGAACAGTACGCTCGACCTGTGGTCGCAGATGACCTTTGCTAATCCAGGTCTGCTGGGTAATCAGACTTTTTTTAAGAAGGAGTACCTTATCCCAATCGAGAAAAAAGGCGACACCGGCAAAACCGCCCGGCTACACGAGTACATCAAGCCCTTCATGCTCCGCCGCCATAAGTCGCAGGTCGCCACCGACTTGCCCGAAAAAGTCGAGAGCGTGCAGTACTGCGCGCTCAGCGAGGAGCAGGAAGCCCGCTACGAAGAGGCGAAATCTTACTATCGCAATCTGATTTTGCAGCGGTTGGACGAGCCCGCAAATGGCCGCACCAACATGGTTGTGTTGCAGGGCCTGACCAAACTCCGGCAGCTCGCCAACCATCCCGCGATGGTCGACGAAGGTTATGAAGGCGATTCGGGCAAGTTCGAGGATGTGTTGCACAAGTTGGAAACTGCCTTGGCCGAGGGTCACAAAATTCTACTTTTTAGTCAGTTCGTCAAGCACTTGACGCTTTTCCGGCAGCATCTGGACCAAAAGAAAATCCGCTACGCCTACCTCGACGGGTCCACCAAAGACCGGCAGCAGCAAGTCGAGAATTTCCAGAACGACCCGACGCTCAAGCTTTTCCTTATTTCGCTTAAAGCGGGCGGCGTCGGCCTCAACCTCACGGCCGCCGACTACGTGTTTATCCTTGATCCGTGGTGGAATCCCGCCATCGAAGCGCAGGCCATAGACCGCGCCCACCGCATTGGGCAAGATAAGACGGTTTTTACCTACAAATTCATCAGCAGCAACACGGTGGAGGAAAAAATTCTGGACTTGCAGCAACGAAAACGACAACTCGCCAACGAGCTTATTTCCAGTGAGGAAGGTTTCCTGAAATCGCTGTCGCGAGAGGATATTCTGGGATTGTTAGTGTAGGGGTTTTACTGCACCACCAGCCGCAAGTCCTTGGATTTAACCCGAACTTTCAGCCAATCCTCCATGCGTTTGGTGTCGCGGGAGGGGGGGCGCTTGCTAAATTTGGCGTAGGCGAGGTAAGCGGTGTCGGCTTTGGTGGTTTTGAGGTTGTAGATCGGCGTCATCATGAGCGAAAATTCGGCGATTTGCGGGTACTGTACCTTTATTTCCTTCCCGATATCGCCCGATTGCGAATTGATGATTCGGTAGCGGGCGATTTCCTTTTCGAGCATGTTGATGCGGGCATCTTTATTCTGGACCAGTTCTTCATTTTTTTGGTACAAATCTTCCAGAATTCCCGTCCGCAGGTTGGTGTTGAACTCATCCAGCGTGTGGGCGTTGACCTCGTTGTAGTTCTGTCGCACCACCAGTTGCGCGTTTTCTAAGCCATATTTGGGCATCTGCTGGCTAATTTTCCTGATTTGGTTGCTGTCCAGCGTTTGCCCCATG
>JBBSSJ010000390.1:0-3604 GCA_038242095.1 Cytophagales bacterium
AAAAGCGCCACCATTTCGTCCTCGTGTTCGAGGCCGCGATAGCTGTTTTTTAGCGACCTGAGTTTTTCGGTGTATAGCCCGGCGATACCCTTGCGGTTCAGCGTACCGATGTCGCCGCCGGAGCCTTTGATCCACATGACCTCGGCGGGCTGGCCCGTCAGGACGTCCTTTTCGATAGTTTTGACGCTTGTATTGCCACCGCCGTAGTTGGTGATGCGGAGGTCGGCACCCAAAATATTGGATCGGTAGAGGAACAGAGCCACTTCGTCGCCCGCCAGTTCGGCGGCTTTGGCCTCATCCCAAAGGTAGTTAACGTGCTTAAAGGTCGTGCTGGAAGTCATGGAAAGTGGTTTTACAGAAATTAGCTAGCGAAAGAAAATTGCCTTTTCGAACAAAAGTAATTTTTGCCGAATAACTAACCATCCTGCACTATACAAGGCTGTATTTTACCTTCCCGTTGCGGAAGCAGTTCGTAGACGTTTTATCCTCGGCAAAATTTAATGAACTCAACGGTTGGCGACTGACTCACTCGATAGAATTGCTGTCTTCATTTTTGAATTTTTGATTTTCGTACAAGAAGCGAATTTATCTCTAGAATCCTGATCTCCCGGGTGAGTAAGAAATTTAGATCGAAACCATACCCTACAAAGAAGCCCGCAATGTCAGATAAAAAGGATTTTCCACATGCCGCTTGGCATTGTTCAGAATCAGCTCCGCTGCCGCCTGCCCCATGGCCCGGAAGTCGGTGGATATGGTCGTAATACCGTTGAGGAGTAGTCTCTTTAAGGGCGTTTCGTTGTAGGAAATCACGCCTACCTCCTGGCCGATAGTCAGCGACTGCGCGATGATTTTTTCGATCAAAACCACCAAATCATCTTCCATGATATTAATGTAGACTTGTCCGGCGTGAATGGTTTCCTGACCGATGTCGGCAATAACGCGGTAGTTAAAGGCATAATCGCGGCAGAAGTTGACAAAACCCTCGGTAATTTCGGGCGGAGCGTAGCTGTTTTCTGGAAAAATGAGGTTTAGCGTATCGTATTTTGCTAGTGGACCACTGGCTTTTTCGAGGGAAGTATAGATGTCACGCTCGAAGTTTTGGTATACCGCCCCGAATTTGCCGCTCAGACGCGGGATAATTTTGTCCAAAACTACTAACTGTTCTTTAGGCAAAGTATTGATAATCTCGTGCGCCTTCTCTTCTCCCTCGATGAAATGCGGGATGATCACCAGATGCGTGTACTCCTCTTTCCGTTGTTCTATGAGCCTTTTGAACAAGGCGAAATCGTTATTATAAATATAAAAATCAATGGCCGCCTGTCCGCCCAGTGTTTCCACGAACGAGTCGTAAATGATTTTTTTGTGGGTACTTAATTTATTGAAAAGCAGAAATACTTTTAACGGTTGGCTGTGGTCGGTTTGCTTGATGAAGTACCCCTTGCCCGGCACTGAGCCTAGCACGCCCAGAAGTTTCAGATGATTATAGCCCTTTTCGGCAGTTACCCGCGAAATATCGAATTGGAAACTAACTTCATTGATCGATGGCAGCATATCCCCCTTTCCAATACCCCCCGCCTGAATTTCCCGCAAAATTGAATCGCTCAATTGCAGATACTTGGGCGTAGCCGAGTACTCGTCGATGCTGATTGCATCCAGGATTTTTTTGGAAAGCGCCATGGGGATGTGAAAAGAATTTTAGCCTGAAAAATTAACGCAAGTTTTCGATCTCACAGAAATCCATATCGCTGTAATCAAGATTTTCGCCCGCCATGCCCCAGATGAAGGTGTAGTTAGAGGTACCGGCTCCGGCGTGAATCGACCAGTTGGGCGAGATGACCGCTTGCTCGTTTTTCAGCCAGATGTGCCGGGTTTCCTGCGGCTCACCCATAAAATGACTGACGGCCTGCCCTTCGGGTACTTCAAAGTAGAAATACACCTCCATCCGGCGGTCGTGGGTGTGGGCGGGCATGGTATTCCAGACGCTCCCGGACTTTAATTCCGTCATGCCCATTTGCAATTGATTCGTGGGCAGTATGCTGTTGACGATGAGTTTATTGATAATCCGGTGGTTGGCAGTTTCGGAACTACCCATTTCTACCACCTCCGCTTCGTTTCTGGCAATTTTTCGACAAGGATAGCTTTGGCCCGCCGGAGTCGAGTTGAGATAAAACTTAGCGGGCTTCGCTGCGTCGAGCGATTGAAACTGTACCTCCTGCGTGCCTTTCCCGAGGTACAATGCTTCTTTATATGCCAAATCGTAAGTAATACCATCGGCAATCACTTGGCCCGAACCGCCGCCGACATGGATAATTCCCAGCTCGCGACGTTCGAGAAAATAGGCGGCTTTCAGGCTTTCAGGAGCTTCCAGAGTCAGGGGAGCGAGCGAGGGCATGACGCCACCCGTCAGGTAGCGGTCGAAGAAAGAAAGCGTCCAGCAAAACTGGTTGGTCACGAAAAGGTTTTCAATGAGGAAGCTCTGCCGTAACTGTTCGGTAGTCATACCCTTCACTTCGTTCGGAGAATTGGCGTAGCGGCTTTCAAAGGTCATTTTATCTTGCATAATATTGTCTAGGTAGAGTTTGAGATTTAAAATGCTTCCAGAGTTCCAACTACGTCTACCGCCCCATCCATCCTCCGTCCACCGTCAGGATGGTTCCGTGAACGTAGTTGGAAGCCTGGGAGGCCAAAAATATCACCGGACCTTTAAAATCTTCGGGTTCCCCCCAGCGACCGGCGGGAATTCGGCCCAAAATAACCTCGCTCCGTTCCGGGTCGTCCCGCAGCGCTTCGGTATTGTCGGTAGCGATATAACCTGGCGCAATCGCGTTGACATTGACACCTGAGTTGGCCCACTCATTGGCGAAGGCCTTGACCAATGAGCCGACGGCTCCTTTGCTGGCAGCGTAGCCGGGGACGTTGATGCCGCCCTGGAAGGACAGCAGGGATGCAGTAAAAATAATTCTGCCGCTGCCGCGCTCCACCATGTCACGGCCAATCTCCCGGGTGAGGATGAACGGGGCGGTTTGATTAACCGCGATAACTTCGTCCCAGT
The DNA here is from genome assembly GCA_038242095.1 of Cytophagales bacterium. GTDB lineage: Bacteria > Bacteroidota > Bacteroidia > Cytophagales > Spirosomataceae > Persicitalea. The sequence continues at coordinate 3,053 of JBBSSJ010000390.1, forward strand.
ATTCGTCCGGGTGCCGGGCGGTAGGATGGCGCAGGATAGTACCGGCATTATTGACTAAAATATCAATGACCGGATGGGCTTTCTTTACTTTCTCGATGAAATCGTTCAGCGATTTTCGGTTCGCAAAATCGGTCTGATAAGCGTAGAATTTCCTGCCCCGTTCCTCCACCGTTTTAGAAATCGCACTTCCTTCGGCTTCTAAACTGGCCGATACCCCGATGATATCGGCACCGGCTTCGGCCAGCGCTTCGGCCATGGCTTTACCAATACCGCGTCTGCAGCCCGTCACTAAGGCAACTTTGCCGGATAAAGAAAAACGAGAAAGTACTGAATCCATGAAAATTAGGTTTTAAAAAGTGCAAATGAATATTCATTTGTCCATTCCACTATCTGGAAGTCAAAATCCAGTAACAATAGACTTGTTGCGACACTATAAATCAGTTTTTTACGTAAAAGTTCCAAAGGCCAGCGCATACTTCTAAGGTGTCATCGTACTTTGCAAAGTCACGTATTCTGAGCCGATCAGACATGATCCGGTATCGTTTCAATCCT
>JBBSSJ010000391.1:0-3591 GCA_038242095.1 Cytophagales bacterium
CCCGGCGGAGTCGCCACGGGATTTGGGGCTGACTTTACGGGTTTATCGAGCGTGGTGATGTGGTTGGCGCGGCCATTTTTTAAGTCACCGGAAGAGGGCGCGCAGACCAGCGTCTACGTGGCCAGTTCGCCGGATGTTTTTGGGGTGACTGGTAAGTACTTCGGCGACCTGAAAACGCTCATGCCCAGCAAAGACGCGCGCAGCAAGTACTTAGCCACCAAACTTTGGGAACTGAGCGAGGAGCTGGTTAAGGACTACAGGCCCGTCAAAGCCTGACGCAAATCTTCGATCAAATCGTCGGCGTGTTCCAGTCCCACCGAGATTCGCAACAGGTTTTGGGGCGTGAGCGTGTCCGGCCCTTCCACGGAGGCGCGGTGCTCGATCAGGCTTTCGACACCACCGAGACTGGTTGCCACCGTGAAAATAGTCAGTTTTCTTAGGAATTTCAGGGCTTTTTCACGGCCACCCCGTACCTGTACCGAAAGCATTGCGCCTCCACCGGTCATTTGCTCCTGCGAAATTTTGTGGCCCGGATGGGATGCCAGCCCTGGGTAATAAACCTTTTCGATCGCTTCCTGATTTTCCAGAAACTCCGCCAGCCGTTGCGCGTTGGCAGCTTGTTGGCGCACCCGCACGGCCAGGGTCTTGATGCCCCGCGCGATCAGCCAGCAATCAAAGGGCGAAGGTACGGCCCCGCCGAGCTTCTGAATTTGGCGGGCACGTTCCGACAGCGCCTCTTTTTCTTTAAAAACCAAAGCCCCGCCCAACACGTCGCTGTGACCACCCAGGTACTTGGTGGTAGAGTGCATCACCACGTCGCAGCCCAAGTCGAGCGGTCGTTGCAAGACAGGCGTAGCCCAGGTGTTGTCGCAAACGGTCAGGATGTTTCGTTTCCTGGCCAGTGTGGCGATTGCTACCAAATCACTCACTTTTAACATCGGATTTGAGGGCGTCTCCAGCCAGATAACCTTAGTCTCTGGCCGGATGGCACTTTCTATGGCGGTTAAATCGGACGTGTCGACTTTGCTGAAAGTCAGTCCCCAACCCACGAAAACTTCCTGCAGAAGGGAGGGCGTGCCGTAGTAGGCGTCATCGGGGATGATGACGTGGTCGCCGGGTTTAAGGCATTGGAAAAGCGTCATAATCGCGGCCTGACCGGAGGCGAAAGTGATGGCTTCGGCCCCATTTTCCAGCGTTTGCAGCATTTCTTCCAGTTGGTGGCGGTTAGGATTTCCGGCGCGCGTGTACATATAGCCGTGGGGCAGTTCGTAGTCTTCGTCGCGTTCGAAAGTTGTGGACAGGTAGAGCGGCGGCACTACGGCACCAGCGTTTTTATCTTCAAAATGAGTGCCGTGGAGGGCTTGGGTTTCGAGATGCATAGGTATTGGTTATTGCGCTTTGCCTGGGTAGTACGGCGTTTTTTTTCAAAGTACCGGATTTTTACCCGATTTTTGTTTTCAATAAAAATGAAATTTCACTCTCACCCGCATCTTCATGTTTTCCTTTCGTGCTAATAAAAGGGTACTGGGGCCTCTGCTCCTATTGGCCATTTTTATTTTTGGAATAAATAAAATCGCCATGGCGCAGGGCGTGCGGTTCCAGGAAAAAGACATCGACCAACTCGTGGCCGAGGCAAAGCAGCAGGGCAAAATGGTGTTCGTGGAGATCTACCTGAAAGGCTGTTCGCACTGCGAAGCGATCGCGCCGGTGCTGGAAGAAGAAAAGGTGGGCGATTTTTTTAATCCCAAATTCGTCAGTGCCAAATACGAAGCCAACACACCTTTTTCCAAAGGTTTGCAGGAAAAGAAAAACCTGTACTTTCCCGAATTTCCGCTATTCTTTTTCTTCGATGCCGACGGCAATCTGCTGCATCAGGCCTCGCCTTCCGACCAGCCCACCCGCCCCGAATTCATCGCCGAAGTACTTCGTCACGCCAACGAGGCCCTCGCCCCCGCCACGCGGACGAGCGGCTACGCAGCCCGCTACGGGCAGGGCGACCGCGATCCCAATTTCCTGCTCAACTACGCCAAATACGCCAAAACGACCCGGGATACCACGCAAATGACGGCCCTTTCCGACGAGTTTGGCCGAGTGCTGACACAGCCCGCCGATCTGGAAAGTCCCTACGGTTTTTACGTCATCAGCCGGTACATCAGCAATTTTCAGAATCCGGTAGCGCAGTATTTCTTCAAAAATCTCGCTACCTATCGCACCAAACACGGTGGGCCGCAGACGCTGCAGGCCGGGGAGAGCATTTTATTTCAAAGCCTTTATGGCAAAAACTCCGATACCCTGACGGCCCACGAAATAACTACCATGCGCCAGGCTATGGAATCGCTGGGCGTGGCACCGAACGTGGCGGCTATGCGGACCATCGTAAAGGAATTGGAAGCCTATTTTAGGGAGAAAAACACGCCGGGTGCCGTGGCGCGATTTGAAACCTATCAGCAGAGCAACTTTCTATGGACCTCCGATTACGCTTACCTGATGCGGCTTTTCAACGAAAAAGCCACTAACCTCAGCTACGCCGCGCCGATGGTGCGCTGGATCGATGAAGCACTCGTTACGCTAAAACCGGAAGAAAAAAACAAGGCCGAAGTCGCGGAGGTATACCGCGAACAATCCGAAGCCTACCGCCGCCTCGGCAAAAATCCCGAGGGCAAGAGAGCCGCTGAAACGGCCCTGACCATTGCGCGCACCCTAAAGGAAAAGACGGATTCTTACGATAAACAAATGGCGAAGTTTCGATGAGTCAGCAGGAATATTAACTTTTTTCGCACTTTTTTGGGTAAATAGTCCCAGTCCTTCGTTATTTGACGATACGAAGGTAAAACTCCCATGAATATCAATTATTCTCTCATTTTACTCACCGCCGGCATGCTGGGTTTGGCGGCCTGCTCATCCCAGCGCACCGTGGGTACGCGCGCGCGCGATGCGCCACGTGGCGTGGCCCAAACTTCGGTAAATACTACCAACGATCCGGTTCTGGTGGGTGTCACGAGTAAATTTCTCGCTCTTGATTCCAGCGCAGTGCGCGTGTACGTCTATGTCGATGCCGTTAAGGATCGGTCGCCGCTTTCGGTGGCTGACTTCGACCAGCTTTACAACCTCAATTACGTCATGTATTCCGACTACGGCTCCCGTGACCGACTAGCGTACGGCAACGTACCGCTCTCGCCCGCCAACGTCACCTCCGTGGATGATAAGCTGGTGATTCAATTTGAATTGAAGCGTCCCAAAGATCAGAATTACGGGGTACTACTGATGGAAATCAGCCAAACGGGCACCTTGAAGAAAGTGCTGAATGATTTGCCCGTTCGCTTTGCCGGACAGCGCGATAGCGACCGACTGGCGGTTTTTGAGCAAAACAGCGACTTGCCGCTTCGCCGCCATTTTGTGGCCCAGAACGAACCTGTTTTAATCCGGTCTTTGGACGGAAATACTGACCCGCTCCTGGTGACCTACTACAGCCACGGTTTCGACGCGGCAGCCTCGCCCATTAACACCACGCCCCGCACGGGAGTCGCTACATAGCTGACAATCGACAGTTCCTTAACAATCGTGATCGGCCAAAACGTTTCATTCGCCCAG
>JBBSSJ010000392.1:0-3582 GCA_038242095.1 Cytophagales bacterium
GGTTATGATTGAAAAACGCTGGATTATTGCCGCCGAACCCTCGTCGGAAGCTAAGGCTACCGCTGAAAAACTCGCCGAAGCGATCAATGTGAGTCCGGGCATCGCCGCCCTTTTGGTGCAGCGCGGCGTGTACGATTTCGAAGCAGCCAAAGCCTTTTTTCGGCCAGACTTATCGGTTTTGCACGATCCTTTTTTGATGAAGGATATGGATAAAGCCGTCGAGCGGCTGACCGATGCGATGGCGGCGGGTGAGAAAATCCTGGTTTACGGCGACTACGATGTGGACGGTGCGACCTCCGTCACGATGTTCTACGGCTTTCTTCGGAAGATTTACGATCAGCTCGAATACTACATTCCCGACCGCTACATCGAGGGTTACGGCGTATCCACGCAAGGCATCGACTACGCTAATGAAAACGGTTTTTCGCTGATTGTGTGCCTTGATTGCGGCATCAAGTCGGTGGATAAAGTGGCTTACGCCAAGAGTTTAGGAGTGGATTTCATCATCTGCGACCACCACCGCCCCGGCGACGAGCTACCGCCCGCCGCCGCCGTGCTCGACCCCAAACGCACCGACTGCGCTTATCCCTACAAAGAATTGACGGGCTGCGGCGTTGGCTTCAAACTGCTCCACGCCTTTTGCCAGCAAAACGGTCAGGATCTCAATCTGCTCTATCCTTACCTCGATCTGCTGGTAGTCAGCATTGCATCGGACATCGTGCCTATTACGGGCGAAAACCGCGTGCTAGCCTATTACGGTCTGCGGCATTTGAATATTTCGCCGCGCGTGGGTTTGAAAGCTTTGATTAAGATTGCGGGCATTCATAACGTGCTGGATATTACCAATGTGGTCTTCGGGCTCGGGCCGCGCATCAACGCGGCAGGCCGCATCAAGCACGCTAAGGAGGCCGTGCGGCTGCTGCTGTGCGACGACGAAACCGAAGCCGAGGAGTTTGCTCAGAAGATCAACAAGCACAACATCGACCGCCGAAAGTTCGACACCAGCATCACCGATGAGGCGCTGGCGATGATTCAGAGTGATGCTTTTATTTCGGGGGCCAAGAGTACGGTTTTGTACAAAGAAGATTGGCACAAGGGCGTAATCGGGATTGTAGCAAGTCGCTGCATCGAGCATTTTCACCGTCCTACGATTATTTTGACGCAATCCAATGGTAAGGCTGCCGGGTCGGCGCGCTCGGTGCCGGGCTTCGACGTGTATGAGGCCATCGAAGAATGCGGCGATCTACTGGAACAGTTTGGCGGGCACACCTTCGCAGCGGGCATGACGCTGCCCGTGGAAAACGTCGACGCCTTCCGCCGCCGCTTTGACGAAATCGTGAGCGCCCGCATTCAACCCGACCAACTGACGCCCATGATTGAGGTCGATACCGAAATCGAACTGGAAGAAATTTCCTGGAAGTTTTATAAAGTGTTGAAACAGATGGGTCCCTTCGGACCCGGTAACATGACGCCCGTGTTCGTGAGCCGAGGCTTAGCCATCGCCGGAAAACCGACGATTATGAAGGAGAAGCATATCAAATTCAACGTTTATCAGAAAGATTCGCCCGCCTTCACAACGATCGCTTTTGGCATGGCGCATATCTATCCCGATCTTATGGATGGCAGGACGTTCGATCTTTGCTACACACTGGATGAAAACACATTTCGTGACAATACCACGCTGCAATTCATGTTGAAAGATATTCGATTTTGAAATCATGCAGTTGGAAAGAATACACCTTGACGAAGCGGACGAACTCTCCCGATTGAGCCGGGAAATCTACGCGCAACATTACCTTCATTTGTGGTATGAAAGCGGAGCATGGTACATGGAGACGCGCTACGGTGCAGAAACGCTCGCGCTGGAAATATCAGATGCAGGAGTAGGTTATTATTGGATAAAATCGGAGGGAGAAAAATGCGGCTTTCTCAAATTGATTTTCTCAGGATTCCCCAAGGAATTGCCAGAATTATCCTTAGAAGATGGACTGGAAGTTGAGCGAATCTATTTGAGTCGGGATGCGAAAGGCAAAGGGTTGGGAAGAGAGGTCATGCAATGGGCCGAAAATCTCGCGCTTGAATTGGGCCGCGATTTTGTGTTTCTCTACGTTATGGACAGCAGCGATGCTTTCAGCTTTTACGAAAAGATGGGCTATTCCAAAGCGGCCGACAAGCGTTTGGATTTTGATAAAATGAAACCAGCGTACCGGGGGATGTATTTGATGATAAAGAAATTAGTATGATTCTCAGAACCGAAAACTTAGTCAAGAAATACGGCTCCCGGCTCGTCAACGACAAGGTTAGCTATCAGGTGGAGCAAGGCGAAATCGTGGGGTTACTGGGGCCAAACGGAGCCGGAAAAACCACTTCCTTTTACATGGCGGTGGGTTTGGTCAAGCCCAACAGCGGCCACGTGTACCTCGACGACCGCGACATTACGAGCCTGCCGATGTACAAGCGGGCGCGGCTGGGCCTGGGGTACCTGGCGCAGGAGGCATCGGTGTTTCGGCAACTGACGGTGGAAGAGAACATTCTGGCCGTGCTGGAACTTACGAACCTGCCGCGCGCGGCTCAACTGGAAAAGGTGGAAGCTTTAATCGAAGAATTCAGCCTCGATCATGTGCGCAAAAATCTGGGAATGGTACTATCGGGCGGTGAGCGTCGCCGTACCGAAATTGCCCGTGCCCTGGCCGTCGATCCGAAATTTATCCTGCTGGATGAGCCCTTCGCGGGCGTGGACCCAATCGCGGTGGAGGACATTCAGACCATCGTCGCTAAACTCAAGCACCGAAACATCGGCATCCTGATCACCGATCACAACGTGAACGAAACGCTTTCGATTACGGATCGCGCCTATCTTCTATTTGAAGGAAAAATTCTAAAACAAGGCACCGCCGAAGAGCTCGCCGCCGACGAAGTCGTACGTAGGGTTTACCTAGGGCAGAATTTTGAGTTGAAAAGAAAGGTTTAAGGGAGTGATGAATTATGAATGATGAGTGATGAGTGATGAGTGATGAATGATGAATGTTCTGATTCGTAGACTTAATCAGACAGAAAAATCATTCATCACTCATCATTAGGGTACCAGTTCCGCCGCCATTATCATTCTACTTTCTCCCACACTTCATGAATAGGGTCGCCTTTGCTGCTTTTGCCGGAGTGGTCCCATTTACCGTTTTCTAGTTTCCAGTCAAAGGTTAGATTGGCCCCAACGCGGAGGTTGTCTTTGGAGAAAAACTGGATGTGCTCCGTGTATTTGCCGTCTTTAATGTCGTAGGTACCACCGCCTGTGCCGTAAAACCCTTGTACCGCCGGGTCGATGGCCGCCCACTGGAAGCGGGTGCCCGATAACATTTTGATGGTTTTGCGGGTACCCTCGCGATGGATTTCCATCATTTCTCCGCCACCATCCTTGGCGCGTCCGGTAATGTGCCAAGCTCCGGCCATCGGCTTGTTCTGGGCGTCGTCTACCAACTTCCACACCAATTCCCCTTCGTCGTCGCGTAGGCCTAAGATGCTGTCTTTGCGGGTTACGGTGTACGTGACCGACTGATTGATGCGCACCGTGTCGTTGGTATTAAA
>JBBSSJ010000393.1:0-3553 GCA_038242095.1 Cytophagales bacterium
CAAGACCCTGATACTCGGTGCCTCGACAAATCCCGGCCGCTATGCTTACGCGGCAGCCCACCGATTGAAACAAAACGGACACGAAATTGTACAGATCGGGCTTCGCGCAGGAGAGACTGCCGGCGAGCCCATCATGGTCCAGAAAAGCCCAATGGAAGGAGTTGATACCGTTACGATGTACGTAGGTCCCCGGCATCAGCCCGAGTACTACGACTACATCGTATCCCTAAAACCAAAACGGGTGATATTCAATCCCGGTACAGAAAACCAGGAGTTTGAGAAGTTACTTGTTGAGGAAGGCATCAGGCCCGTGATCGCCTGTACGTTGGTAATGCTCGCCACGGGACAATACTGACGGTCGGCTGGGTGTTGAAGGAATTTGGGGAAGTATTGACACAATGAGACGCGCGCTATTCAGATAGCATTCACCTCAAAGCTGAACTCTTCCATGATAAGGTTGGCGAGCAGCTTTTCGCAGGCGGTTTTCACCTTAGTTTCCGCTTCAGTGGCATTGGCTGCTTCCAGCCGGATCGTGATGTGCTTGCCGATGCGGACGTCGTCGACCTGGTCGATACCCAAGTTGTGCAGGCCCAGCTTGACGGCTTTGCCCTGTGGATCGAGGATTTCCTTTATGGGCATGATGTTAATGTCGGCAACGAATTGCATGATGAGCGCGGTACGGTTGATCTATTTTGAGGTATTGAGTTAGAACTGCAAAAATGCAACAAAATGTAAGGCTTACCAATCATAAACGGTGAAATCTGTCCTGAAATCAATTCAAAAGAAAAAATCAGCGCTTTAAACAAACTACTTTTTTACCTTTCCCTTTAAAGCGATTCCCGCGCTTAACAGTACGTACAATCCCACTACAATCGGCACCGCCACGAAGCCCAGTACCACTAAAAGCACCAGCGACCCCAGCAAAAATCCGTAACGCACTTCATTGCCTGCCCAGCCGAAAGACTTGAATTTCAATGCAAAAAGCGGCAATTCCGCTACTAGCAGAAAAGACATAACGGCCGAAAATACCAACAGATTGGTCGTGTCCACAATCAATGGCTCCCAGTCGGGATGATTGCGCAGGATAAAGGGTATCGAGGCGACGAGCAGCGCGTTGGCGGGCGTCGGCACGCCGATAAAGGAATCGCTCTGGCGCGGATCGATATTGAACTTGGCCAGCCGCAGGGCCGAACATATCGCGATTACGAACGCCAGATTTGGAATCCACAGATCCTCGATTCCAGGCACCGCCCGCACCAGCAACTGATAAATAATAACGGCGGGCAACAGCCCAAACGTCACCATGTCGGCCAATGAGTCCAACTCCCTGCCAATGGGCGAACTGACATTGAGCAGCCGAGCCGCGAAGCCATCGAAAAAATCGAATACCGCCGCCAGGCCAATCAAAGCGCAGGAAAGCAGCATGTTGTTGTGAAAAACCTCTACGATCCCCACGCAGCCGCAGAGCAGATTGGCGCAGGTGAGGGCGTTGGGAATATGGCGTTTCATGGACGGAGCTGATTATTTCAGAAACGGATTGTGTTTTTTCTCGAAACCAATCGTCGTCGGCTGCATGTGTCCGGCGTAAACGGTATAGTCGTCGGGCAATGTAAAAAGCTCAGTACGAATGCTGTCGAGCAGCGTCGCCATATCACCGCCGGGCAGGTCGGTGCGGCCGATGCTTTGGCGAAACAGTACATCCCCCCCAATGACAACGCGCTGGTTGTCGCTCACGAAAGCCACGTGACCCGGCGCGTGACCCGGCACAAAAACGACCCGTAAAGTCGAGTTCCCGAATGCGATGGTGTCACCCGTTTCGAGCCAACGCTCCACGGCAGGTTCGGCGAAGGCCGGAAAGCCGTAGTTTGGCGCGTACGTCTTGACGGCTTTGAGAAGCGGCTCGTCCAGCCGGTGCAGCGCGAAGGGAATCGCGAAGGCTCCTTTTAATTTTTCGACACCCAGTACATGATCTATATGGGCGTGCGTGTTATGTATACCGACGGGCCGTAGATCGTTATCCTTGACAAAATCAAGAATTTGTTGGTATTCGCGCGTTTCGTAGGCACCGGGATCTATAATGATCGCCTCTTTTGTTTCGTCGTACAGCATGTACGTATTCTCGGCAAAAGAGCCGAAAGTGAAAGATTTTATTTGGATCATGAATTGAAGTAGTTGACACAGCGAAGGTAAGCAACAGATCGCAAACTGCACCGGACCGGTTCCGAATGAAAAAAGGGATCTTCCGTCGACTGACGGAAGATCCCTTCCAGAGAATGGCTATTTCAGCCAGTTATAACACTTGGCTGCTCAATACTGATGGCGCGTATCATCCCAGTTGTTGGATTCCCAACCGGTGTGAATATTGCGGCCACGGTAAGTTTTCCACTCGTTAGTGATGGCGTTGCCTTCGTCCATCGTGCGGGCTTTGACGCCTACTACGATGCCGCCGTTTTCCAGGCTTTCCTTATAGGCAGCGGCCTGCTCTTCGGGAATACCTGATCCGACCAGGGCACCGATGAGGCCACCCGTCAATCCGCCAGCCCCGGCACCAGCCAGTCCGGCTGCAATGGGTCCGGCAATGATCAGGCCAAGCCCCGGAATGGCGATGGCCGTTCCGATGGCCGCGATAGCGCCCACAATGGCACCGGCCGTTCCACCGATGGCCGAGCCTACGCCCGCGCCTTCCATGGCTTTGTTGCCTAATTCGGAGCGGTCGTCTTCGTCCACATCTTTATAATTGCTCTCGCGGGTTTCGTCCGACATGAGCACCGAAATATCATCGCGGGTATAGCCGCGCTCAACGAGTGAGTTGTATGCTTTTTCGGCGTCGTCTTTATCGTGAAATACGCCGGTGATCGTTCCGGTTTTATCGTCGAGTTCTGTGGTACCGTGCAGTTTGTTTGAATCTTTGAAATTGTCCATAATGCTTATTCTTTGGTTTTGAATAGTTGATAATAATAACTCATTTACTTCAAAATATGAAAACAATCATTCCAAAGGCTGACAGCCGTTTTCAGCGCAATGAAGCCGTGCTGACTTCCCCAGGTTGTGTACAGTTCAGGACACCTAGTTGTGTTATTTTAACCCAGCAAGAAAACGGTGGGCTGCTTATGCAGGTCTAGCTTTCTGCCGGTTCGCATTGAATCACGCCATTGCTGCACCGATTGCGTTTTTACGTACTCGGCAGGCGCGGTCAGGTTGCTGGCTACGCAGAGCAGCGTATCAGGCTGGCATGCTTCGAGCAGCGTTTCCATCATGTGGTTATTGCGGAAGGGCGTTTCCATAAAAATCTGGGTCTGCCCGAATTCCCGCACGTCTTTTTCCAGAAACAGCAAAGCCTTGCGCCGCGCCGTCTTGTCGATGGGTAAGTACCCGTGGAACGCAAACGACTGCCCACTCAATCCCGAGGCCATCAGCGCCAGCAAAATACGGGACGGCCCCACCAGCGGCACCACCTTCATGCCCATTTCGTGCGCCAGCCGCACGGCCACCGCGCCGGGATCTGCCACACTGGGGCAACCCGCTTCCGACAGTACCCCGATGTCAGCCCCGG
>JBBSSJ010000394.1:0-3548 GCA_038242095.1 Cytophagales bacterium
AATTCGGGCGAAATGGTAATATTCTGCGCGGCGCTCATCGGGGCCTGTGTGGGTTTTTTGTGGTACAATGCCTACCCGGCGCAGGTTTTCATGGGCGACACGGGCAGTCTGATGCTGGGCGGCGTGATTGCGGTGCTGTCGCTGGCGATCCGGAAGGAACTGCTCATTCCGGTATTATGCGGCGTGTTTTTCGCCGAGAGCCTGTCGGTGATTTTGCAGGTGAGTTATTTTAAATACACCAAAAAACGGTACGGCGAAGGCAGGCGTATTTTCCTGATGTCGCCGATTCACCACCATTTTCAGAAAAAAGGCTACCACGAGGCCAAGATCGTTACCCGTTTTTGGATCGTGGGCATCATGCTGGCCATCCTTGCGCTTGTTACTTTGAAGCTGCGGTAATAGGCATGTGGTACGGCGGTCCGACGGTTCGGCTTCCAGCTCGTCGCCTACTCAAAGTTTCCAAACAACTTTCCCCTGGGGCACGTTTTCTCCAGGCTGGCACGACTTTGTTGTTTTGCCTTCCTGAAAAAACTTTTACGCCGCTATGCCCCAGGAAACCGACACGCTCGAACTTGCCCCCGACACCACCCAACACCGCAATGTGGCGGCCGGATACGAAGTAGTGCGCCGGTACACCGAAGACCTTTGCGAGCCGCTGCAGGCAGAAGATTACATCCCGCAACCGGTCGATTTTGTCAGTCCGCCGAAGTGGCATTTGGCGCATACGAGCTGGTTCTTCGAAGAGTTCATTTTGGTGAAATACCAAGAGGATTACCAACGCTACCACCCCGATTTCAGCTACCTTTTCAACAGCTACTACAACCACATGGGTAGCCGCGTGATTCGCACCGACCGGGGCAATATCACCCGGCCCGGCGTGCAGGAAGTGTACCGCTACCGCACCCACGTTGACGAGGCCATGCGCAAACTGTTGGCCGAGAACACTACGGACGAACTCACCGAGCTCATAATCCTGGGTCTCAACCACGAGCAGCAGCATCAGGAATTGCTCATCACGGATCTGAAATACATCTTCGGACACAATCCGATTTTCCCAGTTTATAAAAAGGACTTTTCACTGACCGAGGTCAGCAATGAGGCCACGGGCTGGGCTTCGGTCGGGGCCGGAATTTATGAGATTGGCTTCCGGGAAGGCGATTTTTGCTACGACAATGAGCTAGGCTGTCACCAGGTTTATCTTGAAGATTTTAAAATAAATAAAGCTCTGGTGACCAACGGCGAGTACCTCGCATTCATCGCCGACGGGGGCTACCAAAATTTCGACCTTTGGCTTGATGAAGGTTGGCAATGGGTAAATACCAACAAGGCACAAGCGCCGCTTTACTGGCACGAAATCGACGGTTCCTGGCATCAATACACGCTCGACGGTTTGCAAAAAGTGAATCCCGAAACGGTACTGTGCCACGTCAACTTTTACGAATCCGCCGCCTTCGCCGCCTGGAAAGGCATGCGGTTGCCCACGGAATTTGAGTGGGAAGTCGCCGCGCCACAATTCTCCTGGGGACAGCGCTGGGAGTGGACGCACAGCGCTTACCTACCCTACCCACGATTCAGCAAAGCGCCCGGTGCCATCGGTGAGTACAACGGCAAGTTCATGATCAACCAAATGGTCCTGCGCGGTGGCTCCACCGCCACCTCTCCCGGCCACAGCCGTGTCACCTACCGCAACTTCTTTCCCCCGCATTTGCAGTGGCAGTGTATGGGGATTCGATTAGTCGAATAAGGGTCAAAGGAGGAAAGGAGGAAAGGAGGAAAGGAGGAAATTTATCGAACTTGAAGACTGTAAATAAATAAACATATCAATAGATAAACGTAACTACACACCATTGTCAACTGCCCACTATCAACTCGCTCCGGCGTACCGGTCAACTAAAGAAACTCCTTTCGCCAAAGATGTACGGGAAGGGCTTTCGGCGGAGCCGAAAAAGCTGTCGTCCAAGTACTTCTACGACGATGCGGGCAGTAGGATTTTCCAGCAAATCATGGAAATGCCGGAGTACTACCTGACCCGTGCCGAAATGGAAATCATGACGGAGCAGGCGGCCGCTATTGCTGACGCGTTGCCTTATCGGGTACCTTTCAATATTATCGAGTTGGGCGCGGGCGATGGCTTGAAGACCAACGAGCTATTAAAATATTTGGTGCAGCAGCGGGTCGAGTTCACCTACATCCCCATCGATATTTCGGGTGAAGCGATGCATCAGTTGGAAGATAAACTGGCCCAAAGTATGCCCGGCCTGGACGTACGGCCCGTGGTGGGCGATTACTTCAAGGTACTTGACAACCTCGACTCGGAAGGTCGGCCCAACCTGTATCTTTTCATGGGCGGCAACATTGGCAATTATGAAAAGGAAGGAGCGTTTGAACTGCTGAAAATGCTGCGTAACGTCATGCAGGACAACGGACGCTTGATGACGGGCTTTGATCTCCGAAAAAATCCCCGCATTATCCAAAAAGCGTACGATGACTCCGACGGTATTACCCGCGCCTTTAACCTCAATCTGTTAACGCGCATGAACCGCGAACTGGACGCAGATTTTGATCTCGATGCTTTCAATTTTTACAGCTTTTACAACCCACGGAATGGGGAAGTACGGAGTATGCTGGTGAGTATGGCAAACCAGAAGGTACATATCGGAGCGCTTGAACAATCGTTTCGTTTTCAAGCGAATGAATTAATTCATACCGAACTTTCCAAGAAATACACACTGGACGAAATTGAGGAGCTAGCAGTCGGGAGCGGTTTTGTGATGGAGAAAAATTTCTTCGACAGCCAGCAGTATTTCACGGATAGTCTGTGGCGTTGCGAGTAGTCCAATTATAGCATTTACCTGGGCGTGATCGTGGAAAGAATGTTAAGGATTTCTTGCTTCGACCTCTCGTTGAATTGAGCTGTTCCAGCAGCTCGGGGGATACCGCTCTCTGTCTCTATCGCATATAATCGGCCTTCGTAAGACTTTGGCACGTTATAGGGGTCAGCCGCGAAATACATGATAACGTGTATTTTTCCTTCCATTCCGAAAGTCACCCGATTGTTCATGATGTCGGCTTCTCCCTTTGAGTTTTTGTACGGAATTGATTTTGGAAGTGGAAGTTTCAAGCTGTCGCCATAATAGTAAAGCGAGCAAGGATAGGCACTGGAATTACAAAAAGTAGCATAAACACTCGCCCGAGAGGTGTCTTTGCGGCTGATCGAAGTATTCTGATCGCCAATCAATCCCGGTACTTCCGTTCTGAATTTATATCCTTTTCAATCGTAAGTGTCCGGCGGAAACTGAATCATATAATCGATGTTAAAATCGATGGTCGTCCAGCCCGCTCTTGGACCAGTCACAGCATCCACTTGCGTTTTCTTGCAGGAAAAGATCCCGATGCAGAACAGGAACAGGCAAAAGTTTATCGTTTTCATTGTGCGTGGTTTTCTTGAAAAATATCGTCAACTAAAACATAGACCCGGACGTTTGTAAAATGGTTGGAAACATTTTAGCCATCGCTTCTGTATTTATTTTACGATCCTTAACATTCTG
>JBBSSJ010000395.1:0-3519 GCA_038242095.1 Cytophagales bacterium
CTCGAAGTTTGAAAGCAGTTTTCTAAAACGACTCTCATCATATCCAGTCACAGAACGCCACTTTCTTTCCGTTGTTAAACTCGTAGTTGAAATATTCATAGCACCAAAAATACATTTATATTCCTATTGCAACAAGTCTAATAAATCGGGCCCATTAGCTCCAGCAGAAGCGAAAAAAAGGTGTGGATAGGTTGTTGAATAATTTTTTTTTCATGCACTAGCCTTGCTTGGATTTGGGGTGCCCAAATGAACTCAAAATTGACGCTTTATCTTCGAGAAGAAGCTTGATTAAGGTGCAAGATTTGTACCGATATTTCCGAATAAGCGGAATCCTGTAAAATAAGCCCCCTTCTCCTTTTTGTCTTGGGTCGACCTCGGGAATCACCAGGCACTTTGACAAGGTGCGGGGAGGAGCGGATTAGTTGAGAATGGGGCTTTTAACGGGGTGTTCTGTTGCCGATTCGGCCGGAGTTTGCCGGATGTACCGTTTGAAAAAACTATTGATCTTGAGGTTGAGAACCCCAAAAATCGCCTCTTTGAAAATCCCCGCCGACATCTTGGAGGTACCTTGGGTCCGGTCGGTAAAAATAATGGGGACCTCCGCGATTTTAAAGCCATATTTCCAGGCTTCAAACTTCATTTCTATCTGAAAAGCGTAACCGATGAATTTGATCTCTCGCTTCAATAGGGTCTCCAACACCGGGCGGGAATAGCATACGAATCCGGCCGTGGGGTCCATCACGGGCAGGCTCGTAACAAGCCGGACGTAATGACCTGCAAAATAAGACATCAGCACCCGGCTCATCGGCCAATTGACGACATTGACTCCTTTGATGTACCGCGACCCGACGGCCACATCGGTTCCCTCCTGGGTGCAGGTCTGGTAGAGCCGCATCAAATCCTCGGGGTTGTGGGAAAAATCAGCGTCCATTTCGAAGAAATAATTATAGCTCCTCTCCAGACCCCACTCGAAGGCCCGAATATAAGCGGTTCCCAGGCCAAGCTTTCCTTGCCTTTCGATGAGGTGGAGCCGTCCTCCGAATTCTTCCTGCAGCAGCTTGACCTGGCTACCTGTCCCATCCGGCGAGCCATCGTCGACGATGAGCAGATCGAAGGCCATCGAAAGGCTGAAAACCTTGCGAATGATGGCTTCAATATTCTCAATTTCATTGTAGGTCGGGATGATTACAAGGGAGTCGGTCATAGGGAAAGTAGCACTGAATTCTAGAAGATGAATGGGGAATGTGTTCTAAATAGCGGTTGAAAGGCTATTTAAGCTGTTTTGTCAAAAAACACACCAATTAAATGTAATTGCAAAAAGATTAGAGTTTAATATTTTTCTTTCGTTCTCTCTTGGCCAGGTTGCTATCGACCTGTACGTAGAGGTCGGCCAAGATAGCTGGATTCGAGGTATAGTAGGCGTAGCTTTTGGCGTACCGGCTGCTGTCTATTTTGTTGTGCCGCCATATATCGAGTTGCAGGCTATCGTAGGCCCTCAGGGACGAGTCGAGCGAGTGCAGACCCAGACTTGAAATCCGAGCTTCGGCGATGTGGATGTCGGTGAGGATATCCGCCATTTTTTCGGCCGGAATCAGATCGTCGGGACGGTTACCGTTCCCGTCGCAGGCCCACAAGCTTAGCAACAGCAGTAGTGGGGATGATCGCATCATGGGCAGGAATCCGGAAGGTTTGGAAAGGCTGAAGCGCATGGTCCGGGCAAAATTATTACATTTGTGTACTTCACATTAACGGTCCAAAGATCGCAAATCTTTTAATGCCGACACTGTTACGCCTATGTTTCAGGATTTTTTGACCAAACTAAGGCAGTACGAAGTGCGGATTCGCAAGGCGGTGAACAGCGAGCGACAGGGCAACTTTCGTTCGGTGTTTAAGGGATCGGGCCTGGAATTCGACGATCTGCGGCAGTACCAGTACGGCGACGACGTGCGGGCCATCGACTGGAACACCTCGGCCAAAGGGCACGGTACGTACCTCAAGATTTTTAAAGAGGAAAAGGAGCAGACGGTCTTTTTTATGGTTGACGTAAGCGCCTCCCAGCGCGTGGGCGACAAAACCCGCCTTAAAATCGATACCGCTAAGGAAATCTGCGGGGTATTGGCCCTGTCGGCCATTCAGGAAGCAAGCCGCGTGGGGATGCTGTGTTTTTCCGATCAAAAGGAAAAATACATCCGTCCGTCGGATGGCATGAAACACGCGTACAGTTTCATCTCGGAGCTATACAAACTTTCGCCCGAATCGCCACGCACCAATATAAGTGAGGCCATCCTGTTGACACTTAATATTTTAAAAAGAAGAAGCCTGGTTTTCCTGATTTCTGATTTTATCGATTCCGGCTATGAACACAACCTCAAGGCAATGGCTCGCAAGCACGACCTGATCGTAATCCACATCCACGACCAGCGCGAAACCAACCTGCCGCGCCTGGGCATCGTACCGATCTACGATGCCGAAAAGCAGGTACGCCGGTGGGTCGATGCCTCGTCCGCTACTTTTCGGACCGACATGCGGGAGCGCTTCGAGCAGCGCCGCCGGACGCTGGAAAGGCTTTGCCGCCAAAACCGGGCGGATTACCTTTCGCTCGATGCCGGTGAGGACTATGTGCCGACGCTCATCCGGTTGTTTCGGGTCAGGCGTTTTATTTAATGGATCGGGGAAAATTGAAACGGGGTAGCCCATGCGGTTAAAAATTCTCGGACATCGCAAGTATTGAACAAACCGCCTCATTAAAATAATCACCGATTTGCGCCCTTCTTTTTTAAATAAATACAGACTGGCGTCGACATTCGGATGGGTACTTTGGTGGTCTATGGCCAGCCAGTTTGCCTTCGGCCAGGCGGCGGGAGTGCCACCGCCACAAGGACGTTTTCTGGACGACACGATTGTGGTGGGTAAGCCTTTTCGCTTTGCCTTCAGTTTTCGGCACGACCCCCGCCAGCAAGTTTTTTTTCCTGACTCCACCTACAACTACACCCCTTTCGAATGGGTCGGGCAGGACTATTTCACTACACGGACCGACACGCTGGGAAGTCTCGACAGCACGGTGTATCGGCTGGTGTGCTTCGATTTTCCAATCCAACCGCGCTACCAGTTGCCCGTGTATGTGGCGACCGGGCAGGACTGCACGGCTGTTTTTGCCCCGGCCGAGACGTTTCGCTTCCGCTCGGTGTTGCCCACGACGGCCCGCCTCGATACCCTGTCGCTCCGGCCCGGAACTGAAATTCAAATGCTCCGACGCCAATTTAACTACCCCGTCCTTCTGGCTTCCATCGGCGCGCTGGGATTGGTAGCTCTGGCGATATACTGGTTGTTTGGTAAGGCAATGGGCCGCCAATGGCGAATGTTTCTGTTACAACGCCGACATCTTGACTTTGTGCGGACATTCAATCGTCTCAACCGAACTGCCCGGGATCGCAATAGCATCGGCGAAACTGAAAAAGCCGTCGTAGTTTGGAAGAATTACCTGGAAAGCGTCGAGCGTAAGCCGTTCGCCAGCTACAC
>JBBSSJ010000396.1:0-3494 GCA_038242095.1 Cytophagales bacterium
ATTAAGAGTTCGTAGTCTTCCACCACCTCCGCAACGACCTGCCCCAGGTTGGTTCTCACAAAATTGGTGTCATTCTTGGATAGCCGGGAGTAGTGCAGAATATCCCCGGTCATAGCCCGCATCCGCTCCGACGACGCTATTATTTTTTCCAGAAAAAATTCGCTCGTTTCCGACAACTCTTGCTTATCACGCAGCATGGTCGAGAAAATCAGGATTTTCCGCAACGGTTCCTGCAAGTCGTGTGAGGCAATCGAGGCAAACTGCTGCAGGTCGTGATTGCTCGTTTCGAGTTCGGCGTTTACCGACGCCAGCGATTTGTTCTTGGCTTTAAGAAGTCGTTGGGTTTCAATCTGAAAAGTGAGGTCGGTAATCAAAACACTCAGCGCCGGACCTTCGTCGAGTTGTAGCGTTGCCACGGATAGCTGGCAGGGTATGCGCCGGGAATCGTTGAGCAAAGAAATTTCGGTCTTACTGTCTTCCTTCCAGCTTCGTTCGAATGCTCCCCGGTAATCGGCCAGGCACTCGGGCGGCACGATCGTTTCAAAACTCACGCCGATAATGTCCGAAAGCGGGCGGCCAATCATGGTCGCGAACATGGAGTTGCAGTACACGATCAGCCCGTCGCGGTTGAGTGTAACGGCTCCTTCGTTCATCTTTTCGATGAACAAGCGGTAATTCTGATCGGCGGTTTTGAGGGTGTAAAGTTGGTGTTCGTTGCCGGGTCCCTTGACTACCAGCGCATCCACTTGTCCGGTACGAATGGACTCGATGGTGTCGGTGGCCTCTTCCAATCGCCAGCGAAGCGCTTCGTTTTCTTTCAGGACGTCTTCAAGGGTACGAGAATTTTTCATCAGGAATTGGTTGAAAGGCCCAAGCCCTCCAATACTTTTTTAGTATGGGACATGTCGCCGATCAGGCGGCGTTCGGGCAAGGGCGAGCGCTTTACCAGCAATGGCAGGGCAATGAGCTGTTCCTGTTCGGCCACTTCTTTCTGCTGATAGACATCGATAATTTCAAGCGAATATCTGTTCTTCAAATGCTGTTCACAAATTTCCCGCAAATTAGCCACCGCCCGCCGGGAGTTGACCGACGCCCCCGCGATGAACAGCCGCAGCACGTAGTGCCGGTCGGCCTCATCCTCATCCAGCGGCGCGTCAAGTGGGTCTTTCATTCCAATTTCTTAGCGGGACGTACGTTCAGGCAGACGAGGACTTTTTCTTGATTGGAAAGGTCGCCAATAATCTTACGAATAGGCTCGGGCACTTTCTTGACCAGCGTCGGGACGGCCAGTATCCGGTCACCCTCGGCGAGTTGCGGCTGCACCAGCAAGTCGATCACATACTTATCTTTCAAGCGCGTTTCGCAGTACTTATCGAGATTTTTCAGCGCCGTCACCGATTTAGCCGTTTTGCCGGCGATGTATAGCCTCAATTCCCAGATTTCGTCGTCGTCGTATTGTATTGATTTCTGTGCATAATTATCGTTCCAGGAAGGGAAATTTAGGAGTTTTTTCCACCGTCACCCCTTGCTATCCCGATTCTTCATCGTGTCGGTGCGGTTTTTATTCATAAACTCCCGCCGCATTTCTTCCTCGACATAGGTTTTGTTGAGATCCTCACGCGCAGAATCAAATTCTTCCTTCAAACTGGCGATCTTGGCTTCCAGTACCTTCTTCTTGCGCTCGACCTCGCGGTCTTTGCGCGAAACGGCGTGGTCGTGCAATACAAGGCCGATTTCTTGCAGCAATTGCTGGACTTGGCGCGCCGAGCCCGTCGGAAGGCCGTCCTTTGGGCAGGCCGCCTTCGGTGATTTCATCCAAGCCTCTGATTCCGGAGGAGACTTGGGCAGCGTATTTTTCGGGACCGTAGTTTGCACCGGTCAGGTAGGAGGATTCAAAAAACGCGCTTCGCCGCCCCGAAAAATCAGGACAAAAAGCGCGTGAGCAGTTGCTGGCTGAGCGTAGTAAAGCCCTCGAAGGAACTCGGTTTGGTAATAAAGCTATCGGCCCCGGCCTGGTAGGCGGTCTCGATCAGCGTGGGATTGGAGGAAGTCGAAATCATCACGACCGGGTAAGCCGCAGTGCTGGGGTCGGCTCGCAGGGCCGCGATCGTTTCCAGCCCGTTCATTTTGGGCATGTTCATATCGAGCAGAATCAGCACGCGGTCATAAGCTTTGCGCTGAACGAGCGCCAGAAGCTCCAATCCGTTTTCTGCCTCCACGATGTCTACCGAAGCCCCGGACTCACGGATAGCCTGCCGAAGAAAAAAGCGATCGTCCTGATCGTCGTCTACCAAGAAAACAGTGTGCGCAATATTCATGAAACGGTGCGTGTATCTGGGATCAGAACGGTTCTGCCACTTAATTCTGGGAAGAATGCCGGAAAACAAGGGTACTTCAATACGAACGGAGGAATACTTTAATGGGAGGGCAAAAATAAAGGTTTTTTATTAAAAGATGTATTTATTTATAGAAGCCTATTTCTCAACCAGATAGCTCAAAAAATAATCGCCTCAAAAATCAAGTTTTAAGCGTTCAACGGGTTGATTGTTAATTAAATGACTTTCTACAATCTCTTCGACATCCGAAAGCTGTACGTTACCGTATATTATACCGTCGGGATAGACGGCCAGTGCGGGCCCTTTGCCACAGACATCGAGGCAGCCCGTACCTTGGGCACGCATGGCGGGCAGCAGGCCGTGGTCTTTCATGGCTTGCTTGAACGCTTCCACCAGTTCTTTGCCGTGGGTTTCGCCACAGCACTTTTTACCTTCGGCTTTCTGGTTGGTGCAGACAAAGACGTGTTTCTGATACTTCATATATTTTTTTTAAAAGATAAGGAGGGCAAAAATATTAGTTTGGAATGATAAATGTTGTATCAACAACGAACTAATTTTTCTGCCACTAAGTTTATAAATCCGTACGGTAAAGCAGATAAGTGCTATTTTTTCGCCGAATGGCTATATAGGGGAAGAAACACGATTGGATACGCAACGTACTTGTCTTTTGTTGCGTAGTCGTAAGTGTTAATGGGAGTTAACAGCAAGTGTTTTTTGTAAAAAGCCGAATTATTTTTGCAAAATAGTTGTCAAACATATTACTTTGACCTCTGTTTTGTGTCATAAGGCCAAACAAGTTCATTCTTTCAGATCATTCACTAACATAAAAGGAGGTACAATATAGATACACGGCTCTACGTTAACTAAATCGAACATAAAAAATGAATAAGTTTCAAGTTAGCGACAGTGAGCTGGTATCGCTGTACATCCGTGGGGACGAAAAAGCCTTTGAAAAGCTCGTTCTACGCCACAAATCAAGGATTTATACTACCATCTATCTGATTGTCAAGGACCAATACGTTGCCGAGGATTTGATGCAGGACACCTTCATCAAAGCCGTGGACACGATCAAGTCCGGTCGATATAACGAAGAGGGTAAATTCCTTCCCTGGATTGTCCGTATCGCTCACAACCTCGCTATCGATTATTTCAGACGCG
>JBBSSJ010000397.1:0-3482 GCA_038242095.1 Cytophagales bacterium
AGGTATTTCTGCACTACGCCGGGTCCGCAGACGCATTCTTTTTCGGGATGGTTGTAGTAACCGCAAGGACAGGGGTTCATGCTGGCGATGAGCATGAAACTCGCCGGGAATTCCACCGCCATGCGGGCCCGCGAAATGCACACTTTGCGGTCTTCGAGCGGTTGCCGCATGACTTCCAGCACGGTACGTTTGAACTCCGGCAGTTCATCCAGAAACAACACGCCGTTGTGCGCCAGCGAAATCTCGCCCGGCTGCGGAAAACTGCCGCCACCTACCAAAGCCGCGTCGCTGATGGAGTGGTGGGGCGAGCGGAATGGGCGTCGCGAAATGAGCGTGGAGCGCGAGCCGAGTTTGCCCGCTACGGAATGGATTTTGGTGGTTTCGAGCGCTTCCTGCAACGACAGCGGCGGCAAAATGGACGGCAACCGCTTGGCCAGCATGGTTTTGCCCGCACCGGGCGGACCGATCATGATGGCGTTGTGGCCACCTGCCGCCGTTATTTCGAGCGCCCGCTTGATGTTTTCCTGCCCCTGGACGTGCGAAAAATCTGCCTCGTAGTCGTTGACGGTATTGGTAAAAATATCGCGGGTGTCGATTACCAGCGGTTCGATGTCGCGCTTGCCTTCCAGAAACTCCACCGCCTCCTGCATCGTGTCGACGCCGATGACGGCCAGGTTGTTGACGATGGCGGCCTCGGGGGCATTTTCGGTGGGCAGGATGAAGCCCTTTATGCCCTGTTTGCGGGCTTCGATGGCGATGGGCAGCACGCCCTTGATGGGCCGCAGGTTGCCGTCAAGCGACAACTCACCCATAATCACGTAATCTTCCAGCTTGCGCTCGCACTTCATTTGCTCCGACGATTCCAGCACGCAGAGCGCGATGGGCAGGTCGTAGGCCGAGCCTTCTTTCTTAACATCGGCGGGCGCGAGGTTGACCACGACCTTCTGCCGGGGCATCCGGTAGCCCGAGTACTTCAAGGATGCTTCCACCCGCTGCTGACTTTCCTTCACGGCGCTGTCGGCCAGGCCCACCATGTGGAAATGCAGGCCCTGGCTCACCGCCACTTCGATGGTAATCATCGAAGCATTGACGCCGTAGACCGCACCGCCGAAAGTTTTAGAAAGCATAGTGATTGAGTTTTTAGATGTTACGGGGAGCCCCATTGAAAGCTCATAATGCTTTGCAAAAATAGAGTATTCCACCCCCGAACCAAGCCATTAAACAGCTAATCCCCCGGAAAGTTGACTTTTTGAAGTAGATTTTTGAAAAGGGTCAATTTAAGGGCACTTGAATAAAACCGGCGATTGGTTCAAGATCAATAAATATCAAAAGCCCCGAAAGTTAGCTTTCGGGGCCTTTAATAAAAAGCAATCGTAAGAAAGTAGAAAACGACTGAAAAACTAACTTTCGTTCCCCGTCAATCAAGCCGTCACACCGCCACAACTTGACCCGGCTCCGGCGGTGCAGCCGTAGCAGTGTTGGTTGAGCACGATGCTGCGCTTGGCGAGGGCGTTGGCGTCGAAATCGCGGATGTGCCGATGGTCGGGGGAAGCGACGGGGAGTTCGAGCATTTGGTTGAAATCGCAGTCGAACAGGTAACCTTCCCAGCTTACCGAAATGGTGTTACGGCACATGACGCCGGAGGCCGCCACGGGATTGAAGGAATTGACGAGTTTTTCCATGTAGCCCTCGAAATTGCCCGACGAAACCAGGTACTCGAGGTAGCGGCTGATGGGAATGTTGGTGATAGCGAATAGATCATTAAACTCGATCTCGAACTCATCGCGCAGTACCCGCTTGAACTGCCGCTTCAGACTTTCCTGGCTACCGGGCAAGAAAGCTCCGGCGGGATTGTAAACCAAATTAAGTTTCAAACCCGTGCCTTCCATACCGTAGCCAACGGCATTGAGCATCTTCAAAGCTTTGACGGATTCTTTAAAAACACCCGTGCCGCGCTGACGGTCGGTTTTATCAGCGTTATAGAACGGCAGCGAACTCACTACTTCCACGCCGTGGTCGCGGTAGAACTCGGGCAGGTCGTGGTACTTGGGATTGGCGACGATGATGGTGAGGTTGCAGCGTACCATCACGTGCTTACCCAAGGCGTGGCACTGCTCTACGAACCAGCGGAAATTGGGGTTCATCTCGGGCGCGCCACCCGTCATGTCCACCGTCGGCACGTTGGAAGCGGCCAACGCACGGAGGCATTCCTTCATCGTCTCGCGCGTCATAATTTCCTTGCGGTCGGGCCCTGCGTCCACGTGGCAGTGCTTGCACACCTGGTTACACATGTATCCCAGGTTGACCTGAAATATTTCGAGATGGGTAGGTTTGAGTGGAAAAAGATTCGCCGCTTTCATCTGCTGGTGAAACAGTGGTAAGCCGAGGGTCTGGCCGACGCTTTCTTCCAATAGTTCAATCTGCGCGTGGGTATCCGATAATACGTGATGCTGCGCGTGTAAACTCTTCATTTATTCTTGAATTATGAGATATGAGATATGAGATATGAGATATGAGATATGAGATATGAGAGATGACGGTCCCGTCATGATCTACAAAATTACATGGAAATCTCTTTGACTTTATTCATCATCTGAACGCTGTGGACCAGGGTGGCCCCGCCCTTGATGGCGGCGCCCACGTGGACGGCTTCCATCATTTCGGCTTCGGTGCAGCCTTTTTCGAGCGTGTCGACGGTATAGGCATCGATGCAGTAGGGGCACTGCACTACGTGCGACACGGCGAGGGCGATCAATGATTTTTCGCGGGCGGTTAATGCGCCCTCGGCGAACACGGAACCATAGTAATCGAAGAACTTGTCGGCCAGCGGCTTTTGAAAATCCCCGATCTTACCAAATTTCTTGAGGTCTTCTGGGTCGTAATAGGTTTTCATTTTTTGGCGGAAAGATTTTAGATAGTACTTAGTGGAGGGATTTATTGTTTAAACATACGTAAAAAAGGCCTACTTTGGTTGCATCAACGGTATTTAAAGTCTGATTCGATTGTTTTATTACTTCTCCCGCTTTCTGGTGCGGTTGGGCCTTCCCCTTTTCATTCGCCGCCTCTGCGTCACCAATTTTGCTGCCGTACCCCGCCATACGCCGGTCTTGCTGGCTTCCAACCATTCTGGTTCTTTCTTCGATGCCGTCGTCATCGGTTCGGTGTTAAGCCAGCCAATCCACACCCTCACGCGCGGCGACGTTTTTCGCAATCCCCGTGCGGCTTATTGGCTGCGGGCCATTAATCTCATTCCCGTTTTCCGGGGTTCGGAAGGGCGGGAAAATCTGGGTAAAATCGACCAGACGATGGAAGAATGCTTTAGGGTAATGAAAAACGACAGCGCGGTCGTTATTTTTTTGTGAGGTTTTTTTTTCAAAGAATGGAATATTAGGACACATTGGAAAACAAACGCCCCCCAGGCCCAACCAGCAAGGTAAGGGGCCGACACCACAGAGAAACCGATGAATGTACAGCCCACCGGC
>JBBSSJ010000398.1:0-3481 GCA_038242095.1 Cytophagales bacterium
GGTAATCCAGACCCACATCCAGTAAAAAGCCGACGCGTTTGCGGATTTCCTTCAATACTTCGTGGCCAATCACTTTCTGGCGATCTTCCAGGCGGTCTTCCAGGTCGACCAGCCAGTCGGACAGCTCGCGGATGTCCATTTCGGCCAGTTCAGCGATGTTCTTTTTGTCGATCAAAAAGTGTAAAGACTCCTGCCGCAGCCGCAAACCGTTGCACTCGGGACAATCGCGGATAACCATGAAGTCTTTAAGCCAATCCTGAATTTTGTCGGAGCCATTTTCCTGCTGGCGCTTCAGGAAATTGATAATGCCGTCGAACTTGGTATCCCATTTCGTACCGGGATACTTTTTGGAAGGTAAGGGTACGGGCTCGTCGCTACCATAGAGTACCAGATCGATGGCTTCGGGGGGGAATTTTTCCAGCGGCGTGCTGAGGTTGACTTTGTGCGGTTTCAACAAAATCGTCAATTGCTTGAAAATCCAGGCTTCGCGGTATTCGCCCATTGGCGCGATACCGCCCCGGCTGATGCTCAGCGAGCGGTCGGGCATGATCGAGTCGGCGGTGATCTCCTCGACTTTGCCCAGGCCCTGACAGTTGGGACACCAGCCATAGGGAGAGTTGAACGAAAAGGCGTTGGGTGCGGGATCGTCGTAGCTGATGCCCGACTCGGGGTCCATAAGATTTTGGGAGAAATACTGGGCCTCGCCCGCCGCATCCATCACCATCATCGCGCCCTTGCCCTGTTTTAGCGCTGTAGAAACCGACTGGCTCAGGCGAAATCGGTCGTCGACGGCAGGCACGAGGCGGTCTACCACAATCTCGATGTCATGGACTTTGTAGCGGTCGAGTTGCATCTTCGGCACGATGTCCTGTACGTCACCATCTACCCGCACTTTGGTGTAGCCAAGGCGGGCAATCTGCACAAATAATTCGCGGTAATGCCCTTTACGGCCTTTCACGACGGGAGCCAGCAAAGTCGTTTTCTGCCCCTCGAACTGGCTCAGGATTTGGTCGATGATTTGGTCCTGCGATTGCTTCACCATCCGTCGGCCCGTCACGTAGCTGAAGGCCTCACCCGCCCGGGCATAAAGCAGGCGCAGAAAGTCGTAAATCTCGGTCACGGTGCCTACGGTCGAGCGCGGGTTGCGGGAGGTAGTTTTTTGCTCGATGCTGATGACGGGCGACAGGCCGCTGATCTTGTCCACATCGGGCCGTTCCATCTCGCCGATGAAGCCACGGGCGTAAGACGAAAAGCTTTCCATGTAGCGCCGCTGCCCTTCGGCGTAAATCGTATCGAAGGCCAGTGAGGACTTGCCGCTACCGCTGATGCCCGTCACGACTACGAGTTGGTTACGCGGAATGGATACGTCGATATTCTTAAGATTATGCTCTCGGGCGCCTTGTACTTCGATGTAGTCGTAGCCCGTCAGATCTTTGCTGCTTGAAGATTTCAAAAGCTGAATTTTGGGTGGTTATATTATCCTGGTATTAACCGGAATAGGGGGCGTTAGGTTCGTAACCGCACAAATCAGCGCCAGCGCCAGGTAGGTTTGTAGCATTCTTAGAAAAAACATGATTAAATTAAATTCAAAAGCGAAGATTAATTCCGCCAAAACACTACTTTCGCAGATTAATTTGTAAACCAATCCATCTCATCCATTTACTTAACACAAAAAAGCATCTATGAAGAAAGATGTACAACGCACAGCCCGCTGGGCGATGCTACTACTGCTCACAGTAAGCAGTTTTCTGGCGCAGGCGCAGGAGCGCCGTGTTACCGGTAAGGTAACAGCAACAAACGACCGTCAGGGGCTTCCCGGCGTCAACATTCAGGTGAAGGGTACGACAATCGGCACGGTGACCGATTCAGAAGGAAGTTTTGCCGTTTCAGTACAAGATAACAATGCCGTACTGGTTGTTTCCTCAATTGGTTATGTCAAAAAGGAGATCACGGTGGGTAATCAAAGTACCATCAATGTCGCGCTGGACGATGATACGAAAAGTCTGAGCGAGGTGATCGTGACGGGCTACGGTACCCAAAACAAACGCGACATCACCGGTGCAGTGGCTACGATCGACGTCAAGAAGGCGCTGGCAGTACCGGCCACTAACCTGGCGCAGGCCATGCAGGGCCGCGTCGCTGGTGTGAACGTGTCCAACGACAACTCGCCCGGTGGTGGCGTCATGGTGCGTATCCGGGGCTTTGGTACGATCAACGACAACTCGCCGCTTTACGTGATTGACGGAACACCCACCAAAGGCAACCTGAACTCGCTGAACCTGAACGACATCGAGTCGATGCAAGTGCTGAAGGATGCTTCAGCGGCTTCGATTTACGGCGCAAGAGCGGGTAATGGCGTGGTGATCATTACCACAAAAAAGGGAAAAATCGGTAAGCCCACGCTAACCTACGATGCCTACTACGGTATTCAGAAAGCGTGGCGGGGGCTGGACCTCACCAATACTCAGGAATACGCCGACTTGCTGTGGCAGTCACGGATTAACGGGCTCAACACGCTGACCAATGGCGTTGCGACACCGAATGCCGGAAAAACAGAACTGATTTATCCCAGCAACGCGCAGTTTGGTAAAGGAGCCATGCCCGTTATCCCGGAGTATATTATCCCTGCCGGGGCTTCGGAAGGCGATCCACGCGTCGATCCCAGCAAATACGTCTACGATCCATTCAACCCCAGCTCGCGATACCTGATTACCAAGGCTAATAAGCAGGGGACCGACTGGTTTGGCGAGATGTTCAACCCTGCGCCGATTCAAAACCACCAGCTTGGCGTGTCGGGTGGCAACGAAAACGGGCGCTATGCCATGTCGCTCAACCTGTTCGACCAGAAAGGGATCATGCAGAATACCTATTACAAGCGTTACTCGCTGCGGGCCAATACGGAATTCAACGTTTCCAAGCGCATACGCGTGGGCGAGAACTTCCAGGTTGCAATGGACGAGCGCGTGGGGCAGACCAACGGCAACCAGAGCGAGTCGAATCCCATTTCGTTTGCCTTCCGCATTCAGCCTATCATTCCGGTGCGCGATATTAAGGGTAATTACGCCGGTACCTCGGGTACCGACCTGGACAACTCCCGCAATCCCCTCGCTGAGCTGTATCGTAATAAGGACAATGTAGGCCGCAACGTGCGCTTCTTTGGTAATGCCTACGCCGAAGTGGATATTTTGAAAGACCTGACCGCCCGTACGCAATTCGGTATCGACTATAATCTCTTTAACCAGCGTTCTTACCGCGCCGTGGATTTGGAATCTTCGGAGAACGCGGGCGCTAACCAACTCGACCAGAACAACAACTACGAATGGACTTGGACCTGGTATAACACTCTGACGTACAAGAAATCGTTCTTCAAAGATCACCTGAACATGAATATGGTGGCGGGTACCGAGTCGATCATAAGTTTCTACGAGGAGTTTGCCGCCCGGCGGCAGCGTTTTGCTTCCGACGACATCGAGAACCGTTA
>JBBSSJ010000399.1:0-3465 GCA_038242095.1 Cytophagales bacterium
TACCAGTGCGTCTATTTCTCCCAACTCGGTCGAAATTTTGGCAAAATCAGGTCCGAATTTTTGCAAAGAATAATCCAGGTGCGGCAGGTAGATTAGCGTCAACGTAGGATCGTGCCATTGATCGACCAGCATCGAAGCATCGGCGATCCACTTCGAGGATTTGATGTTGGCGTTCGGTCCCCAGAAATTAAACAACGGGAACTGGCCCAGCTCGCTTTGCAATCGATCGCGGAGTTCCGGCGGATGTGTGTAGCAGTCGGGCGCTTTGACGCCGTCGGCGTGGTACTGCGGACGCGGCGTGGCCGAATAGTCGGCAGTAGCGTACATATTGTACCACCAAAACATCTTGGAGCAGGTGAAAGACGGATCGCGCTGTTTGGCGACATCCCATATTTTCTCACCCTGCACCAAATGATTCGATTGCTTCCAGAATTTTACCTCCGCATCTTCGCGGTCGTACCAGCCGTTGCCCACGATGCCGTTCTCGGCGGGCCACTTTCCCGTCACGTAGCAACTTTGGGCCGTGGTGGTCACGGCGGGCAGCACGGGTGTTATGGGCGTTAGGCTGCGGCCTTCCAGATATTTTTTCAAGAAGGGCGTATGTCCGCCAATTAAATTAGCGCTCAGGGCTACGATATCGATGATGACGGTTTTTTGCATGGTGTTCTAAATTTTTATTGGGAGCAGGAATACCAATTCAATGTGTTTTCCTATCGCTCCAATCGTTTTTTCAAATCCTCAATCACTACCCGGGTTTCTTCGATTCTGGATTTTAGCCCCTGCTTGAAGTACCAGGCTCTGAACTCGGGATTGTCATGGTGAATCTCCAATTCCTGTTCCAGTTCGCGTAAATAGGCTTCCGACTGCGTCAAATATTTTCCGGCGGTTTCTGGATTGTGGAAACCGCCGCCGTTCACGGTAACGTACACCGGACTGGTGTGCGCTGCCTGAATCGAATCGCCAAAACAGCGGGCGGCGATCCAGATGCCCTGTTGCAGGTCGTCCATAGCATAAGTGAGCGATAAGTGTTCGGACGATTGACCCGGCTCCTGTGGGGTCACGCGCCGCAGTACCTTTCCGTGCGCCACCAGTTCTAGCGCAGAAAGCGGCACCTGCTCCGCCTGACCGTAGGCGTGGAGCGTCACGCTCAGCTTATCGCCGGGCTTTATTTCCAGCCGATCACCGGGCCGGGCCTCGTTCACCCGCAAATCCAGAATCGGGCCGCTCGACACAAAGGTGTGGCCCGCCGATACGCCCCTTTGCCAGGCAGCCTGACTAAACGGCTCGTCGAGGTAGGTGTAAAACCGGGTGTTGCCAATGCGGGCCGAGCGTTCCGGCGGGCCGTTTTCGTGATCGTGGCCGCACCAGGGAAAGTCCGACCCGGCGACTGCCGTAAGGGGAAAGCCCAAGTCAAGCATCCGGTAGTATTGTTCGGTCCGCAGCGGTTGGGCCGAGACGCAGTATTGCAGAATTTCCAGCACATCCACCTTGCCCCGCAGTCCGTCGAGCGTCAGCCCCCGGTAGCCGTGAAAGGTTTCTGCCTGATGGGCATAACCCGTCAGGCCGCCCCGTCGGTGGATTTCATCGAATACTTTATCGTAGTAGTAATAGTTTTGAGCGTAGCGCACGGAAGCCGTTGCTCCGAAGCCCAGCGCGTGGCCCAGTTCGGGGGTTCGGGGATCTTCCTGACCGGAAGTGAGGAGGTATTCGCCGCTCTGATAATTGCCTTTCTCGCCAAAGGCATATTGCGGGTAGTAGGTTTCCCAAAAATCGCCCATTTTCAGCAGCACCCCGACATTGAGGTCTTCAGCCCGAATCCAGTCGAGCAAAAACTCATTTTCGCGGGGCGAACGGCGAATGTGAATGTGGTCGTCCGCCGAGTACCAGTGCCGCGCCACCATGTCGATCCAGCGTTTCAGCCGATAGGTCTTCTTAACGGACTTGCCCGCCTCGATGTCGATCTGGTGCGTTTGGCGCAGGTACTCCGGGCCTTTCGACAAAGTCAACTGATAGTTTCCCGGCGGTAAATCCAGGTTAAAATTTCCGGCCACGTAAAAAGAACTGTCCGGCTGAAAGGTGTAGCCGTCGGCGTGATCCCACAAGCCGTAGGAAACCGCGATGGCCTGGACCGGCGGCACCGAAATCGGCCTGCCCACCTGGGTGAGTCGGACGCGCACGGGAGTGGTTTGGCCGGTTTCATCATCTACTATTTTGACCAGAAGTTCTCCGGTGGACTGGGCAAGGTTGACCGCAAGGGTTCCCAACGATAACAAAATAGTGAGATACAATACCCGCATCGTAGCAAAAGATTAGTCCAGCTTTCCCAACACCCACCGCAACTCCCGCACGATAGACTGGCCAATGGGCCTTTGGATTTCCTCCGGCAACACGCCCCAGGAGTAGGTTTCCACTTCCAGATGTTGGGTGAAGGGTTTTACTTTCTGTAATTCCAGCGTTTTCAGAATCTCCGTTTGGGTAGAGTTTAGTTTTCCGTAAGAATCGACGAACAAAGGCACGTGAAAATGAATGCGCCATTCGTCGGCCTCAGCGGCTGCCGGTTCCGCGAATGCCTCAAATAAATCGGGATATTTTTGGAAAGATCCGTCCGCGTTCCGGGCGACTACCTGATGCAGGTACACGGGTTCCTCGAAAGCCCGCAGGGATTCTATTTTTTCGTCTTTATCTTTTGTCAAGTCCATTTGCAGGGCTGAGCTAATCTGAACTCTACCGACTTTTATACCCACCGAATCCAGACGTTCCAACACTTCTTTTGGCTCTTCGTAGGCGACTGACACATGGCAAATATCGAAACATAACCGGATATGATCCAGTAAAGCTTCACTGGCCTGTGATTCGCTGAAGCCGTATTTTCCCTGCAAATAAGGAACACCCGTGGGGAGGAGATAATCGCGGTACCAATCCACGAATTCCGTCGAATTTTCCAGTAGACCGTCTGCCTCCGGCTCGATATCGAGGTGCATGAGTTTTCCCGTTTCGCGCTTGATTTCTATCAGATAGTCGGCGATTTGCAGGATGTTTTGGGTCGCGGTTTGAAAAGTGTTTTCTGTGGCGGCCTGATCTTTCCACCAAAAACGGTGGGAGAGGGGCGAGGTGGACACGCCGCCGTCCATGTCTTCAGGAAGTAATTGGGCCAGGATCGAAAAAAGCCGCTTGGTGTACTCGGTGCGGTCAAGGGTGGTCCAGTCGGGGGCGTGAACCTGATCCTTGACGACGGTATCGTGAAAGCCACCGTAGGGAAAGCCGTTCATCGTAAAGACGTACAGATCGTTTTCGGCCAGCCAATTTTTAAATTCTTCCAGCCGTTCCGGGTGGCTGAGTTCGAGGGAAGCATCGTTGGCCAGACGCAATCCCAGCGCAAAGGGTTGACCCTCAGACAGTTCTTTACGGATGTAGGGCAAATTGTCCTTCAATTCCTTGAAATGCGCGTCCCAGGCTTCGCCGGGA
>JBBSSJ010000400.1:0-3462 GCA_038242095.1 Cytophagales bacterium
CATTGATGCTTTCCGCATCCAGCGACGACGGGCCGTAGTGGGCCGTCAACAACATGACGCCCCGGCGGGGCATGTCCCAGCCCATGTCCTTGGGGTAGGTTTCATAAGTCGATCCCGGAATCCACCCGCCGTAGTAAGTCATTTCCTTTTTGTATTTAACCCACTGGTAGTAATCGGAGGACGAATCGCCATTGAGATCTACCATTTTGACGGTGTCGTAAAGATCGACGGCCGTATCCGCGACAGGATGAATGGCGTAGTTGGCGTGGTGAATGAGTTTCTTATTGCTGGACGTGAACTCGATCGCTTCCACATTGGCTCCTTTGGGTAGCTCAAAAGGAATCTTAAATACCACAAACCGCTCCTTGCCGTCACCTTTTTGCTCAAAAGGTTCCGCCATTTTGAGGGTCAGGTCGGGCTTGCGTTCGTAGGCAGTGCCAAGATTGGTACGTTCCGTAAGGGCCTTTTCCGGCCCCGGTTTTTCCTTGCCTTTGGGCGTGCCCGCATCGATCCAGGCGACGATTGTCGCTATTTCCTGATCGTTTAAGGAGCGGTTGTTAGCAAAATCGACGTAGTGGTCGTCGGCCTTCCAAGGCGGCATGTAGCGCGTGCTGACCACTTTGCGGATAAATTTGGATCGCTTGGATACATCCTCGTACGTAATCAGGGAGAACGGGGCCGCCTCGCCGGGGCGGTGGCATACCACGCAGTTGGCGTACACAATGGGTTGTACGTCTTTATAGAAAGTCACGGATTGGGCATAGCCCGGTGGGGTAACACCGAGTATAGCGATCAGTAGCAGTGTTGTCTTATGGCGGTTAAATGAAGTGCCTATCAAAATGTAGATGAAATATTAAAAATGTATCTTGTTTTCTTGACAAAATTAAAATTTTTTAAAAACTATTCACAGTATTCCGCCCTAAATTTTCTAAATTAGGAGTAAAACAATAAAAAGAAATCATTCACTTAATCTTAATTTTTTTTCGTAAAAAAATGTCCCGACCTCAACTACGAGTACTTCTACAACGGCGGCGTAGCGGCGGGCGACTTCAACAATGGTGGCCTCACCGACCTATACTTTACCGCCAACCAAGGGCCGGATAAGCTGTATTTGAACAAAGGAATACTTCAATTTGAGAACGTCACCGAAAGCGAGGTATTACCTGGAATGGCAAGTGGAAAACCGGCGTGACCGTTGTGGATAGCAATTGTGACGGCTGGTTGGACATCTATGTGGTCCGTCTCGGGCAACGTCGATAAGCCCGCTTTGCGGAAGAATTAGCTTTATATCAATACAGATGCGTCTTCCCTCGTCTCCCATCAAAGGAGAGGGGTGCCCATTAGGGCGGACGGTCCGCCGGTACAGTGAGGTTTGAGGAAAGAGCCGCTGATCATAACCTCAACGCTTACGTATTGAACCATAACGCCGGGGATTTCACTCGCTTCGAGGTGCAGGCTGTTTACGCCACGCGCGATACTATGGTTGGCGACCGCCTGCTGCGCAACGATGGCGGCAAATTCTAGCGAAAGCCGCTGCCGATTCAGGCGCAATTCGCTCCGCTCTACGCTTTGGCGGTGGTAGATGTCAACGGTGATGGTCTGAAAGACCCGATCGCCGCCGGGAACGAAAGCCACAATCGAATCCGTATCGGCACGATGGATTCCAACTACGGGCAGGTTTCCCTAAATGACCGAAAGGGTGGCTTTACCTACCTGCGCCAAAATCAATCCGGCTTGCAGCTTCGGGGCAATGTGCGTGGGTTATGCGTCGTGGGGAATAAGTTGGTGGTAGGGGTGAACAGCGGGGCGTTTCGGGTGTGTTCTTTCGTGGGTAATCGTCCTGTCCAATGAAGACTTATTTGGTTCATTCGACTGCGAACGGGCAAGAGGTCGATGCGTCGAATCGTCCGTACCACAACTCACCGGCCAAAATCGTCCTGCACCCGCACGATATCATCTTCGTCGGAAGGATTGGCGGAATCGGTATGCTGCCATATTTCGGCGACCACGCCGTAGCCGTCAGTACCAACGAGCCGGTGGCGCTCGCCGCATTTAAGATTTACGAGATCACCAATTTTCAGCGTTTGTAGTTCGGTTTGCTCGTCGGTATCGGAAATAACGACACCCGCTACGCCACCAATAAGTTTCCAAATCTCGGCCCGGCGGTGGTGGTATTGCCACGAAAGCCGCTGCTCGGGCGCTACGACCAGGATTTTAGGGCTTAGTTTATAATAACCCTTAAAATCTTCCAGCGACAGATGCGGGAAAAACTCGGCGATGAATTGAGCAGCTTGTCTTTCATCCAGCACAAAAAAGCCACCCCAAGGCCGCTCGAAGTCCTGACTAACGGCGTTGAAGCCTTTGCCTTCAATGAAAGACTGCACGCTGGAAAATACTTCTTCACGCGAGTTGGTGGCGTTGAGTTTCATGGGTTTTAGATTGTAAGGATAGGAGTTT
The DNA here is from genome assembly GCA_038242095.1 of Cytophagales bacterium. Taxonomy (GTDB): domain Bacteria; phylum Bacteroidota; class Bacteroidia; order Cytophagales; family Spirosomataceae; genus Persicitalea. The sequence goes on from JBBSSJ010000400.1 coordinate 2,458, forward strand.
TTGAGTTTAAAAAGCGCAAAGTAGCAAATCCTGATTAGCAAAACCCCACGTCGCCGCGCGATTGGGGCCGCCGCATGCCTAATCTTTCAAATAAATCCCGTCGTAATTACCTCCCATATAGCTGCCCCACTTGATGGGTTTTGTAATGGGAATTTTTGTTTTGAGACAATCCACCTGCATGCTGTCGAAGACGTAGGTCTGGAATCGATTGTTGCTGTGACAAAAAACAATATCCAGAAATCCGTCGTCGTCCATATCTCCAAGCCAGGGCGTGGAAGAAATATTGTGGCCCCACAAGCCTTCCAAAAGCTGGATTGCTTCCTTACCCGAAAATTCAAAAACCATCAGCGTGTTGTAAAAAGTTACCATATTCAGCGAATCATACGCCTGATAGTTGACGTTAAGCAGTGCTTCGTCGCGTCCGTCGCCGTTCACATCGACCACCACGGCGGAGCTGGTCTGATAGTACCCCAACGAATCGCTGAACTCGATGGCCCCGTTTACGCCGTTGAGCATGTACTGCCGGGTCCATTCCAATTTGGGCCATACCCCGCGCGCGAACGACACGAAGAAGTCCGGCGTGGTATCATCCGTAAAATTTCCGATGGCGACCGAACTGTACGCCTCGACGCCGGGCAGCGGAGTGCTCCACAGCGGAGCCAGATCTTTTCCATCGAAAGCCAGTAGCCGCCCGTCCACGGCCGCCGCCACTACGTCGGGCTGTCCGTCAGAATTCACATCCACCCAGGCGGGCGGGGCAATGAATCCTTTGTCGGGACTGGTCGCAATTTTCTTTGCGGTCGAAAGATCGCCCCGAAGGACCTCTTTCAAAGTGCCCACGTAGAGATTGCCACCGACGGTTTCGCCGCCGGTACCAAAAATAATCCGGTAATCGTCGCCCGCCTTCAAAGCCGAGATGGACATGTAAATTTCCTTATTGTCGGGCATGGTGGCCTCGGCCAGGAGCGCTCCCGTCCGGCTACTCAGCACGACCAGTCGGCCCGC
>JBBSSJ010000401.1:0-3456 GCA_038242095.1 Cytophagales bacterium
GTTGGTGGCGGGGTACTGCACCAGGGCACCGAATAGGTTTTCCTGCGTGAGGTCCGTCGTGAGGTGGTTGCCTACAGTCAGTTTGATCCCGACGGGCGTAGCGCGGGTGAAGAGCAAATCGATGGTTTGCGGGTGGCACAGTTCAGACACGAAGAACGTATCGGCCGCTTTCTTGCTACCGGGCCGCGCAGCGTAAAGCATTGTCATCGCTTCAGCGGCGGCGGTGGCTTCGTCGAGCAGCGAGGCATTGGCGATTTCCATACCCGTCAGGTCGGTGACGACGGTTTGGAAATTGAGTAGCATTTCCAACCGTCCCTGCGCAATTTCGGCCTGGTAGGGCGTATACGCCGTGTACCAACCCGGATTTTCCAAAATATTCCGTAGAATCACATGGGGCGTGACGGTGTCGTAGTAGCCTTGTCCGATGTAGGATTTAAAAATTTGGTTCTCCCCAGCCAATCGTTTGAACCCTCGCAAAAAGGCCTGCTCCGACAGCGCGGGCGGCAGTTTTAGCGGCTCTTCCAGGCGGATGCCCGCCGGAATGGTTTGGTCGATGAGTTCGTCAAGCGTTTCTACGCCTAGCGTTTGCAGCATCTCGCTGAGTTCCTGCTCGCTTTTGCCGTGGTGGCGATTTTCAAATTTTTCCCGGGATTGGAGGTTGATCTTCATGCTAGGCGTTCTGGGGTACTGGATACTAAGTTTGATTTTCTAGGAACAAAAGTAGGGATTTGAGAGTGCGTAACATTTTGTTTTTGAAAGAAGTTTTTACAAAAAAAGCCCCGAAAAATATTCCGGGGCTCGATTCTATTTTTTGATAGCTCTTTTCAGGTACCGGGACAGCCGCAACTACTCTTGCGCTTAAAGATCCCGAGAAACTTCTTGCTGCGCGGCTTCTTGTAGCCTTTGAATTTTTTGCGTTTTTTATTTTTATTCTTGCCAAACAACCCCATTTCGGTTTTAGCAATCGTGACTTCCGGCGACGCCATCGCCCGTGCTTCCGCCGCTCCGCCAAATCCAACCAGCATCCAGCCGGAGAGTAAAAATATAATGAGTTTCTTGTTCATGGTTTTGCAGGTCTTGGGTAAAAGCCTGACTTTTTGAACGTGTTAGTTAAGGATTTATTCCTGAAAAATGGAAAAACGTTGCGCTTCTCCGAAGCTTGGATTGGCGATAGGACGTAGATAGGACGTAGACTCTCTACAAAGGTTTGGCCTCTTCGAGGCCTTGGTTCTAATCCAAGTCTAGATGAATGACAATTTTGGACCAATGGGATTCGCGAGCCGGTGATCGCCTCGGGTTGCACCCTTATCCGTTTAGCCGTTTGACCCTTTAACCCAAGAGAGAACTGCCGCTTACCCCCGAACCAACTCCATTATCGTTATTTCCGGCAAAATCCCCACGCGTCCCGGATAACCAAGGTATCCAAATCCACGGTTCACGTACAAATGCTGGCCTTCTTCCTCGTAGAGCCCCGCCCATTCCTTGTAGCGGTACTGCACCGGACTCCACTTGAAGCCGGGAATCTCCACGCCAAACTGCATCCCGTGGGTGTGGCCCGCGAAGGCCAGGTCGATGTCCTTGAAATTGGGCCGGACCTGCGCTTGCCAATGACTGGGATCGTGCGAGAGCAGAATTTTAACCGGATAATCCTCCGCGCCCTGGTACGCTTTGGCGAGGTCGCCGTACTTGGCAAAATTTCCCGCGCCCCAGTTTTGGATGCCGATCAGGCCGATTTCGGCACCATCTACGCGGATAGGGCGGTTTTCGTCGAGCATCAATTTCCAGCCCATTTCCTTGTGAGCGACGGCAAGGTCTTCGAGGTTGCGCCGCTTGGCCGCTGGGCTGTCGAACGCCTGGTAGTCTCCGTAGTCGTGGTTACCGAAAATCGAATGGACGCCCAATGGCGCTTTCACTTTACCAAAAATCGAGATATATTCCTTCACCTCATACGCACGGTCGTTGACGAGATCGCCGGTAAAGAAGGCAATGTCGGGTTTTTCTTTGAGCAACATCTCCACGCCGCCTTGTACGGCCGTTTTATTAAAAAAACTACCCGTGTGAATGTCTGACAACTGGGCGATGCGGATGCCGTCGAATTCTTTGGGCAAATTCTTCAAAACCACTTTTACCCGCCGAATTCGGTAGTCATGCGCTCCCGAAATGATGCCGTAGGCGAAAGTGCCCAGTAGGCCGCCACCCGCGATGAGAGCCGTGGTGGACAGGAACTCCGAACGCGGGATGCGCGGTTGTGAAGGGTCGGCGGGAGCCGGGGCCACCGAGGGTACAAACTGGCTGATGATCCACTGAAACAAACGTCGGAGGTCATCGATAAGCAGAAAAAGTACGGCGAATAGCTTGGCAAAATAAGGCAGGGCAATACCCGCAACAACGAAGTTACGAGCGGTTTTGCTAAAAAAGTCGGGTGGCAGAATCTGGAGCAATATCAAAGCACCCAGCGGTATAATTGAAAAAGCCCAGTAGACACCAGTAGTCCAGCGTTGGGTACTCTCGGACGAGGTGCGGATAAGGGTGCGGACGGCTTGCCAAATGTACCAATCAACGGCGAAGAGAACGAAAGCAAGTATTAGAAAAAAAATGGTGCGATTCATTTAACGATTAACACGAATATGACGTACCGGAATTTCGGCACGTTTCTGTAAACGCGGGAATCTTTTTTCTTGTTCAGTTGGTTGATTCTGTCTTCGCAAAAACCAACGACTCCTATGTCCGATTTCGATTTCAAACGCTACCACATGCGCTCCATCAACGCCTCCTCCAGTGAAGAACGTGCCGCCATCAATCAGGAACTCAAAGATCTGTACGCTACGCTTTCGGAGGAAGAAAAAAACGCGTTTAATGCTCAATTGCAACGCTTTCTATCCACCGAAGCAGGTCGACTGAAAAGCGACTACGAGTCGATCAGCGGGATGGGTGGGGAGAATTAAATTCCATGGTAACTGTCTGTTGACAAGTCAGAGTTTGCCTGTAATGTGCTAATTTTGGTAAAATAGAACCTGACAACGCGCCCATGTGGAAGCGTTGTCCACTATCAACTTTCCATTGAAATAACTTGTCCCGAAAAACCATACGCTGGCTAATCCCGCTCTCGGCGCTTTCCATCATCGGTGTGCTCGTCATGCAGATGTATTGGGTGAACCGCACGCTCGATCTTCGCAATCGGCAGTTTAACCAACGCGCCCACGTGGCTTTGCAGGAAGTGGCCGAGCGTCTGACGCAACTCAATGGCGTCATGCAGAGCGTCAATCCAGTGGATCAGCTATCGCCGGATTATTTTCTGGTCAACACCAATGCCACGACGCAACCGGAAGTACTGGAACAGTTCATCCGCGAATCATTCCAAAAACACGATCTCATCACCGACTTCGAGGTGGGCATCTACGATTGCACCACCGACCGGATGCGCTACGGGATGCTGCTCAGTACCCGCAATCGTGA
>JBBSSJ010000402.1:0-3449 GCA_038242095.1 Cytophagales bacterium
AAACTTTTTTGGGGTAGTCATGTGTTTATTAGCGAAAAGCGTTCGTTTTTGTACCGACTTTTCAAAATTTTATCTTTAATAGCACTTATCCAACCGAATGAATATCCGCTTGAAATCACTGATTGTAACGGCCTTTTGCGCCGCCCTTTTCACCACCACCGCCCAGGCACAAGCCAACAAAACTACCAAAACTTCCCCTAAAACCACCACCAGCGCGGTAAGCGCCACGCCGAAGCTCAACACGGCGCTCGACTCGGTAGCTTACGCCATTGGCCTCAGTGTGGGCGGCTCGCTGAAAGGGCAGGGGCTATCGAATGTCAATACCGCCGTACTGATGCGCGGCATCAAGGAAACCCTCGAAGACACGCCCATGGCGATGACACCCGAGCAAGCCAATGAGTATATTGGCAACTATTTCCAGAAACAAGCCAGCGCCAAGGGTGATGCCAATCTGAAAGTTGGGCAGAAATATTTGGAAGAAAACAAGAAAAGGCCCAACGTTGTTACAACCGAGAGCGGGCTGCAATATGAAGTATTAAAAATGGGCGAAGGCCCAAAGCCGACCGACACTTCGCGCGTCAAGGTCAACTACCACGGCACGCTTACCGATGGAACGGTTTTTGATAGCTCCATCGAGCGCGGCGAACCGGTGGAATTTCCCGTCAATGGCGTAATCAAAGGTTGGACTGAGGCGCTGAAACTAATGCCCGTCGGTTCGAAATTTCGTTTGTTTATTCCGGCTGATCTGGCGTACGGAGAGCGGGCCGCCGGACCCGCCATTGGTCCTAATTCCACGCTGGTCTTTGACGTAGACCTTTTGGAAATCCTTAAATAAACCTTTTTGCTATGAAAAAGTACCTCATTACCCTCATACCCATCGTGTTGCTTGGCTGGCAAAAAGGCCCGCAGCCCGAAGGCATTGGGCAGAACCAGTCGCTACCGGAATGGGTAACTGTCGGCGACAGCATGCCGACCCAGGACCTGAAGCCCACCGAGGCGCAGATCCGGGCGGAGGCGCTGGTCATACGCATCCTGACCAACTATCACTACCGCAAACTGAAGCTCGACGACTCGTTGTCCGTAGCGGTGTACAATAAGTACCTCGACGACATCGACCACAATAAGCTGTATTTCCTGGCTTCGGATGTGGCGAAGTTTGATCAGTACAAAACGTCATTTGACGATTTCCTGATCAGGGATGAGCTCGAAGTACCTTACGGAATTTACAATACGTTCCGCAAGCGCTACCAGGAGCGCAGCGCCTACATTCAAAATCTGCTGAGCAAGCCGGAGCCGTTCGATTTCACTAAGGAGGAAAGCCTGAACACCGACACCGACAAGATGACTTGGGCCAAGAGTAGCGCCGAACTGGACGATACCTGGCGTAAGTACATTAAGAGCGAAGCACTCGATCTCAAGCTGGCGGGCAAAGCCGATACTTTGGCCCTCAGAACCCTGCGCGATCGCTACAAGAACCGCGATCGGGCCTTGGCTCGTATCCGCACCGAGCAGGTGTTCCAAATGTACATGAATGCCTACGCTGAGTCGCTCGACCCACACACCAACTACCTCGGTCCGGTATCAGCCGATCGCTTCAAGCAGGACATGAGTCAATCGCTGGAAGGCATCGGGGCCTTGTTGCGGGAGGAAGACAACTACATCAAGATTGTGGAGGTCATTCCGGGCGGTCCGGCTTTTCGGGGCAAGCAGTTGAAGAAGGAAGACCGCATTATGGGGGTGGCCCAGGGCGACAACACCAATTTTACCGACATCGTGGGTTGGTTTGTGGACGATGCCGTAAAGCTTATCAAAGGTCCTAAAGGCACCATCGTGCGTTTACAGGTACTGGCCGCCAATGCGCTGCCCAACACCCCACCGCGCGAGATCAGAATTGTGCGCGAGAAAATTAAGTTGGAGGAGCAACGCGCCAAGAGTGAGATGGTGACCGTCGACCGCGCCGACAAGCCGATGAAAATCGGCGTGATCGATATTCCGCTATTTTATCGCGATTTTGAGGGTGCGCAGAAACGCGAGAAGGAATTTTCGAGTACTACCCGCGATGTGCAGACCCAGATCGAGCAATTGCGCAAAGATGGTGCCGAAGGCATCGTAATCGACCTCCGCAACAACGGTGGCGGCTCGTTGACTGAGGCCATCTCACTTACGGGCCTGTTTATCAGCAAAGGCCCCGTGGTGCAGGTCAAAGAATCGCAGGGTGAACTTGAAGTGCAGTCCGACACCGACGCCTCAATTGCTTATGATGGTCCGCTGGCCGTGATGGTAAACCGGTTTAGCGCCTCGGCTTCGGAGATTTTTGCTGCCGCTATTCAGGATTATAAGCGAGGGGTGATCGTGGGTGAACAGACCTACGGTAAAGGCACGGTTCAGACACTCGTCGATCTGAACCGCTGGGTACCTAAGGAAACTGAGAATCTGGGCGAGGTGAAAATAACCGTCGCCAAATTCTATCGCATCAATGGCAGCAGTACCCAAATGCGCGGCGTCACGCCCGATCTGAATCTGCCTACGGCCTTTAAGGTCGATGAGTACGGTGAGTCATCGCAGCCCAGCGCGTTGCCCTGGGACCAAATCCCGTCGACGCGCTACGAAGTGACGAACAATATCAGTGATTTGATCGTCAAGCAGTTGCGCGACAAGTACAATGACCGCTTGAAAACGGATGAGGATTTAAAGAAACTGGTGAGCGACTTTGCCGAGTTCAAGAAAGCCCGCGAGGACAAAACGGTATCGCTGCAAATCGACAAGCGCCGCAAGGAGCGGGCCGAATCTGAGAAGAAGCGTGCTGCCCTAAAAGAACTGGATGAAGATGATGACGACGAAGAAGTTGACACGGCTGCTACCACGCCCGTCAAGAAGAAAAAGGATATATTCCTGGCTGAAACCAGCCGCATTCTGGCCGATCTTGTGACGATTTCCGACGAGCCCAGCCTGGCGGGAGCCAAGAAGAAAAAGTGAGGTTGAAAGGTCGAAGCGATGGGTACTAGTATTTAACCCGATCAGAACAAAGCGAATACAAAGGCGGTTTTCCCAAGCGGAGCGACCGCCTTTTTTTATACCCAGCTTTGCCCGCGCTATGTCCAAAAAATTCAGCCTAAAATTTCTTTACCAGGATTTCTGGCAGTTCCTCAAAAAGCCAACCTACGCGCCGCAAAGTTTTTCGTTTTCGCTCAATCTGGCCTTTCAGCTGTTCATCGGATTTTTCCTGATTCGTATCCTGACCATTTTCCTTGAAGTGTATGGTTTTCGGCCTTTCATTCTTCAGTTTGCGGGCCACGCGCTGGCCAAACAGCAAATCGACGGCAATAACACTTCGCTCATCATTGGGGCGCTGATTTCTGCGCCGCTTTTTGAAGAATTGGCCTACCGCTGGGGGCTGCGATTCATTCCGCTGCGTACGGCGGTGTCGATCGGACTGGTGGTGTTTTATT
>JBBSSJ010000403.1:0-3448 GCA_038242095.1 Cytophagales bacterium
AAGGAGGTCGACCGCGTGCTGACAGGCTTACACGATAAGTTCTGAGAAACTAATTCTGGTCGTCTACCTCGGCGGAGGTGCGGGGATCGTCTTTATTGTCGTAGATGAGGTTTCCCTGATCGTCCCACTCGCGGATCACATAGGGCTCGAAATTCTCGTCCCAGCGGGTTTTGCGGTACTGAACTTCCTTTTTGCGCTGGCGGCGGTACTGGTAGTATTCTACCCAGCGGCCTACTTTTTCTCCGCCATCGTAACGCCCGAACGTCATGAGCTGACCTTCGTCGTAGAACCGGAAATAATCGCCATCCATATCCTCAAACTGAATCGGCAGCACTTCCTTGATCTTGGTGTGCGCCGAGTCATAAAATGCGATCCGCGACTCGGCCGGAAATCCGTGGTACCAGTGCGACTTGTCGAGCAGGTTATAATCGTTGTCGTAGCGCACCCAACGCCCGTCCTTGGTACCCATATAATAGAAACCCTCTTCGATCAGTTCACCAGCCTTATATTTCTTGTAAGGGCCGTGCAGCGGGTAGGCGCGATCCTTGTCTTTGATGATCGAGCCGCTTCTTTTTTTGGCTTTGAGATCGTACCAACTGATGTCCCGGATGTAGGGACTGATGGGTTTGGGTTCCTTCAAAATATGAAATTCCTCGATCGTCGCCCGATCGCCGCTCCCGAACTTAACCTGAATTTTCTGCATCGGAATGCCCTCGTACTGTACCTTGGCGAGACGCCCTTTCTTAGCGCGGCGGCGTCGCTCCGAGCGGTGACTTTTGAACTCCTTGGCTTTCAGGCCGAGGTCGGGAATGGTTTCTCCCAGCAACGTGGACAGGCTGGTCGATTTGTTTTTGCTGCCCGGCAGCGAGAGGTTGGCCGTGGGACTCAGAGCAGGCAATTGGGCGTCGAGTCCAGTTGCCTTTTTGATTTTGCCGCTAATCGTATCCGCTTTGATCCTGGCGGCCTGCAAGCGGTCTTTAAATTTCAGCGTGTCGCTTTTGGTATTGGCAATCCGGGTGTCGGCTTCGGCTTTTGGGGAGGCCTTTTGGGGCGGAAATAAATCTTCTGCTTTCGGTGTACCGGCTATGGTTTTTGCGGCCCGTGAGTCGTCTTCAATCTTGGGCGGATCGCCTTCAATTTTAGAAATCCGGGTGCGGTTTTCCGCCTCGATCAAATCAGATTTAGCAATCCGGGCCCGGTTTTCTACTCCAACTGAATCAACTTTAAATTTCGCAATTCGAGCGCGGTTTTCGCCCTCAATCGAATCGGCTTGGGCTTTCGCAATGCGGGTGCTGTCTCTTATTCTAAGTGAGTCCGCGTTACCCTTCACGAATTGAACGGGGGCGTTGGTTTTAAGCGTATCGGCGGCTTCTTTAGCCTTGGCAGCTTCGTAATTTGCCTTGTTTATTTTCCGCTGCTTTTTGGTTTGCGCCAGGGCGGGCATGGCTACGGCCAGGCTCACGACGGTCAGGAGAAAAAAGATTTTACGGAAATTCATTGGGCAACAACTTCTTGGATGTTCTGTGTTCTAACGAATCTAGCGATACGATATTGATTTGTCAAGAAAGTTTCGGGTTGAGCAAACTTAGGATTATTCAAAAAAAGCAAGAACCCCGCCGTAGAATTCCTGCTTTTTCAAGATTTAAAGTAAACCTCAATACGCCCGTACCAGCTTGCCTTCGTGGTAGTTGACGTAGGCTTTGTTCACGACCTTGTTGCCCCCGGGCGTTGGATAATCGCCCGTGAAGTACCAGTCCCCAATGTGCTTGGGACAAGCCTTGTGCAGGTTATCTACGGTTTGAAAAATCACCGACAAATCAGCCTTCATGTCCTCGGGACGAATGATCTCGGCGATTTTTTCCGAAACTTCCTCGTCGCTGAACATATCATATAGCGCCTTAGCGTAGTTGGTTTTGTAGGCATTGCCCGCCGCCAGATTGGCTACGCATTGGGCATATACTTCTTCGCGCATGAAATCCAATCCGCGCTCTTCCAGCAATTTAATCATTGCCCGGAACGCTACAAAGTCCTTCATTCGGGACATGTCGATGCCGTAACAATCCGGGAAACGGATTTGCGGGGCCGACGACACAATCACGATTTTCTTGGGCCCAAGCCCGTCCAACATGGTCAAAATGCTCTTCTCCAGCGTAGTACCGCGCACAATGGAGTCGTCGATAACTACCACCGTGTCGATTCCCTTGCGCACTACCTCAAACGTCGTGTCGTATACGCTCGATACCAGGTCGTCGCGCAGACTGTCGGCGGTAATAAAGGTGCGGGACTTGACGTCCTTCGTCACCAGCTTTTCAATGCGCGGTCGGAACGATAGCACCCGATCGAGCTCTTCCTCGAATAAGATGCCCTCCATGATCGCCCGCTTGCGCTTCTTGGCGAGGTATTCTTCCAAGCCTTCGATCATGCCGAAAAACGAGGTTTCGGCGGTGTTGGGAATATAGGAAAATATCGTGTTTTCAAGATCGTAATCGATCTCTTCCAAAATTTGTGGAATCAGCAATTTTCCCAGTTCCTTGCGCTCATTGTAAATGTCTGGATCGTTGCCGCGTGAAAAGTAAATGCGCTCAAAACTACACGACCGCTTGGGCAATTGCGGCAGAATCGCCATTTCGCTGTATTCTCCCTCCTTATTGATAATCAGCGCGCTACCTGGTGTCACTTCCTGAATTTGGCTGTACTCCACGTCGAAAGCCGCCTTGATGGCCTGCTTTTCCGAAGCCACCACCACCACCTCATCGTCGGCGTAGTAGTAGGCCGGACGAATACCCGCCGGGTCACGTATGACGAAGGCGGCACCGTGGCCGGTAAGGCCGCACATGGCGTAACCGCCGTCAAAATCGCGACACGAGCGCTCCAAAACGCGCTGTAAATCGATGTTTTCTTCGATGATGTCGGACAGCGTCGGGTTTTCCCAGATTCCCTTAAACCGCTCGAACACGCGCTGATTTTCTTCGTCCAGAAAGTGGCCGATTTTTTCCATGACCGTCACGGTATCCGCTTTTTCTTTGGGATGTTGTCCCAAGGATACGAGCTTACTAAAAAGCTCATCCACGTTGGTCATGTTAAAATTGCCCGCCACCACTAGATTGCGGCTTCGCCAGTTGCTTTGGCGCAGCATGGGGTGGCAGCTTTCGATTTCGTTGGTTCCGTGGGTGCCGTAGCGTAGATGCCCGAGCCACAATTCTCCGGTAAAGGCCAGATTCTCCTGCAACCATTTGGCGTCGTTAGCCTTGTTCTTATGGTCTTTGAGACCCTTCCGAAATTTCTTGTGGATTTTTTGAAAAATGTCGGCCACCGGTTGCGGCTCCACCGAGCGGTAGCGGCTGATGTAGCGCTTGCCGGCGGGTACTTCAATCTTGATATTGGCAACCCCGGCCCCGTCCTGACCCCGGTTGACCTGTTTCTGCATCATCACCGACAGTTTGTGCAC
>JBBSSJ010000404.1:0-3436 GCA_038242095.1 Cytophagales bacterium
ATCGTGCCGGGCGGTCAAAGCGCGGGATTGGCCGGATGGGACCCGGTGGAGGTGCGGTTTCAAGACTATGAGTGCGATTTTGATTAGGCAGTCTTCACATATTTCCTTCAATCACTTCGCGAAACTCCTTTTCCGGCATCAGCCCCATGCCGCGCCACAGTAGTTTGCCATTTTTGTAAAGCAGGAAAACCGGAATCTCGTCAACTTTTAGGCTTTGCGCCAGAGCTTTGTTTTCGTCGTAATTGATGGTTTTGATCGTGGCTTTTCCGGCGTATTCTTTGGTAAGTTTCTCAATGGTCGGCATCATTTGCTTACAGGGCGCGCACCAGGGCGCATAAAAGTCGATCAGTACGGGTTGATCGGAAGCGATGAGTTTTTGGAAAGATTCTTCACTCATGCCCGCCGGAGCAGTGGCGGCGTTCTCATCTTTCTCAAAAGGCATATTGGCCGCCGACCATTTCAGAAACCCGCCCTGCATTTCGTAAATCTCCTTAAAACCATTTTTAACCATCAGCTTAGCCGCCTGATCGCTTCGGGCGCCCGAAAGTCAATAGACGAACACGGGCTTGTCTTTATCTAGCGTCGCAAGTTTCTGGACAAAGACCGGATCGCGGACGTCCATATTCTGCGAGTTGGTCAAGTGGCCCTGCGCGTATTCACCGGGGGTACGCACGTCGACTAATTGGCCCTCGGGCGTCGCGCTGAGCTTTTGGTCAAAATCTTGCGTAATCAAGACCGTCTGGGCGAAGGCATCGGCGGCTATCATATTTAATGTGAAGCAAATACAAAGTACTGCGCTAAGGCATTTTAGTAGTTTCATGGCGGTTCCCGGAATTTTACGTTAATTTTGTTTTCCATAAAATTAACCATTTCCCCCAATAAAACCCAAAGCTACCCATGAGTACTATTCAGTCAGTACACGCCAGACAGATTCTGGACTCGCGAGGAAACCCCACCGTTGAAGTTGATATTCGCACCGAAAACGGCTACTTAGGCCGCGCCGCCGTACCATCCGGTGCCTCCACCGGCAAGCATGAAGCCGTAGAATTGCGCGACGATGACGACAAAGTATACGCTGGCAAAGGCGTTTTGAAAGCCGTCGAGAACGTCAACGATATTATTTATCCCGAGTTGATCGGTATTTCGGTCTACGAGCAGAATTTGATCGACAAGATCATGCTCGAATTGGACGGAACGCCCAATAAAAGCAAATTAGGAGCGAACGCCATTTTGGGTGTATCACTCGCCGTAGCTAAAGCCGCCGCCCAGGAGGCCGGTTTGCCGCTCTACCGCTACATCGGTGGCACCAACGCCAACACGCTGCCCGTGCCGATGATGAATATCCTCAACGGCGGCAGCCACGCCGATAACTCCATCGACTTTCAGGAATTCATGGTCATGCCCGCCAAGGCGGACACCTTCTCCGATGCGCTGCGCATGGGCGTCGAGGTGTTCCATACTCTGAAGAAAGTACTGAAAAGCAAAGGCTACTCCACCAACGTCGGCGACGAAGGCGGCTTTGCGCCCAATATTAAGTCCAACGAGGAGGCCATCGAAATCGTGATTCAAGCGATCGAGAAGGCGGGCTACAAGCCGGGCGAGGATATATTCATCGCGATGGACGCGGCGGCTTCCGAGTTTTACGAGAACGGCGTGTACCACTTCAAAAAATCGGACGGCCGCAAACTGTCGTCGCACGAAATGGCCGATTACTGGACCGACTGGGTCAACAAGTATCCTATCATCTCGATCGAGGACGGTCTGGACGAGGACGACTGGGCCGGCTGGAAGGCTTCTACCGAGGCGATCGGCGACAAGTGCCAATTGGTGGGTGACGACCTCTTCGTGACCAACGTAAACCGTTTGCAGCGGGGCATCGATGAGCACATTGCCAACGCGATTTTGGTCAAAGTGAACCAAATCGGCTCGCTTACCGAGACGATCGACACCGTCAATCTTGCCAAGCGTAACAGCTACAAGAACATCATATCGCACCGCTCCGGCGAAACCGAGGATTCAACTATCGCTGACCTGGCTGTGGCGCTCAACACCGGCCAAATCAAGACCGGCTCGGCCTCACGTTCCGACCGCATGGCGAAGTACAACCAACTGCTCCGCATCGAGGAAGAACTGGGCGAGACCGCTTACTTTCCCGGTTTGAAGTTTTAAGTTGAAATAAAAAAACCGGAACGAAATGCTCCGGTTTTTTTTAAACAAGATTGTAATCCAAGATATAGAATGTCCCGACTTCCCCATTGGTTGCGCGTCGTGCTGGTGCATCTGCGTAAGTTCTACACCGGAACGCTGATTTTCTGGCTGGTGTGGGTAATCTTTATTGACAACAACAACGCATTTGTGGTATTCGAAAACTACCAAAAGATGAAAGAGTTGGAGCGCGACCTGAGTTTTTATCAAGAACAGGTGCGTCTGGTCAAAGAGGAACGGGACGAAGTATTAGGAACTGACGAGATGCTCGAAAAGTGGGCGCGCGAAAAGTACCTAATGCGCAAGCCGACCGAAGACGTGTACGTAATCGTGGACGAAAACGGCGAATCGATCGAGAAGAAAGAATGATCAACGTGCTATTCGTTTGCTTGGGCAATATCTGCCGCTCGCCCATCGCCGAGGGGGTATTTCAAGAGTTGGTGAATGGAGCCGGACTCTCTAAGGCCATCGCCTGCGACTCGGCGGGCACGGCCTCTTACCACATCGGCAGCTTGCCCGACCGCCGGATGCGGCAGCTCGCACTAACACACGGCATCGACCTCCGCCACAAGTCCCGCAAACTAAGCGGCGACGATTTCTATAACTTCGACTACATCGTGGCGATGGATGACGCTAATTTTGAAGACATCCGAAACCAAAGCTACCGAAGCAGCGGCTTTTATTTTCCCGAAGACCAGCTTTTTCTCTACCGACAATTCGATCCGGAGGCCACCGAAGCCACGCTTAGCGTTCCCGATCCGTATTACGAAGACATTGCGGTTTTCGACGAGGTCTATCAAATCGTGGAAAGATGCGGCACCAATTTTTTGAGTTTTTTGATTGAGAAAAACGGGTTAATTAAGAATGTGCAATTAGCCAAAGGACCTAAGCCTAACACCAGCGAGCGACCGTCATAACGACGGACCGTACCTAATAACCTAAGACCTGACAATGAACAAGAAAGTCATATTAATCATCATGGACGGCTGGGGCATTGCCAAAGCCAATGAGGAAAATCGCTCGGCCATCATCACGGCCCGAACGCCTTTCTACGACAGCATTCTGCAAAAATATTCGCATAGTAAGTTGGCGGCGAGTGGCTTAGCCGTGGGCCTCCCCGACGGACAAATGGGCAACTCCGAAGTCGGTCACCTGAATTTCGGTGCGGGCCGGATCGTTTATCAGGATCTCACGCGCATCAACAAGGCAATCGCCGGCGGCGACCTCGAGA
>JBBSSJ010000405.1:0-3431 GCA_038242095.1 Cytophagales bacterium
CGATCACGGCGGGCAGGTCGTCGCCTTCCTCGCCCAGCATCTTGCGGAATTCGATTTCATCCAATTTCGCAATCAGTTTTGCGCCTTCGGCGTCGACATCTTCCTCGGTGGCCTCGTCGGCTTCGTAGAATTCCCAGATTACGTCCAGGTCGTCGCGGCGTCGGGATAGTTCCTCGTAACCGGTGGTCCAAAATTTAAGTCCGCGAATCTCCTTCATCACCTTTTCGGCACGGTCGGAGTCGCTCCAGAATTCAGGTTGGGCGGTTTGTAATTCTAATTGTTCGAGTTGGTTTTTGCGATGACCGTAGTCAAAGATACCTCCCCAGGGCCTCTACACGGCCCTTCAAGACTTTCAACTTATCTTGTGTCATGGTGAGTAATTGATAATGGAAAATTGATAATGAACACGGCGGGGCGCCCCGAGGCGGCCGCCCGTGCGGTTGAGAATTCGTTTTCTTCGTCAACTCGTCCTTAAAAGTGGCAAAGGTAGCGATTTTTGTGGTGGGATTGGGGACGAGGCGCCAACCTTTTCCCGCAAAAAAGGGTTATATTTGCGGCGTTTTTTAATAAAAATTCTACTACCCAAACTAAATCAGAAATGGCTCAAACATATGATGTTATTGTGTTAGGCAGCGGGCCCGGCGGTTATCCGGCGGCCATTCGCGCCTCACAATTAGGATTGAAAGTAGCGATTGTAGAAAAGGAAAGCCTGGGCGGCATTTGCCTCAACTGGGGCTGCATCCCCACCAAGGCGCGGTTAAAAAGTGAGCAGGTTTTTGAATATATCAAGCACGCCAAAGATTACGGCATCAATGTCGGCGACCACTCGGCCGACTTTGGCGCGGTGATCAAGCGCAGCCGGGGCGTGGCCAACGGCATGAGCAAGGGTGTAGCTTTTTTGATGAAGAAAAATAAAATTGACGTCATCATGGGCTACGGGAAGGTCATTCCCGGCAAGAAAGTCGAAGTGACCGACGCGGAAGGCAAGAAAACCGAGTACGCCGCCAGCAAGGGCGTCATTATCGCCACCGGCGGCCGCGCTCGCGAATTGCCCAATATCAAAATCGACGGTACCAAGGTGATCGAATACCGCAAGGCGATGAGCCTCGAAAAGCAGCCCGCGAGTATGCTCGTGGTCGGTTCCGGGGCCATCGGCGTCGAATTCGCCTACGTGTACGCCAGCATGGGTACCAAGGTGACGATCGTCGAGTTTCTGCCGACGATGGTTCCCGTAGAGGACGAGGACGTATCGAAAGAACTGACCAAGCAGTACAAGAAAATGGGCGTCGATGTTTACACCAGTTCGTCGGTGGAGAAAGTCGATACCAGCGGCAAGCTTTGCAAGGTGACGGTCAAAACGCCCGACGGCGAAAAAACCTTCGAAGCAGAAGTAGTGCTGTCGGCGGCGGGCGTCGTGTCCAACCTCGAAAATATTGGTCTTGAAGAATTGAAGATCGCTACCGAGCGTGGCAAGATCACCGTCAACGAGTGGTACGAAACCAACGTGCCGGGCTACTACGCCATCGGCGACTGCACCCCCGGCCCGGCTTTGGCGCACGTCGCCACAGCCGAAGGCATCATTTGCGCCGAGAAAATCGCGGGCCACAAGACCGAAGCCCTCGACTACAACAACATTCCCGGCTGCACCTATTGCCAGCCCGAAATCGCATCGGTCGGCATGACTGAGAAGCGCGCCCGCGAGGCGGGTTACGACATTAAAGTCGGTAAGTTTCCATTTGTGGCCTCCGGCAAAGCATCGGCGGCTGGCGTGAAGGAAGGTTTTGTCAAAGTCATTTTTGATGCCAAGTACGGCGAATGGCTGGGTGCCCACATGATCGGCGCCAACGTCACCGAGATGATCGCCGAAGTGGTTGTGGCCCGCAAGCTCGAAACGACCTCGCACGAAATCCTGCGTTCGATTCACCCTCACCCCACCATGTCGGAAGCCGTGAAAGGCGCGACGGAAGCGGCGTACGGCGAGGCGATTGATTTGTAAGCTGTTAGGTTTTAGCTGTTATCTCCTTTTATCAGAAGCCCCTTCCGGACTTGTCCGGGAGGGGCTTTTCTTTGTAGCGGGCAGAAGATTGTCTTGCCAGATGATCGACTATTTCTGTAAATCAGGGCTTTGGAAATCGTATGCTGGTATTTTTTCACAAAATAATCGACGTTCTGGATGAGACGAACATTCCGTATATGCTGTCGGGCAGCGTAGCAATGAGTACGTACATTTTACCAAGAGCCACCAGAGGTTTTGACTTTGTCGTCTCTTTTCTTTGCAAAAAAATGATGCCGATCGCTTTGTGCGTAATTTTCAGGTAAGGATATTGTTGCAATGCCGAGGCTCTAATGGATGCTGTCAATCGCCGAAGTATATTCAATCATCGATCACGCTTCGGGATACAAGGCTGATTTCGTCATCTTGAAACATTCAACTTACTCGCAGATTGACCGATACACCTCAACACATCAAAGATTTACAACTAAAAATCTGGCTATCAAAAAAACCGGCCGAAAGGTTGCGGCATTTTATGACGGACAACGAAGCTTTCCTGAAATTTTGCAAAGCGGCAAAACCATCGGCGGCCCAAGCTTCATGACTACGTTACGTTGGGGATGTCACTTCGCCGGTAGGGCCTTTTCTGTGTGCGTACTTTTCTCCAAGATCATATCTTTGCCTCGATCACGCCATTACCCATTTTGGTTTTTACACTGACCGCCTGCTCCGGCTTGTTCTTTCCCGCTTTTATGGTAAAACTACTTTGACCAAAAACTCTGGGACGGTACTCTCTCCCCTGAATCCGCTCGGTGTATAAAATTTCGCCCGAAGCTTCGTCGATCACTTGCACCACCGGACTTTCGCTGGCGAATTTGAGCGTCGGCAGGTAGCCCGCCACCTGGCGGCCATCGTTTTCGGCCATCGCGAATGTCCTCGGCCAGCCGACAAACTGCCCGCCGTCGCCCTGGGAAGCATCGGCAAAGCGCGGCCAGCATTCCAGGGTTATCATCCGGGTCTTTTTTTTGAAGCGCACCAGCCCGTAGCCATCGGCGCGGGCGTTGCGGTTTTCGGCCAGCTCTTTCCCGTCTTTGGGCTTGGGATTGGCGTAGGCGTACATCGTGATTTTGTTGCCCAGGCCATCCTCGTAGTCGCCCGTCCAGGGCAGCGAATTATCTATCTCGGCTCCCCCCCCTTCCTTTTCGTCCAGCGGCCACCACCAGCGACCATAGATCGTGTTGACCAGGGCCGGATTGGTGAACGCCATCGGCCCGTCGCGGTGGGCGTCGATGCCGTGCTTCACGATCACGCTCAGGTGTTGGTCGCCGCAGAGGTGCGTGGCCCCGCATCGGCGGAGTTCGCGCAGGGCGTCGTTGCGGCCCGTTTGCGGCCCGCCGTTACCGTCGAGGTCTGCCAGCAGACGAGTGTCCATGCTGCC
>JBBSSJ010000406.1:0-3384 GCA_038242095.1 Cytophagales bacterium
ACCAGCGCCAGGCTCATCAGTCCGAACACAGCCGCAATGCCCAGCCGGATTTGGTAGGGTAGCGAAATCATGACATCAGCAAAAAAGCCCGGCATGAGTACGATCATGCTCAGCAGTGAATCGTAGTGGCTGAGGTTGTCGCCTATCGAAGGCCGGAATTCGGGAACGGTGAGTTTATAAAAATAAAAAAAACACAAAGTTCCCATAACGACTGCCCAGATAATCAGTCGCTTGTATTGCTTTTGTAAGAGCAAAACACCGCCGCCCGCCACCAGAATGATCGCGCCTGTCACGTCGGAGTAGAGCGCGACGATCGCAAAAAACAGCGCCGCCACGTAATCGAAGGCCGACGGGCGGCTCACAAACCAAAGCGACACAAACGCCCAGATATACACCGTGATGTGCTGGTTGACCACAATGGGCCAATAGAGCGCACCATAGTTGTTTTGAATAAAAAGCAGATACGGAATCACCAGCAAAAGATAGGGGGACACCTCGCGGTGCTGCCGAAACCAAGCGACGATCAGCGCTAGAAAAGCAAGATAGGACGCCGAGCCGAACAGCATCAGATGCGGCAGGTACAGTTGACCTTCCAGCTTGAAAAAACCGAAGGAAAGCAGCCGGTCCATCACGATGCGCCGCTCGTCGTCCTGCGTCGATAGCACTTTCCAAAACTCGGCGAGCGAGTCCCAGCTACCCGCCAGTTTGGTAGTAGGATCGAGCAGACCGTCGAAGTCGTCCTGAAAGGGAACATTGACGGCCATTTGCAGATGGATGATATAAAATATAGCGACCGGAATTAGAAAAACGAACCAAAACGCGAGGCGTCGGGTCGTTTTGTTTCTTCCAAAATCAGGATATAGGGACTGCACAGAAAGGGAAAAGTAATTGAGGATTAGGGTTGACTGTACGAAAAGTACTCCCAGTCGGCCTCGGGCAGGTATTCTACTAAGCTTCGAGGCGACTTACTAACCGCCACCCGGCCCGAGCGCACGAATTCGAGAATGCCGTGGGGCTTGATGTAGTTAAAGAAGTCGAATATTTCTTCCTCGGTACCCGTTTTTTCGATCACCACATAATCCAGGCCCCAGTACACGACCCAGGCCTTGTAGGTTTTGTTGATCGTCTCGATGTCGAGCCGCTTGGCGCCTTCGGGCGTTGGGATCTTGAACAAAGCGATTTCGTTGTAGGCGATTTCGTCGTTGAGGTAGCCAAATACGGCCATCACTTCGACCACCTTACGGATCTGGCGCACGATTTTCTCAACCGTTTCGCGCGATTCCTCGCGAATGACGATCGTGAAACGCGACACGCCTTTGCGCTCGGTTTCGGATACGGTCAGGCTCTCGATGTTGATCCGACGGCGCGTAAAGATAATCGTTATCTTATTCAGCAACCCGATGCTGTTTTCTGTGAAAACGCAAATTGTATATGAAGTCATGAAGGATTATTTTAGCCGTATCTCCGCTACGCTCGCGCCGGACGCTACCATGGGGAATACGTTTTCTTCTTTTTCGACGATTACTTCCAACAGGTAAGGCTTGTCGGAGGCCAGCATTTTGTCCAGTGAGTTGCTGAGGTTTTCGCGGGCGTCGCAGGTATGCCCAGCAATGCCGAAGCCTTTGGCAATGGTGATGAAATCAGGGTTTTGTAGCTCCACGAAGGAGTAGCGTTTTTCAAAAAACATTTGCTGCCACTGCCTGACCATGCCCAGGTAGTTGTTGTTCAGGATGATGGCCTTCACGGGGAGGCCACTTTGGGCGATGGTGCCGAGCTCCTGAATCGTCATCTGGAAACAGCCGTCGCCGATGATGGCGACCACCTCGCGGTCGGGCTGGGCCACTTTGGCCCCGAAAGCCGCCGGAAGCGCGTAACCCATCGTGCCCAAGCCGCCGGACGTAATAAACGAATTGTTTCGCTTGAATTCGTAGTAGCGTGCGGTTACCATCTGGTGCTGTCCCACGTCGGCCACGATGACCGCTTCTCCTTTGGTTTTGTCAGAAAGCATCCTGACGACTTCGGCCATTTTGATTTGCTCGGTTTCACCCGAAAGCTCGGGGATCGTGATGGCTTCTTCCTCTTCTTTATCTAACGCCTTAAATTTGGCCAACCAATCTTCGTGGCTGTTAGGATTGAGTAGCGGCGTTAGCATTTTCAATGCCTCTTTCGCGTCACCCACCACCGGCGCGGCTGCCTTTACTACTTTGTCGATTTCAGCCGGGTCGATCTCGATGTGGACAATCTTGGCCTGCTTGGCGTAGCGCGTTACGTCGCCTGTCACGCGGTCGTCGAAGCGCAGCCCGACGCCGATCAGTACGTCGCATTCGTTGGTAAGGCGGTTGGTGCTGTAGTTACCGTGCATTCCCAGCCAACCGGCGTACAGCGGATGGTCCACGGGTACCGACGATAGTCCCAACAGCGTCGAAGCGCAGGGAATACCGGTTTTTTCGAGTAAATCAAGTAATTCCTTTTCCGCTCCGGCGAGTTTTACGCCGTGACCAAAGAGCAGAAACGGTCGTTTTGCACCATTGATAAGCGTGGCGGCGGCTTCGATGTGCTCGCGCTTGGGGACGAGGCGGGGATGGTAACCGGGAAGTTTATGACAAGACTCGTAACGGAACGGCTGCGTCATCATTTCCGTCTGCGAGTTTTTAGTGATATCGATCAGCACCGGGCCGGGCCGACCCGCCCGCGCGACGTAAAACGCCTTTGCCATCACCGCCGGTACTTCGTCGGCGGAAGTGATCTGGAAATTCCATTTCGTAATCGGCATCGTGATGCCGATTACATCAGTTTCCTGAAAGGCGTCAGTTCCTAACAAGTGCTTGGCGACCTGTCCCACGACGCAAACCATCGGCGTTGAGTCGATGATGGCGTCAGCAATGGCCGTGATGAGGTTGGTCGCGCCGGGACCCGACGTAACGAGGCACACACCCACTTTGCCCGAAACGCGCGCGTAGCCTTCGGCGGCGTGACCCGCGCCCTGCTCGTGCCGCACCAGAATGTGGTTGACCTGCTCCTGGTAATCGTAGATGGCGTCGTACACGGGCATGATCGCCCCGCCGGGATAACCAAAAATTGTATCGACGCCTTCGGCCAGCAAAGACCGAATCAGGGCATGGGATCCGTTAAGTGGCGCGGTGATTTCAGGAGCAGTCTGTGGCGCATCCAGTACGGCGGTGGTTTCGTCTGTTGTCATAGCTATCAAAATTAAACCTCGTCCGTCACGCAGCCTTCGCTGGCTGATTTTACTTGGCGGATGTATTTTCCCAGTACGCCCTTAGTGAATAGGGGCTTTAGTTGTTTCCAGTTACTTTTCCTTGCGGCCATCTCCTCGTCCGAAATGTGGAGCGTGAGCAGGCGTTGGTCGGCGTCGATCGTGAT
>JBBSSJ010000407.1:0-3382 GCA_038242095.1 Cytophagales bacterium
AAAGGAAATTTTAGAATTTTCAAACTAACCACCAAGCCTTTCCTCTAAATTGTCATCCCTTAACACAGAAAAGGCGACTCGCATTGAGTCGCCTTTTCTGTGTTAATTCAAAAGCACTTTCAACGCCACGGGGCGCCCCATTTTAACTTGTCGGACTTTCCACTAAATTCCCTCCTTCGCATTTTATAACGCGGGCAGGGTATTTTTCAAGCAGCGTGTAATCGTGGGTAGCCATCAGAACGGCGGTGCCGGCGTTGTTGATGGTTTTAAATACTTCCATAATCTGATTGCTTACTTCGGGATCGAGGTTACCGGTGGGCTCGTCGGCGATCAGAATTTGCGGCTCGTTGAGCATAGCGCGGGCAATGACGACCCGTTGCTGCTCCCCCCCCGAAAGCTGATGCGGCATTTTCTTGGGTGAAGTACCCAAGCCTACTTGCATCAGCACTTCCGAAATGCGCCGGGCAATATCGGCTTTGTCTTTCCAACCTGTAGCCCGCAACACGAACGTGAGATTTTCCTCCACGCTACGATCGGTCAATAGTTGAAAATCCTGAAAAACGATGCCAATGTGCCGCCGCAGGAAGGGAACGTCGCTTCGCTTGATCTTGTGCAGCTCGTAACCAGCGACTTTGGCCGAGCCCGTTTGCAGCCATAAATCGGCATACAGGGTTTTAAGTAGCGAACTTTTGCCGCTGCCTGTGCGCCCAATCATGTATACGAACTCGCTCTTGCCGATCTGAAAATTTACATCGGCCAGCACCGGCTTATCGCCTTGGTAAATATCCGCGTGTTCCAGCCACACGACGGGTTCGGGGGTATTGGTCATGGGGTGTTTATTTGTTTAGGAGTTTAGATGTTTAGCCGTTTAATTGAACATCGGTTAGCTTGTTAAGCATTATCCCAATTCCCTAAACAAATAAACGATAGCGCGGGCTACCCCGTAAACATCCAAAAAGCGTCAGCTACTTATTCCCCTTGTTATAATCCGCCAGGAATTTTTCCAGGCCACTGTCCGTGAGGGGGTGTTTCAAAAGCGCTAGGATAGAGCTAAGTGAGCCCGTCATGACGTCGGCCCCAATTTCGGCGCATTGGATGATGTGCATGGGGTGGCGAATCGAGGCGGCCAAAATCTGGGTTTCGTAGCCGTAGTTGCGGTAGATCGTCACGATTTGCTCGATAAGCGCGATGCCGTCGGTCGAGATGTCATCGAGGCGGCCGATGAAGGGTGACATATACGTAGCGCCCGCTTTGGCGGCCAATAATGCCTGCCCGGCCGAAAAAACCAGCGTACAGTTGGTCCTGATGCCCTTATTGGAGAAATATTTCAGCGCCTTTACGCCGTCCTTAATCATCGGGATTTTAACCACAATCTTGTCATCTATCTCGACAAGTTCTTCGCCTTCACGGACCATGCCGCCAAAGTCGGTCGAAATAACCTCAGCGCTTACATCGCCATCCACGATATCGCAAATGGCCTTATAATGGCGCATGATGCTATCCTTGCCTGTGATGCCCTCTTTGGCCATCAACGAAGGATTGGTCGTAACGCCGTCGAGAATTCCGAGCTCTTGCGCTTCCTTAATTTCAGCCAAATTGGCCGTATCTATGAAAAATTTCATAAGGCAGTATATTGATTTTTGATTCAGGAAAAATTAGACTCCGTAAAAGTAGGGAAAAGAAAAAGGAATGCGAAAAGCCAAGACGAAGTTGAGTCCATAAAGCGGAGCCAGGAGACGGCCCGCTGGAAAATAAAAAAAGGCAAACCGAGAATCTCACCGCTACGACCACCTACCCTTGCTTCCGTCAAGACCTGGGGGATTCAGCAGGAGCTGGTAGTTCCGATTTGCCCGTGCAAAGATAGGTACATTTTCCTGACAAGAAAAAATCTTTCCCCATGTCTTTCCATCGTACTTTTGCTCCGAATAGCCTACGCCAGCCATGCCGACCGCCGGGGGCAAAAAGCAATTTTTATATAATCTCCTTTTAACCAATACATTCCATCCATGCGCACTAATTTTTTCAGACATATCCTTCCTTTCCTCTTTTCCCGGTGCGCCATCCCGGTCCTTTCTGCTTTCCTCCTCTCTTCTTGCCAAAACTCTTCCGAAGTGTACCTTGAAAAGGGGCGGACCTTACTTAAGGAGGGCAAACTGCGGGAAGGAATAGGATACCTCAACCAGGCTATCGACAAGGATTTGAAAAACGCCGAAGCGTTTAACAGCCGGGGCGTGGCGTATTTTGAACTAAAAGAATATCCCAACGCCATGCTCGACTACGGGCAGGCTATTGCCTTAGACCCCGCTTACTATAAGCCCTATTTCAATCGGGCGCTACTTTATACCGCACAAGGCCAGTTGGACTCAGCCCTGGTCGACTACGACCGCGCAGCGCAGCTGGCTCCCGACACTGCTGACGTGTACCTCAACCGTGGGCAGGTCTACGCTTTGCTTCAGCAGGATGCTGCCGCGATTCGAGACTTTGAAAAGGCACTCCAACTGGACGACGACAATGTGCAGGCCTGGTATAACCTCGGCAACCTGCAGTATCGCCGCAACGCCTACTCCGAAGCGGCCGCCGCTTTTGACAAAGCCACGCGCTACGATCCCAAATTCGGCAAGGCGTTCTATGGCTTGGGCCTAAGCCAGTATGAGAGCGGCGAAAAGGACTTAGGTTGCATCAGCCTGCGACAGGCCGAGCGGCTGGGCTTCGCGGACGCTACCGACGCCCGTCGGCTGTACTGCCCGGACTGAACCGCAACGCCAAATGAAAAAATCTAACCGCTTGCCGCTTGATAATTTTTTTTGGCCTTTTTCACCCAAATCTCCCGGATGGTCGACAATATGATTGTATATTTGGCTATAAAAAAATATTTCCCCTGAACCAACTGTCACGCATGAAAATATATTGTACCCTTTTTTCCTTGCTATTTGCGGTTTCCGGCACCGCCGTGATGTCGCAATCCTGCCCTACGATCACTTCGCTCACGGCTCAATTGTCAGGTGCTAACATTGTGGAACAAGCCAGCCAGCACCTGATGGCGGCCAACGAGGTCAGGTCAGGCGATGTTGCGTATCGGGCAGGCGCGAGCGTTACACTCACGCCGGGTTTCGAGGTGAAGCCGGGAGCCGTATTTGAAGCGTCGATCGTAGCCTGCGAGGCGGTGGCGGTTAGTCAAGAAACCTGGAACGAAGGTGCATTTGCTTTGGGATCTTACCCCAACCCTTTCGCCCTGAATACCAAAATAGAATTTGCCCTTCCCGAAGCCACCACAGTTAGTATTAGCATTATCGATATGAAGGGCGTCGTTATCTCCCGGCTTATGACGGACATGCCGCAATCGGAAGGAACGCATCGGCTCACGTTTGAGTCCGAATCGCTG
>JBBSSJ010000408.1:0-3369 GCA_038242095.1 Cytophagales bacterium
GGTCAGGCCGCGTAGCCCGACCTCGATGGAGGGCACGTCGTTAGCGATGATACTGGTGTCAGAAATCAAGATCGTATCGCAGGCCAGCATGTCATGGTGCGCTTTCACAAATTCGCCTAAGTGGTCGGAGCCCACTTCCTCTTCGCCCTCGATCATAATCTTGACGTTGCAGGGCAAAGAGTCGGTGGCGATCATCATTTCGAGCGCCTTGATGTGCATGTAAAATTGCCCCTTATCGTCGCAGGCGCCCCGGGCGTAGATACGGTCATTCTTGATGACGGGCTCAAAGGGTGGCGAATCCCACAGTTCGTAAGGATCGGCGGGTTGCACGTCGTAGTGGCCGTAAATCAGGACCGTCGGCGCGGCGGGATCGATGATTTTTTCGCCGTAGACAATAGGATGACCCGCCGTTTCGTAGATTTTGACCCAGTCGGCCCCGGCATTTTCAATGCTTTGGCGCACGAATTCAGCGGCGCGGCGGGTGTCGTCCTTGAACTTGGAATCCGCACTAACGGAAGGAATGCGCAGCAGATCCAGCAATTCGTCCAGGAAACGGTCTTTATTATTTTCGAGATAAGTAGTCATGTCTAGGGAATGATAAGTGATGAGTGATGAATGGTCGGACCCGCGCGCGGGCTGGCGCGGCAGTACGGTGATCATTTGTATAGTTTTGTGAAAGTAAAAAGTCCTCAGTACCCGAAATGGTTCTGAGGACTCTCTTTAAAAGTTGTAATATGAAAGCTGTTTGCGCTATTCTTCCTGTTTTTTTGCCCCAAAAAGGTTGACACGATTTTCGTTTCCTTTCAACATACGGCCAATGTTCTTCTGATGCGTCACGACGACCATTACAAACATCACAACGCCAACAACAACCAGCCCCGGCTCGGGAGGGCCGAAAAAGCCCAGCAGCGAAACCACTGGAAACGCCAGCGTCGCCAGCATCGAACTAAGCGAAACTACGTGTGAAGTTAGCAGCGTGAGGATAAAAATCGTAATACATACTAGCGCCAACTCACCGTGTACTGCCAGGACCATACCCAACAATGTCGCGATGCCTTTGCCGCCTTTGAATTTCACGAAAACCGGAAAAATGTGGCCAACGATTGCTACGATCCCAAATATGATTTTGTAATTAAGCAGTTCTTCCTGTCCAATCACATTGAAGTAATATAACAATAGCGCCAGGCAAGTGGCCGTCCAGCCTTTCAAGACATCGATCAACATCACGATGGTTCCGGCCCTTTTGCCCAGTACCCGAAATGTGTTCGTTGCCCCGGCGTTGCCACTGCCATGATCGCGCACATCCACGCCAAAATAGCCGATACCATACCACACCGAAGTGGGGATGGAACCCAGGAAATAAGCACCAATAAATGTAATCAGAAAAAGCCCTACCGTCATGCTTGTATTATTTCAAGAATTAATTATTTTACTTTTATCGATCGCACAAAAATATCATACTAGACTGATAAACCAAGGATACGCGAAGTTATAATGTAACGAAATTTTAGGAGTAAAAAAAGTAAACGACCCAACCCTCTTGTACTCAGAAGCCTTCGGTGGCTTCGGCCTTTTTCTTCTCCGCCTTTTTCTTGACTTCTTTTTTAGCCGCCGCCGCTTTGGCTAACCGGGCCTTCTTCAACGTCGGAGCGTAGAAATCTGAGAAACGGTCCAAAAACATCGCTTTTTCCTCAAATCCGAGCGGTATTAAGGTCATATCTTTACCTTTCACCTGACGGGCTTTGGACAAAATCTGATCGTTAAAATTAACGTCCGACGATACGACACCCAGCTGGTTCTGGGCATAATCCATGAAGTACCAGACATCGGGCGACAGTTCTATGTACAGGCTGAACTCATCACCACGGTCGGTGCGGCGCAGTTCCATCTGCCCTTCGACCTGGGCGTTGACGTCGGCCAAGCCCAGATTAGAGATGCCGATTTTCCCTGTCGAGAAGTACGCGCCGTGTACATCGGACCAGCGCAGGCCTACATTCGAAAGTACCAGCGGCACATCAAAGGCCGGCGAAGCTTCGAAGAGCGGTTTGTAACCCGCTGCCGTTTTAGCGACGTATTCATCGGCTATTTTCTGGCCCAACAGGGCGGCTATTTTGGTATTAAGCCGGTCGGGCTCATCCTCGGCGGGGTCGCTGTTTTGCTCGTCGAGGTTGGTCTGCACAATCTTGGTCGACATCTCAGGTGCGAGCGGCACCAGCGCGGGCAGATTCAGCAGCAGCAACGTGTTCATCTCGTAGCGGGCGCTGTCGACCTGCACATTGACCAGGCCCGAAGCTTTCACTAAACCGCTCTCCGTGAGTTTTAGCGGTCCGGCAAATGAAGCCAGGCCTTTCTTGTCATCAAAAGTGAAAGTGTTTGCCTCGTTGATGAGACCATCGGCGCCCGGTGGCGGCACAATGAGAAACGCTTTGCTTTCGTCATCATAGCGCAGTTCGCCCCGCGCGGTGTAGATATCCTGATCACGTTCGGTGAACTTAGGTGATAGGAAACTCAGGTATACGCCGCCGCCCGAGCGGTAGTGCAACCCGGCGAAGAGCGGCTGCTCAATTTCATTTTTGAGGGTTTCATCCACTTTGATGCTGATAGCGCCCGTCGAATCCGTAGCGCTTTCGGTAAACGCAATCCAGGAACTTGCCAACTCGGGCCGTGGCTTGAGCATCGGCCGTACTTGCCCTTCAAGCCGCAAGGCGGGTTCGTAAGCCACCAAATAAGCGTTGCCTTTATACTGAATTTGGGGGGCAAGCATAAATTTCTCGCCATCGGTAACCGTGGCCCGGGCAGTAGTGTAGAAGGATCCCGGGATGACGGCTACGGCGGCTTCTTTGCGGCCACGGCGCCCGCCCACGGGGGGCGATGAAGCCTCGCGCAATTCAAAATTCTCCATCTTGATATTGAAAGTATCCTTGCGCGACGTTACGTACTGGTAGGTTGCCGAACCTTCAAATTGATTCCGCGAGCTAATCCGGAGCGTGGCGTCCTTCATGCGGTGCTGGCTGTTGAGCGTATCGATCTCGATGCGGGCGTTTTTAAATTCGGCCATCTGACCATTGCGCTTCACGCTCACCGATCCTTTTTCAGGAATAATCTTGACATCTGCTGTCTTGATGAAAGGCACGCCACTGATGTTGAGCGTCATTTTCTCGATTTCGTATAGTGCCGCCGATCCGTTGAACGCCAATCCCTGCTGCTCGGGCGCGGTAGCCGTAAAGGTGGAATTGGCAACATCACCCTTCATGGCGATAGTTTTGTCAGCAATATTCCAGCGGGCGTTAGTGATCGACGTGCGGTAGGCCGCATACGGAAATTCCATCGTGGTAGAATCGGTACCGAAACCCGCCGTGGTGTTGGTGA
>JBBSSJ010000409.1:0-3346 GCA_038242095.1 Cytophagales bacterium
CGAAAAACCGGCTGGCGATCATCAAAAACAGGCAAATGAAATACTCGATAAGCAGAATCGAGATGGGAATGTACAACCATCCAATGTCGAAAGCGTAGGAGGCTCCTGTGGAGAGCAGGGTCACCGACAGGCTGCTTATCGAAATCGTCTTGAAAATCAAACGGGCATCTTCCAGACTAGTGTGGCGCACGATGCCGTGGTAAGAGCGGAAAACCGCGAAACATACCCAACGAACCGCAAAAAGAAAGAGCAGATAGTACCTGTAAAGACGCCAGTCGACCGCTGCGAAATCGAAATTAAAACGCAATAACACGGCGGCTGAAAACGAAAACACGACGATAAACAAGTCGACGGCCAATATTAAACGCCGCGATACGAAGCGGTGATGGTAACTATCGATCACCCGCCTGAAAATTCTTTCAACCATATTTCCAAGTTTGCTATGACGGTAGGCCGTCAGGTAAGACCTACCCATTTTCACATAACGTCCTTCATTGCAAAGACCCTGTCCTAACGATACGCTAACTTACTTTATTTGTTGGATATCACCTCCCCGCGCGATTGTCCCGGCCCGCCAAAAACCGGTTTATTTAGCGACCGGTAAGCAGCCGACAACGGGATTACGGGCGAACTGTTATTTTTTGCCCAAAAGATCTTGCAGCGCTCCGTCCAGATCAGGAAACTGATAGGTAAAATCCGTGGTTTGCAGCCGGGTATTTTCCACGTAGCTGCTGCCCAGCACTACTTCGGCCATCTCGCCGAAGGCGAGGTCGAGCGCGAACTCCGGTACTCGGGGAATCCACTGCGGGCGGTCAAGTACGTGGCTGATGCGCTTGGTGAGTTGGGCATTGGTCACGGGCGGACTGGCAACGGCATTGTACACGCCTTCCCAGTTTTCGTTTTCCAGCGCCTCGATGTACATCCGGCACATATCGTCGATGTGAATCCAGGACATCCACTGACTACCATCGCCCAGTGGCGCACCCATCCCGAAGCGCGCCGGGGCGGCGATCTTGGGTAGGGCGCCACTTTTGTCGCTGAGTACCACGCCTGTCCGTAGCTTGACGGTCCTGACACCCAGATCCGTGACACAATCGGCGGCTTTTTCCCACTTCACCGTCACCTCGGCCAGGAAATCGTCACCGGGTGGCGATTGCTCGGTTTTCTTGTCGTCGCCCGTATCGCCACCGTAGTAGCCGATCGCCGACGCCGACACAAAGGCTTCGGGTCGTTGGCCCTGCGCTTTCATGATGCGGCCCAGCAGTTCGATTGTTTCGGTGCGGCTTTTCACAATGACTTTTTTACGCTCATCCGTCCAGCGCTCGTCGGCAATGCCCGCCCCGGCCAGGTGGATAAGGTAGTCCATGGTATCCAACGCACGCGGGTCCACGGTTTCTTTCTCGATGTCCCAGTGGTACACCGACACATGATCGTAGGTTGTATTTTCTTCTCGGCTCAGGTACGTGACCAGGTAGTCTCGTTCGAGTAGCATTTCGGTTAGGCGTCGGCCGATGAGGCCCGTGCCGCCGGTAATTAATACGTTCTTTTTCATAATGGTTAATGGCTATCGGCGTTGGGCCGTCGGCTTTGCTTGAATCAATTAATGAATAATTTTGCTCCGGTCTATCTTCCTTAACTCCTTTCTCCCTTCATCCTTCCCTCCTGCCTCCATGAAATCCACGATTTCGGGAAAGTGTTTGTTCCAGGGCAGGAAAAACTGCGCGATCATCGGTATGTGTTTCTTGCCGGGAAGTACATGGTAGTCGGGATTGGGAACGTATTTTTTCAAATCGCCCACAAAAGCCTCGGTACTTTTAACGATCGACTCGTAGGTTTTTCCGCCGCGGTACATCAGCATGGGCGGCATGTCTTCCTTCAGATAATAGCGCGGTGAAGCTTTCTTCCACGTTGCCGGATCGTTGGTAAAGGTCTTGATGTAGGTGTTATCGTCTGCAAACTTTTCATCCAAAAGGTATTGGTACATATCCAATCCGGCGGCGTCGATCAGGACCAACCCCGTAGTCGGGTTCTTCATGTCGAGCGCTTTGAAATATTCGTCGTCCAGCCCAATAAGCGCCGCGAGGTGCCCGCCCGCCGAGTGGCCCGACAAAAACAGCCGACTGGTATCGCCGCCGTACTTCCCGATATTCTCCACCGTCCACTGCACCGCTTTCACCGAAGCCTTCGCCATATCATCGTAGTTTGCCGCCGGACTCAGCGGATAGTCGATGATAACCGTGACGACGCCCTTCCGCGCAAAATTTCGACCCATCGGCCAGTACTGCGACTTCTTGCCCGAATTCCAATTGCCGCCGTGAATGAACACCAACACCGGACGCGGGGATTTCACCTTGCGCGGCGCGTACACGTCGAGTTGGTGTTCGGGAAATTGGGCGTTTGCCTTTTGGTAAGTAAGATTGGCGGTTTTCCTGACCGCGCAGCTTGTGATGGAAAAAGCCCAAACTGATAGGGCCGCGAGGCGGAAGAAGAGGGTTGTGAGTTTATTGATCAAAGAAATTGCAGATTAAAAATGATGTCGTCAGCCCATAACAACTATATCACTCAAACAATCGTTTGACAATTTTGAGCAGAATTGGCTTTTTAATGCTGCTTTCTTCTGATTTATCGAACACGGTAACGAGATAGACATCTGTCCACTCGAAGTGGGTCGAAGTTTTGACTTCATTTGCCATTTTCCATCTCTTTCCTGAAATCCGCGTACGTCCGGCTCGGAATCTTGCCTTCCTTCATGGCTTTGATTTCTTCCAAACTTTCCTCAATCTCCGCCATCAGAGAATTGGTGACTTCCGGCTCATCTTCGTTTACAATCAAAGCTTTGAGCTCTTCGCGGACGCGCTTGGGCAGGACCTTATACTGCTCATAAATTATTTTGGCCGTATTCATAATCGACTATTTTCGTGCGGTCAAAGATAACAAAAATCATTCCTTTCCCCCCGAACCATTAAGCCCTAAAAGAACGTTACGCCCCATACGCTTTCTCCCAAAAGAAAAATTCGCATGAACTTCGAACTCACTTCCGAATACGTCCCCACCGGCGACCAGCCGCAGGCCATCGAGCAACTCGTGCAGGGCCTGCGCGACGGCGAAGCGGCCCAAACGCTGCTCGGCGTGACGGGTTCCGGCAAAACCTTTATCGTCGCCAACGTCATCCAGCAAATCGACCGGCCGACGCTGGTGCTGAGCCACAACAAAACCCTGGCCGCCCAGCTCTACGGTGAGTTCAAGCAGTTTTTTCCCAACAACGCCGTCGAATACTTCATCAGCTACTACGATTACTATCAGCCCGAGGCGTTCATCGCCACCACCGGGACGTACATTGAGAAAG
>JBBSSJ010000410.1:0-3294 GCA_038242095.1 Cytophagales bacterium
CGCCGTAGTACACCGTGGCCAGACCGTAGCCCCTCGCCAGAATTTGCTCCACGGGCCAGCGGCGGGTGCGGGTACCCCGGCTGTCGGCGGTGCTGTGGTTGTTGACAATGCCGGGATCTTTCCAATCGGGTATCCACCGCCCGGTAATGGCGATGCCCGTATCGGCATGGATCGTCTGGTTTCCAGAAAAATTGAGTCCCAGAAAAACCGGAACAGGCTTTTGGACCGAACGCGGCCCGGCCGCGTTCGGCAGGTAAATCAGGATATCCATGAATTTATCTTTCGAAAAATACGCGCGAACCTGCTTGCGGGTGGCCTTGCCGTTCAGGGCGTTCTTATCAATAGAAGTGAGCTCAAAGCGGACGGGTATTTTTTTGGTCGGCGTCTTACCATAGACCTGCTCGGAGAAAATCGCCAGAATCTCGGGTCGTCGCGTGGACTCCCATTCCCCGGCCGTGCCGACTTTCTGACCGTCGCTGGTTAACAATAGCTCGGGCAGCGTGTAGGCTGGAACTTTACTTTCGTCGTATTCGGTGGACTGGGCGAGGGCGTCGGGTAGGCTGGTCGTAGCCGCCGCAAGAAAACCCGATAACAGGAGCGTTTTTTTCATGGTACATAAAGCGTGAAATAGGTGTTTTCTTACTAATGAAGATGAGAATTTATAATCCGGCCGCTAGTCATTCACCAATAAATGCACGATCCGGCAGGCGTTCCCGATGCTCGATGGATTTCTGGCGTCGGCGATGGTTAGTTGGAGTTTGTGCGGACCGGGTTTCAACTCGTCGTCCAGCACGAGGTACCACGGCAGGTGCAAGCTTGTGCTCCATTGGGTAAAAAGATCCCGCGTTCGCGCTTTTTTGCCGTCGATTCGGTAGGATATAATTCCCGCGTCGGGGCCGGAAATAAGCGCGATGCCCACGGCTCTGCCGCTGAAAGTAAACTCAAATGAGTCGTCCGGTTTCTCGCCCACCAGCATCGGCACATTCACGAAGCCTTCCCGGGTACTCTTGGGCGGATCGGGTTGCCAATTGGAATCTATTTTAAAGCCTTTGCGCGATTTTGCTTCGGAAATCGGGTGGTAGCTCGCCTTGCCGTAAGAAAATTTGTCCAGCGGTGCGGGTAGCTGTTTACCTTCTGAGTCATCAGCAGGCGTAGTTTTTTGGAATAAGTACTTGATCGTCTGAAAATAAACCTCCTGCCCATAAGGTGACGGATGCAGGTTCTTAAAGTCGTATTCCCACGAGAATTCTCCTGCCTGCACCCGATCGTAAACTTCCTGCGAAAGATCGATAAACGCCGCGCCGTAGTGCGCCGCCACCTTGCGGTGTACTTCCACTTCTACGGGCTGCTTCCCGGCGTCGTAATCGCCGAACTTGTCGGGGTCGGCAAAGGCCAGCAGCACTACGTTCAAGGCTGGGTTGACCGCGTAGGCCTGTTGCAAAATACCTTCCAACGCCCTGATTTGCGCCCTTTCCGAGAAACCGTTCGTGCGGTCATTGACCGCACTTTCCACAAAAAGCAGATCCGGCGTTCCCTTCGCCAGCACATCGCGCCCAAACCGGAAGGCATGCGGCGTGCTGCCCAGTGACGGAATTCCGGCGGCGATAAAAGTGAATTTTGTGTCAGGAAAGCGCTCCTGCAAGTACTTCCCGACCTTGTCGCGCCAGCCCGGATTGTAGGTGATCGAGCCGCCCAGGAAAGCCACAGTGCCCTCTTTTTTGTTTACAAATTTGGCAAAAGACGCCCCCAAACCGTGATTGACCTCCACGTAAGCCGCCCGCGCCAAAGGCTTGCTTACGGGATAGCTGTGCTGCTGAATAAAATCCGCCCAGCGATCAAGGTGCTCAATGACGAAGTGGTGACCTTCCAGCGTCTGCGCGCCCCGGTTCATCGGGTACACCGCCGCCGGACCACCCAGCCGCAGGTACTTCTCGATCAGTGGAAAGGTATTTTCCTCCGGCGGCACGATCTTGTCCTTCAAACTCACGACGTGCAGCACCGGAATCTTGAACGCCGCCATGCCTTCCAGATCATCGAGCGGAATATCAGTAAAGGTACCTATTGTTGACTCGGTCAAGCCGTTCAGTTCGAGCCAGCGTTCCCAGTCTTTGGGTGAGCCTTGCCCCTTTCCCTTGCCCCCCGGCCAACTGCGCGGGTCGCAGACAGGGGCCTCGGCGTAGATGCAGGTTACCTTGTCAGGATTGCGCTTGGCCCAGCCGTAGGCGTACAGCCCGCCCCGGCTGATGGCTTCCAGCGCCGCTTTGGACGCGAAATTTTTCTCCATTGTGAGGTAATTATAAAATTTATCCCAAACCTGCATCGCCCTGGGGTGGCCGAAGAGGTTATTGGTGTTGACATAAGCCACATGAAAGCCCCGACTAACCAACAGACTATCCATTTCGGTGTGAAAGTCAGGGAAATGCGCCCGCCATACCCACGGATTGCCGGACAGCGGCTGCTTTGGCTCGATGTAGTAAGCGGTGGTATTTTCAAAAGGGAAACTGACTTTCTCGAAGCCTTTCCAGGAAGTGACGGTTTCGACGGGGGATTGCGCGAAAGCGGTAGATGTGACGAGCAGGAAGGCGGGAAAGAAAATTTTAAAAGCAATATTTCTTTTCATTGTTGTTTCGTCTGCCTATTGAGTTCAGCCAATTTCATTAACATGACATCTAAATCTTTTCTAGTGTAGACTTTTCCCGCGCGGATCAAAGCAAAACAATCTTTGGTGGCTTTGATATTTTGGGCAGGATTAGCATTCAAAAGTAGCAAATCGGCCTTCTTGCCTACCTCCACGCTGCCGTATTTGTCAAGCAAGCCGAAGTACTTCGGTCCGTTGATGACGGAGGTTCGCAGCGCTTCCAACGGCGTCAGGCCGCCTTCCACAAAAATCTGCAACTCTTTGTGCAGGGCAAAACCAGGATAAATAAATGAGTTTAGAAAACCGGCGTCCGTCCCGGCGATAATATCCATACCCGACTTTTTGATCACCGGGAGCAGCGCAACCAGTTTGCGGTACATTTCTTTGCGGAAAATCACCTGTTCGAGCGTATCCTTTTGGGCCCGGCCCACCCGCCAGGCGTAGGTGCTGATCAGCCCTTTGCCAAGGTACTTCAACTCGGTATCCTGCTGATGGTTGTCTTCGTCCAGAAAAGAGGTGATTTGCGTCCCGACCAAGGTTGGTACCACGGCCGTTCCGTTAGCTTTGAGTTTTGCGTATATCAATGCGGCTCGCTCGGGATCGAAGGTGTCCACCAGCTCTTTCTGTACCTCACCCGCTTTCTTTTTACCGGAAGC
>JBBSSJ010000411.1:0-3236 GCA_038242095.1 Cytophagales bacterium
CCGTGCAAGTTATCCCGCACATTACCGACGAGATCAAGAACAAAATGCTGTCGCTCGGCCAGAGTGGCGAATATGACGTGGTCATCACCGAAATCGGCGGTTGCGTGGGCGACATCGAGTCACTGCCTTTCATTGAAGCCGTGCGTCAGATCAAGTTCGAGTTAGGCGAAAAGGACACGCTCATCATCCACCTGACGCTGATTCCCTACCTCGCTTCGGCGGGGGAACTCAAAACCAAGCCCACCCAGCACTCCGTCAGGATGTTGCAGGAAGCTGGGATTCAGCCCGACATTCTGGTGTGTCGCACCGAACATCCGCTGCCCGACGAATTGCGTAAGAAAATTGCGCTGTTCTGTAATGTGCAGGTCAATTCGGTGATTGAAGCCATGGACGCCGAAACGATCTACGACGTGCCTCTGCTGATGCGCAAGGAGCGGCTGGACCAACGGGCGCTGTACATGCTCGACATTTACAACGACCAGGATGCTGACCTTGACTCCTGGAAAGGTTTTCTCTCCAAACTTAAAAATCCTGTCGATTCGGTGCGAATTGGCTTGGTGGGTAAATACGTCGAGTTACACGATGCCTATAAGTCGATTGTCGAGTCGTTTATTCACGCCGGAGCGGTTAACGAATGCAAAGTAAACATCGAGTGGATTCACTCAGAAACCCTAACACCCGATAACGCCATTGAAAAACTGGCGGGGCTCGATGGCGTACTGGTAGCGCCCGGGTTCGGCGAGCGGGGCATTGACGGCAAAATCGAGGCCATCCGCTACGTCCGGGAAAACGGGATACCCTTCTTTGGTATTTGCCTAGGCATGCAAATGGCGGTGATAGAGTATGCTCGTAATGTGCTGGGCCTTGCCGATGCGCATTCGTATGAGATGAACAATAGCACGCCCCATCCGGTAATCAACTTAATGGCCGACCAGAAGGACCTTGAAGATAAAGGCGGGACGATGCGGTTGGGTGCTTATGCGTGCAAAATCAAAAAAGATTCGCTGGCGCATAAAATTTATGGTAAAACCAACATCAGCGAGCGCCATCGTCACCGGTATGAGTTCAACAACGCGTATCTCAAAGCATTTGAAGACGGCGGAATGCTGGCAACGGGGATTAATCCCGAGAATAATCTTGTCGAGATGATCGAACTGCCCAACCACCCGTTTTTCATGGGCGTGCAGTTTCACCCCGAGCTCAAAAGCACGGTGATGAATCCGCATCCTTTGTTTGTTCATTTTGTTAAGGCCGCGCTGGCCCACTCCATCGAAAAAAGGCAAGTACAACACTGATAAAAACAGCAGGTACCGTCTGCTACCCATAGCTCAAAATTCTTGCGTACCTTTGCGGTCCAAAAATCGGCTCAAAAATAACGCTCCCGGTTTAAGTTGAAATAATAACAAGGTAGAGCGAGCCAGAAGAACTCATTACGAAGACATATTATGGAAAGAAATCAAGTTATCGGCCTGGTCCTCATTCTGCTCATGCTGATTGGGTATCAGGTATTGGTTCCGCGTCAGGAGCCCGCCGAGCCCGCCGCTCAGGAAGTGCAAAAAGTAACACCCACTGAGCCCGTTGCCGATACGCTGGCAAAAGCGGCACCGGATTCTGCCCAAATGCAAGCGGCTTACGGCGACTTCGCCGCCGCTGCTCAGGGTACGGCCCAGGATTTAACCATTGACACGAAGGACGTTCATGTGGTTTTCAGCAGCCGCGGTGGTGTGTTGAAAGAGGTGATGTTGAAAAATTACAAAACCTACAACGGTAAACCGCTCTATTTGCTATCGGCCGACCACACCCGCTTTTCGATGGATTTGCCCACCAACCGGGGCAACGTCGATCTGGCGCAATTATACTTTACGACCAGCGCGGCCAATAAAACACTGGCCGAGGGCGATTCGGCGGTGGTGACCTATCGCCTGGCGCTTTCCGACGATCAATTTGTCGAGCAGACCTACGTCGTTCGCGGTAATGGCTTTCTGATCGATTACGGAATTAAGACCAAGGGCCTGGGACAGCCGGGCAAAGCGCTCCAGTTCGGGTGGCAGGATGAAATGTTGCAACTCGAAAATGACATGCTTGAGAACCGTAAGGCGGTCACCGTCAATTACTACACCGACGGTCTGGAAAGTCTTTCGCCTGCTACCGACAGCAACGTGGAGGCCAATGCCGAAGCGCCCGTCAAGTGGTTCACCTTAAAATCGAAGTACTTCCTGGCCGGATTGGTCGCTGAAAGTTTGCCCCTGCAAGATGTAAAGGTCGAGGCGAAGGTAAATCCGGCGGACACGGTGGTGGTAAAAGCGCTCAGCGTGGAGGCTTCTATCCCGGTGGCTGCTTTACAAGACGGAACGGCCCGTTTCCAGTACTACATCGGTCCTAATGACTACCAAATTCTCAAAAAACTGCCGATCGTGGATTTTGATGAGAACGTCTATCTGGGCTACGCGTTTCTTAAACCGATCAACGAGTACATTTTGGTACCGATGTTTACACTTTTGGAAAAGGTATTTTCCAACTATGGTATTCTGATTATCTGCCTGGTGCTGATCGTCAAACTCTTGCTGACACCGCTAACCTACAAATCGTACGTGAGCATGGCTAAAATGCGGGTACTTGCCCCCGAACTCGCTGAGTTGAAGGAGAAAAACGGCGATGATATGGCCAAGCAGCAGCAGGATCAAATGAAACTCTACCAGCAAGTGGGCGTCAGTCCGCTGAGCGGTTGCGTGCCGGTGGTGGCGACGATGCCCATTCTGTTTTCGCTGTTCTTTTTGTTTCCCAATCTTATCGAGCTAAGGCAGCAGTCCTTTTTGTGGGCTAACGATTTATCGACTTACGATTCCTTTATCAATCTTCCTTTTAATGTACCCTTCTACGGCAGCCACGTCAGCATGTTCACCTTGATGATTACGGTGTCGAGCGTAGTCTACGCCTACTATAACAATCAGATAACGCCTAATCAGCCGGGGCCGGTCAACATGAAATTTCTGGGTTACGTGATGCCGGTGATGTTCATGTTCGTGCTGAATAATTTCCCGGCGGGCCTGACTTTTTACTATTTCGTGTCTAACGTCGTAACGATTGGTCAGCAGCTCATCATTCGCCGCTTTGTCGACGAAGACAAGATCAAGCGTATTTTGGATGAGAACCGGGTAAAAAATGCCACGGGGGAGAAAAAGCAGACTAAATTCCAGAAGTACCTGGAAAAAACCCTTCAGGCGGGCGAAGAAGCC
>JBBSSJ010000412.1:0-3228 GCA_038242095.1 Cytophagales bacterium
CGCGGTTGTTAGCCTCGATCAGCCCATTGTTGTAGGCAAAGGCACGCTTGTTGGTGTAAGTCCGGTCGCCGTATTCCACCCAACTAAAACAGTTGCGGCTGGTGATCCATTGAATGGTTACCTCCCGGCTGTTCAGGTTTTGCAAATACGAATCGACCACAAATTCGTGGCTTTCGGAGGTGGGTGCGGCCAGTGCGCCTGCCGCCGGTAGCAGGCTCAGCGCGCCCAAACCGGCCATTTTTTCGAGAAATGCTCTTCTGTCTTTTAGCATGGCAATGGAATGTTTTTACCAGTTAGGGTTTTGTTTGAGCTGAGGATTCAGCAAGAGTTCCTGCTTCGGAATGGGATACAGGTAGTCGCGGCTCTCGTCGAATTTCTTCTTGATGTGGCCGTTGACCACGATATTGCCTCCTTTTGCACCGTTTTCGAGGATAATCTCACTACCAAGTTTCAGGAGCTGCGCGCCTTTGACGGCTGGTTTGGTCCCGGTATAAATCACCAGATCCACCGTGCCGTTCCTGTCCAGATCGTAACTGCCCGTGCCGGGAAAGTACATGCCCTTAAACTGCCGGGTGAGCAATTGGCCCTCTTTCCAGCGGATGATATCGTCCCAGCGAAGGAAGTTCTCCATCACAAGTTCGATCCTTCTCTCGCGTCGAATCTCCAAAATTACCCCCGTATTGCTGCCCGAAAGGTGGGTGTACTCATTGGCCAAATAAGGGTCAGGATTAGCGTTGGCCTGCTCCAGGTTCAGCGGTGGCATGCCTACCCGGGCACGGGTGAGCGTAATGGAGCGGTCCAAATCATCCTGCGTGAGGATGCCGCGTTCGGCCTTGGCTTCGGCGTAGTTTAGCAGCACTTCGGCGTAGCGGAACACGGGCATGTCGGTGATATCCTTGCTGAAAGTATCCCACTTAGGTTCCGAGACGAATTTGATGAGCTGGTAGCCCGTGACCGTAGCTCCGAATTCAGGAACCAGGGTATTGGTTTCTCCAATCCGGGTGTAACCCGGGGTGCGGATCGTCTGCTTCAGGCGCGGGTCGCGGTTCTGAACTTCGGAATAAAATTGCAGTGTATCGTAGCCCGGTCGGTCGGTGAAGCGAGTGCCATCGGCCATGAGGTAGCTATTGACGAGCGTTTTGCTCAGGCCCGGCTTGCCGTAGGACGCCGTCATGGTGTAGTAATTGAGGTTATGGTACACCTGCAACTCATCGCTGAAAGCCCGCGCCAGAATCACCTCTTCAGCAATGGCATTATCGGCAGAAAATAGTTTCTGATAAGCCGTCGTGGGCGTAGCAGTATAAATCCGGTAGCCGCTTTTATTCATCAACTCATCGGAGGCGACGATGGAAGCGTCCAGAAACTGATCGGCGTTGGGCAGATTGAACTCGGGATGGTACTTCCGGAACGTGCCTTCGTAAAGGGCCAATCGAGATTTCAGCGCCAGAGCCGTCCATTTGGTCACGGTATTGATCTGCCGCGAAGTGCCGAGGTTGGCGATGGCATTGTCAATGTCCGCCATCACTGAGTCCATGATCATCGCGCGGGAATCGCGCGGCGCGGTCAGCAGTTGCTCGTCGGTGGTTTCGATGGTCTGCGAATACCAGGGTACATCGCCGAAGCGCCTTACCTTTTCGAAATAAAAGTAAGCGCGGAAAAACCGGGCCAGGCCGTTGTACTTTTTCACCGCTTTCTTGTCGGGACATTTCCCTGAGTTGGCCAGGAAGTAGTTGATGTTCCGCAATTCGGACCAACTCCAGCCGCCGCCCGAGGTAGGCACGATGCGCGTTCCCTGAATCTCGTCCCGCAGACTGCTTTTGACCACGTTATCGGCGTCTTCGTTGTAGACGTCCTCGGCCGAGGGCAGCATGTTGTAGAATGAGTTGGTATACAGCAGCAGATCGTTTTCCGTGTTGAAGAATGTTTCGGGCGCAATGGCGTCCAGGGGCAATCGGTCCAGGTCACAGGAAACCAGGCCAATGGCCAGAAGGATTGAAAATATCTTTTTCATGTCTTTGCTGGTTGTGTAAAATCAGAAATTGATGGTTAGGCCCGCCGAATAAGTCTTGGACAACGGGTACGTACGGCCATTGGTAAAATCACCGTCGAGCTGTTCGGGGTCTATGTATCTCGTGCGTAGCGGCGTATAGGTCAGCATATTCTCGCCACTCACATAAATTCGGGCGCGGGGAATCCGCACCTTTTTGGTAAGCGCCTCGGGCAACGTATAGCCAAGCACGACATTTTTTAACCGCAGGTAGCCCACGTTTTGTAAGTAGCGGTCATTTCTAACGTTGAGCGGGTTGCCTCCGTTGAGGGCGATGTAGCCCCGCAACAGTGGAAAATAGGCATCGGGGTTTTCCGGAGTCCAGACATCCTGCTCGAAATCGCTGGGAATGAACGAGTAGTAGGGACGGGAATAGGGCCCCCAGAACTTATCGGCGTTATTGCCGGGGTACCAGCTGCGGCGCAGAATTCCCTGGGCCAAAGCCGAGAAGTCGAAGCCGTTCCAGTTGACCCCCAAATTGAGGCCATACCGGTAGCGCGGCGTCGTATTGCCGATGATCCGCAGGTCGCCGTGGTCGGCCAGGGTGTTGGCTCCTTCCGAAATCTTGCCATCGCCGTTCAGGTCGATGAACTTGACATCACCTGCCTGTAGCCGGCTCCAGTCGCCGGGGGCACTCAGACGGCCTTTGTCCACCAGGCTCTGATCTATGGTGTGCTCCTTGGCTTCCTGGTCGGACTGGAACAGGCCCGCTACGCTATATCCCCAGATTTCGCCAATACGCTGTCCCACATAACGATTCGACAGAATCTTGTTGGGGTTATCGTACTTTGTGATTTTGGAGGTATAGTCCGAGAGGATAAAAGTGGCATTGTACCCGAAAGGCTTACCCGCCAGTTTGCCCTGGTCTTTCCACGATAGGGAAAGCTCGAAACCGTTCGTTTGCAAATCTCCGGCATTTTCGGTGGGGACGGACGCACCATACACACCCGGCAGGACCTTGCCCGGAATGAGCATGTCGGTAGTTTTCCGCACGTAGGCGTCAAAAGAAAGGTTCAGCCGGTTTTTGAGGAAATCCGCATCCAGCCCGATGTTGGAAGTCGTGGCTTTTTCCCAGGTCAGACCGGGCGTGATGGGCCGGGGGCTACTCACATACTGCAACCTTTGGCCGCCATCGATCCAGCTGGACTGGCTGGTGGGCATGCTGGCGATGTAAGGGTAAA
>JBBSSJ010000413.1:0-3227 GCA_038242095.1 Cytophagales bacterium
ATTAGGGTTTTTGGGATGAATGCGCACCGCCGCGATGTGCCGCGAGGCGGGCAGGCCGAGGTGCTTCCAGGTCTTGCCTGCATCGGTGGATTTATACACGCCGTCGCCGTGCGAAGTCATCACGCCCCGGATGGGATGCTCGCCCATGCCGACGTAAATCACATTCGGGTCGGAAGCCGCCACGGCAATGGCTCCCACTGAACTGGTTTTAAATTGCCCGTCGGTGATATTTTTCCAGTTCATGCCCGCATCCTGCGTTTTCCAAACGCCGCCACCCACGCTACCCATGTAATAGAGCTGGGGGTTACCCGGTACACCCACGGAAGCTACGCTGCGCCCACCCCGAAACGGACCAATGTTGCGCCATTTCATGCCCAGGTACAGGCTGTCGACGGAAGTGGGTTGCGCCGTAACGACAGGTATATCAAGGTTTTTATCCTTTTTTTTTCTTTGGGCGAAAGTGAGGGTGAAAAGGAAGCAGGCGAAGAGGGTGAAGGCGTAGCGTTTTTGCATGGGGTTGGGATTGTATCGAGTTGGGAAGCCAAGTTAAGAATTTTTCCCAACGCTGACAGCGTTTCGTACTGCTGCTAGATTTTAACAGCTTATGGAATGCTGTCAGCGTTTGCCCAAGGAATATAACGGGCGAGCGGCCCGTACCACATTTTCGCTTTTTTTAGTAAAAATGGAATCACCTACGCTAATGGCTGATCACTTCAAAGCCGCCAACTCGGCCCGCACGAAGTCTATCAGTTCCAAGATATGTTTTTTGGAAAAATCGAACGGCACGCGGGCGGCTTCGTAAATCTGCCCGATGGGCGCGGTGTAGCCTAACCTCAAAGCATCCAGGTAGCCCTGCAAACCCTGCTTTGGATCGTCGCGGTAGTTTTTCCAAACCCCGATAGCCCCCAACTGCGCGATGCCATACTCGATGTAGTAGAAAGGCACTTCGTAAAGGTGCAGTTGCTTTTGCCACAAGTACTTCTGGAATTTTTCCAGACCCGTCCAATCCGTTACTGATTCACTGAATTCCTGATAAATCCTGATCCAAGCCCCGGCGCGCTGATCGGCGGTGTGGCCGGGATGCTCGTACACCCAGTGCTGAAACTTGTCGACCGTCGCGACCCAGGGTAGGGTCTCGATGATCGATTCAAGATGCTGGATTTTGGCGCGGCGGAGGTCTTCCTCGTCGTCAAAAAAATCGTCCCAGTAGTCCATCGTGAGCAACTCCATAGACATCGAAGCCAGCTCAGCCACCTCGGAGGGCGGATGCTTGAAGATATTCAGCGCTAGGTCGCGCGTTACGAGTGAATGCACCGCATGACCGCCCTCGTGCAGCAGCGTCACCATATCGCGGAGGTTGGAAGTGGCGTTCATGAAAATAAACGGCACCCCGCTTTCGTCCAGCGGGTAATTGTAGCCGCCCGGTGCCTTGCCCTTCCGGGATTCCAGATCGAGGTGGCCCATACGCTTCATGATACGAAGACAGTCGCCCAAAAACGGGTCTAAACGCGTGAAGCAGCGAATCGTTTTGTCGAGCAATTCGTCGCCGCTGGCGAAGGGTTTGAGCGGCGGACGGCCCTGCGGGTTTACCTTGGTATCCCAGGGTCGTAATTCTACCAGCCCAAGAGCGGCTTTTCGCTCCGCAGCCATATCGCCGAGCAACGGCACGACGGCGTCGCGTACGGCTTCGTGAAACTCAAAACACTCCTCCGGCGTGTAGTCGAACCGCCCCATCGCCGCAAACATATAGTCGCGATAATTGGCGAAATCGGCGTTGCGTCCTACCTCGTCGCGCAGTTGCACGAGCGTATTCATGAGTTTGTCCAGCTTTTCATGGTCCTCATAGCGGCGCTCCGTGATGGCCCGCCAAGCCGTTTCACGGGTGGCGCGGTCGGTACTTTGCAGGCGGTCACCCGCTTTTTGCAGCGTCATTTCCTCGCCGTCGAGCGTCACGGTCATGGCGCCGGCGATGGCCCCGTACTTTCGCTCCTCGGTTTGGAGTTGGGTTTGCAGAGGCACATTTTCATCCCGAAAAATCTCAATGGCCTTCCGCATACCGCGAATGGCCACATCGAAGCCTTCATCAGTCAGTTCCGAGAGAAATGGGCTTTCGGCGGCTTTCTTGTCCAGATCGTTGCCGTAAACGGCTAAATGCGGCTGTATCTCGCTGATAAAAAATTGTAGCGCGTCTACCAGCGATTTATCAGCGGTGTCGCAGGTCTGGCGAATGTAGCGCCAAGCAAAATTCTCGGACAGGTACGATTCCAGCTCGCTACGGTCGAGAAACCACTGCCGCAAATCGGCAGCATCGCTGATCGAACGGTTTTTAAGACTATCAAAAAAAGGCTGAACGTCGGTCCATTCAGTCAGTTTTACTTCTTCACCAATAAAGGGGCGGGTGTGGCGCTGGGGCAGCGTCGGAGTTTCGTTGGGAGTCATGCAGAATTATTTTTCGGCTTGGGGATATGCAGATTTTAACGCAATTTCGGGGGGCAAAGTTTTTCCTTCTAAAAAATCACCGTCCGATTTTCGTGGATAAAAACGCGGTCATTGAAGACCAACTTCAACGCCTTGGAAAGCACCAGTTTCTCAGTATCGCGGCCCATCGTAGCCATGTCGGCAGCCGACAGACGGTGGTTTACTTCCCTGACATCCTGGGCGATGATCGGGCCTTCGTCGAGGTCGTCGTTGACAAAGTGCGCCGTGGCCCCTATAATCTTGACGCCCCGCTCGTAGGCCTGGCGGTAGGGATTGGCCCCGACGAAAGCGGGCAGAAACGAATGGTGAATATTGACGATGCGGTGGGGGTAGTGCCGCACAAAATCGGCCGAGAGAATGCGCATGTACTTAGCTAACACCACGTACTCGGGCTGGTAAATTTCCAGTGTACGCAAAATGGCCTCTTCGTGTTCGGCGCGGGTTTTGTGCTCGTGCGAAATAAAATGGAAGGGAATGCCAAACTTGCTCACCAGCGGTTGTAGCGTGTTGTAGTTGCTCACCACCGCCTGAATGTTGGCGTCCAGCTCGTCGAAGGCGTAGCGAATCAGTAACTCGCCCAGACAATGGTGCTCCTTCGTGACGAGCAGCACGATGT
Organism: Cytophagales bacterium; assembly: GCA_038242095.1. Classification (GTDB taxonomy): domain Bacteria; phylum Bacteroidota; class Bacteroidia; order Cytophagales; family Spirosomataceae; genus Persicitalea. Next base: position 3,095 of record JBBSSJ010000413.1, read on the forward strand.
CTTTCTTCTTTTTTGGATTAATGCGCAAATCTATTTCGGCGGGCAGTTCGCGGCTTAGTGTCTCAGCCAATGCACTCAGGTCGGCGTCGCCCTCGAACTCGGTGCGCATAAAGAACCGGCCCGAAGGACTCAC
>JBBSSJ010000414.1:0-3192 GCA_038242095.1 Cytophagales bacterium
AACCCTCGATGTAGCGGTCGGGAATGTAGTATTCGAGCTGATCGTAGATCTTCCGAAGAAAGCCGTAGAACATCGTGACGGAGGTCGCACCGTCCACATCGTAGTCGCCGTAAACCAGGATTTTCTCGCCCGCCGCCATCGCCTCGGTCAGCCGCTCGACGGCTTTATCCATATCCTTCATCAAAAAAGGATCGTGCAAAACCGACAAGTCTGGCCGAAAAAAGGCTTTGGCTGCTTCGAAATCGTACACGCCGCGCTGCACCAAAAGGGCGGCGATGCCCGGACTCACATTGATCGCTTCGGCCAGTTTTTCAGCGGTAGCCTTAGCTTCCGACGAGGGTTCGGCGGCAATAATCCAGCGTTTTTCAATCATAACCACAAAGATAACGAAAACGCCCGTGCGGCACGCGGCGCGAAGGTCAGTGAATCTTTATTAAGAAACATTAACGCCGCCCGCTCAAAAAGCGTCCCTTGCCAAAAGCAAACGAAAGCCCGTATCTTTGTGGGAACAATTTTAAATGAATTATAGAAAAAGTGAACAGCCTGCTCGTTCATAATTCATCACTCATAATTCCTAAAATGCGTCTCCTTGCCCTAGATTACGGAAGCAAACGGACCGGCCTGGCCGTGACGGACCCCTTGCAAATTATTGCGACGGGTCTGGAAACCGTGCGGACGCATTTGTTGTTGGATTTTTTGAAGAAATACACAGAACAGGAGGAAGTGGAGGCCATCATAATCGGCATGCCCCGGCGGCTCGATACTTCCGACACCCACAACACGCAACCCGTGCGGAATTTTATTAAAAAACTGGAAAGCACTTTTCCCGAAATCCCGGTCCACGCGCACGACGAGCGGTTTACGTCGTCGATGGCGCTGCAAGCCATGATTGCGGGCGGCAGCAAAAAGAGCGAGCGCCGCGAAAAAGGCAACATCGACAAAGTCAGCGCGGTCATCATCCTGCAATCCTACATGGAAAGCCAACGCCTGAATCCAATGCGATAGCTAATTATTATCATTCAGTAGCGTAAGCACATTCATCACTCATCACTCATCATTCCCTTTAATGATTTACCCCATAGTCGCTTACGGCGATCCTATTCTGAGAAAAGTTACGAAGCCCATCGACCCGCAGGAAGTGGACCTGCAAAAACTTTCCGCTGATCTTTTCGAAACCATGCATGACGCGGCGGGCGTGGGCCTGGCTGCTCCGCAGGTGGGCCTTAGCCTCCGGGCCTTTGTGGTGGATGGCACGGTCATGAACGAAGACGAGGACGAAGAAGATAAGGACCCGACGCTGGAAGGTTTCAAGAAGATATTCATCAACCCTGAAATCCTGGACGAAGACGGCGACGAGTGGGGTTTTGAGGAAGGTTGCCTCAGCATTCCGGGAATCCGAAGCGAAATCTTCCGGCTCGAACGCGTCACGATCCGGTACCGTGACCTCGACTGGAATGAGCACGAAGAAGAATACGAAGGCATGGCGGCGCGCATCATTCAGCACGAGTACGACCACCTGGAAGGCAAACTGTTCACCGATTACCTGCCGGGCCTGAAAAAGCAGCTTCTGAAGCGCAAGCTCAGCAATATCGCCAAGGGCATCGTGGATGTGGACTACCGGATGCGGTTTCACAACCGGAGGTGATTATTTAGTTGACAATTGACAGTGAACAGTGAGCCTATTTCTTCCCGCGCCTCCGGCACCTTATCGGTGGCGTTGATTCAGACTGATTTAGTCTGGGAGAATGTGACGGCTAATCTGGCGGTTTTAGAGGAGAAAATTGCGGCTTTGCCCGAAGCGGTGGACGTAATTGTATTACCTGAGATGTTTTCGACGGGTTTTAGTATGAATGCGGGGGCTTTGGCCGAGCCCATGAATCATACTACCACGCGCTGGCTGCGAATGATGGCCGCCCAAACACAGGCGTTGGTGATCGGGAGTTTTCAGGTTAAAGAAGGTGGGAAGTATTACAATCGTCTGCTGGCGATGCGGCCCGATAGCACCTACGAAATTTACGATAAGCGGCATTTATTCAGTTTTGGGCAGGAGCATGAAACATTTTCGCCCGGCGAGAAGCGGCTGATCTTATCCTGGCGCGGCTGGCGCATTTGTCCGCTGGTTTGCTACGACTTGCGGTTTCCGGTTTGGAGCCGCCACCCCCCCGATTCTCCCTACGATTTGCTGCTTTATGTAGCCAACTGGCCCGCCGCACGCGCTACCGCCTGGCGCACGCTACTTCGGGCGCGGGCCATCGAAAATTTGAGCTATGTCGTGGGCGTGAACCGCGTGGGTACCGACGGGCACGGCGTCGCGCACACGGGCGACTCGATGGCGCTGGATTTTCTGGGTGAAGTAATTACCGACCTGGGCGATTCAGAAAGCGAGCCAGTCGTGCGGCTATCGAAAGCGCCGCTGGAGGCGTACCGAGAGCACTTTCCGGCCTTGCGCGACGCGGACAATTTTTCAATCAATCCTATTTCCTGACGCCTACTCGATTACCTTGGGCACTTTGATGTAGGTACCATCCTGACTCGGCGCATTTTCAAGGGCTTTTTCGCGGGAAAGGGTGTTTTGGGCTACATCGGCGCGCCAGTTATTCACTTCCTCACTCATGTGCGTGAGCGGCTCCACGCCTTCGGTATCGACTTCATCGAGCGGCTCCACGCCTTCGGTATCGACTTCATCGAGCTGCTCCATCCACGTCAGGACGGAATCCATGCTGGCCAGCAAGTCCGCTTCTTCTTCAGGTTTTACTTCCAGCCGCGCCAGGTGCGCGATTTTTTGCAGGGCTTCGTGGTCTATTTTCATGTAGTCAGGAATTAGCGGGTCGATTTCTTGTTCAGCGCAAAGGTACCGGACTTTTTTTATCCGCCTTATCCGCCACTTAACCCACCAGCAAAAAGGCCATTCCCAGCACGATGTACACCGCGAGGAGCATCACGCCCTCGAACCAGGTCGTTTCGCCGTCGACCGAAATGGCGTTGACGATGAATGCCACCGCCGCAATGGCGATCAGTTCAAGCGGATTTTCAAACACCAGGTTCATCGGTGTACCGAGAAAGTAGGAAATAATGACCAGCAGCGGCGCGATCAGCAGCGCCACCTGAATCGAAGACCCCACCGTGAGGCCCATCACGGTCGTCATATCGTCTTTTCGGGCGAACGAAATAGCGGCTAGGTACTCGGCGGAA
>JBBSSJ010000415.1:0-3137 GCA_038242095.1 Cytophagales bacterium
GAGTATGCTAATCGTCCAGGTGTAGTTGTCGTAGTAAGCGGGCTGAAAAAGCAGCCATGGGATGGGCAAAAAATACCAGGCCGGGTACTTCATCACACGGAAAGCGGACCAGAGGAAATACAATATCCCGCACCAGATCAGGTTGCCAAATAGAATCAAGACGGGCCAATCGATGTGACCCTGCAATGTGTAATTGAGCCAGGTAATCAGGCGCGGCACCACGATTCGGTGCTCGTTATGCTGCTGTGTCAGGAGTTCCAATTTACCGGCCCACGAATCGGCATCCTGCATCCAAACGATGGTTTTGAGCAGGTGAAAATCGTCGGCAAAAAAAAGGCTTTCGGAAAAATAGTAGACTACTCCGAGTAATAGAAAGGCCGGGAAAAGAATTAATATCCAGGTTGCGTATTTGCCAAGAAGCGACATGCGTTAATTAAAAAATAATGGTAGATAGACACAAACAGAATAAAATCTATCGTAACTATCGATTGCTACTACCCGAATTTCATTTCATGATACCTTGAAAAGGTTTTCGATTCGGCAATTCCTCAGTCCTCAGGAAAAGGTACAAAAACAAACCCGGCAAAATCTTTTTCCAGAACGAAAAGACAGCAATACTCGTCGGGATTCTTATAGTTTTCTTTGAAAAGCTCGACGGACTCCTCCCCCACCAAATTGCGATCCAGAAACTCCTGCAAATAAGAGGCCCGATAGTTCCACTTGTTACCCATACTTTCCCGCTCAAACAAGGCCAGACCGATTTCGGCGTCGTCGCGGCCAACCACGAAAACCGGATGTTCCGTAAAGCCGCGCTTGCGAATTTGGTAAGAAGCCTCCTTCAATTGGTCGGCTACCTTGACGAAATCCTGAGAAATCAGCCCCAGTAACTTGCGGTCGACATCAGGTGAATTGGCGTCGTCCATCAAGACGTTTTCATTGCTGTGATTTATCAAGGTTGTGTATTTGTGTATTTTATGAAGAAGTATAAGATGTTCAAAGGGATGATTACATCCTCGCCGCCAAAAGCAGGGTCAGATCCTTGTAACGCATCCCAAATTTTCGGGCGATGTAGGAATTGGTGATTGTGCCGTTGTGGCTGTACACGCCCTTCATAAACCATCGGTTAGCGTAAATCATTTCTTCGATGCCGCCGATGGTACCCGTTTGCAGGAGAAACGGCAGAAAAATATTGCTCAAGGCCGTGCTGGCGGTATGCGCCACACGCGAGGCAATGTTGGGTACACAGTAGTGCAGTACCTCGTCGTGGCGGAATACCGGGTTTTTGTGCGTAGTCATGCGGGAGGTCTCGAAGCAGCCGCCCTGATCGATGCTCACGTCGACGATTACGGAGTTGGGTTTCATGCGGCCCACCATTTCCGCAGTCACCACGCACGGGCTAAGTCCTTCCTCGGCCCGCATGGCGCCAATCACTACGTCGGCGCGGGCGATGGCTTCGGTCAGCGTGTCGGAGTCGATAATAGAGGTGTATAGGTTTTGGCCAACGGCATATTTGAGCCGTTGTAATCGGTAGATATGGTTGTCGAACACCTTGATGTCAGCCCCCACGCCCATTGCGGCCCGGGTAGCGTATTCGGCTACGGTACCGGCTCCCAGAATAACAACTTTGGTGGGCGGTACGCCCGTAATACCGCCCAGGATAATACCCTTGCCGGCATTGGAATTGCTCAAGTATTCGGCCGCGATCAGCAGCACGGTGCTGCCCGCGATTTCGCTCATAGCCCGCACAATGGGCATGGCTCCGCTTTGATCCTCAATAAATTCGTAACCAATGGCGGTGATTTTCTTCTGATTGAGCTTATCGAAATAGCTTTTATCGAGCGAAGGCAGGTTTAGCGTCGAGATAAGCGTCGAGCCGCCCTTAATCCATTCGAATTCCTTGGCAATCAAGGGCTCGATTTTCAAGATCAGATCGGCCTGATAAACTTCCTTGGCGCTATATACGATCCTGGCCCCGGCTTCACTGTATTCGTGGTCGGGGAAGTTGGCACCTTTGCCTGCATCTTTTTCCACCCACACTTCGTGCCCGTTCCTGACCAGAATCGCGACGCCGTCGGGCGTGAGTGCGATGCGGCTCTCTTGCAAAGACACCTCACAGGGCAGGCCGATCAGCAGCGCGTTACTATCGCGCTTGACCTGCACCATCGACTCCTGAGGATACAGGGCCGACTGCCGGGCGAGTTCCTCGAAACCGGTGATCTGGTTCACGCGGGCAGGCGCGGGGATCGTCTCAACGGTGGGTTGAATGGGGGCTTGGGGAGGGTCGTTGTTCATTGGGACGCGGGAAATGGCAGGCTATCTTGGGAGGCCAAAATCATTCGGCTTCCGTCGGGCTGCGTGGTCATCTGGATCTTAAAATAGGTTTCAGGCCAAAGTGTTTCAATTTTTTCGGGCCATTCCACAAAACAGCGGCAGTCAGAGAAGAGGTACTCCTCTGCCCCGATGTCGTAGGCTTCGACTTCGTTTTTAAGGCGGTAACAATCAAAGTGGTAAATTGCCTCGCCTGTGGTGGTAATGTACTCGTTGACAATTGAAAAAGTAGGACTTTGAACGGTAGTCTTGACGCCCAAAGCCACACAGAGTGCTTTGATCAACGTAGTTTTGCCCACGCCCATATCACCATGTAACAGCCAAACCGGGAGCGAGTCGCCAGCGGCCAGCAATCGGGCAGCCACAATGGGTAACTCGGCCTGGCTCTGGTACTGAATATAAGTATTTCGGGCTTTCACGGCGCAAAAATACTGATTTTTGTCGGTAAAAGCCCGATTCGTGTTATCACAAAAATGCGCGCTACGCGCTACACCCGCCACTCTTTTTTCATGGGCCTTTCCAGACGCTTATTGGCGGCTTTGTCGCCCAAGAATTGCTCATTTACAGGATCCCAACGGAGTGGCCGCCCCAATTTATAGGCGATATTGCCGATGCTGCAAACGCTGGCCGTGCGGTGCCCCACTTCTACATCGCAAATAGGTTTTTCGCGGCTTTTGATGCAATCCAGGAAGTTCTGGTAATGATCGTCACTGAAATACACCCCGTTTTCTCCATTGTCGAAGGGCTTGTCAGTCAGTGATTCTGGCGATGTCTTAAGCTTTTTTCTTGCTACCCACACTTCGCCATCA
>JBBSSJ010000416.1:0-3036 GCA_038242095.1 Cytophagales bacterium
AAAAAAGTGCAGGAGGCTACTAAAACCTACGCGCAACAAATTGTGGATTTGCAAATGAAAATTGACAATAACAACGACCGGCTGGGAAAAATCAATGGCGAAGTACAGGAGCAAACTGAAAAAATCAACGTCAGCCGCGACAGCTTCGACCTAACTTACCAAAGCATGGTCGATCAAATTAACACCGACGTGGAAAAAATCAATAGGTACTTGAAGTAGAATTACCGGCGGCCTGCGATATTTCATTCATAATTTATCACGCATCATTCATCACTAAATAATGGCTGACTTTTCACAAATTGGCGGTACCGACGACGATCATAAAAAGTCGTATTGGTCGAAGCCCGAGGGCATCACCTCCTTATTGTTTCTGGGCGCAGGGACAGCCTTGATTCTTTATTATTGGAATACGATTGCGCTGTTTCTTATTGAAGTGACTAAAAATACCCTGTATCTGGGTATTCTATTGGCGGCTTTGGCGGGATTGGTATTTCTTTTTACCAGTAGCGATGTTCGAACGGCGGTTTTCTTTTTATTCAAAACGCTGATGCGAAAGATAACGGGCTTAGTTATTAAGCTCGACCCTATCGCGATCATGAAAATATATATCAGTGATCTGAAAGACAAGCGAGAAAAAATGCAAGGTCAAATCAATACCCTCGCAGGACAACTGGTTAAACTTAACAAGAAAATCAACGAAAATAATGATCAAATTAAGCAAAAGTTTGCTGAGGCCAATAAGGCTACCGAACTCTCGCACAAGCCCGGAATGCGCGAAACGGCTCAATTAGCCACGATCGAGGGAGCAGGTTTGCAGGAAATGAACGAGAAACTATTTCCGCTGCAGCGTAACATGAAGACCATTCTGGAATTTATGGAAAAAGTAAATACCAGCGCCGATTATTTTATCAAGGAAACCGAAATAAAAGTAAAATTAAAGGAGACCGAGTACAAAATTGTCAAAGAAAGCTCGAATGCGCTTCGTACCGCGATCAGCATCTTTAAAGGTAATCCCGACAAGAAGTTCTATTTCGATGAATCCATGGAATATATCCAGGATGACATGAGCCGGAAACTCGGTGAAATGAAGCGGGCAATGGACCTTTCCATGGATTTTATCAATGGTGTAGACGTGCAGAATGGGATATTATCCGACAAAGGCCAAAAGATGCTGGAATCCTACAACCAGGGTGAGTTTAGCTTGGTGGATCTCAATGCTCCCGAACCCGTGTCGCGGACCATCGAACTCAACCCACCCAAAGACTCTAATTATCGGGGACTATTGGATTAGGGTTAACGGCTTTTAAATTAGCCTTCACATACTTAAAATTCACTCATTCATAATTAACAATGAAACGTCTCACAGTTGCCGGGCGGCTAATTATTACCGCCCTTGTTCTCGCTGCCCTGTACTTTGGCTGGAAATATTTGGGAGGGCAAAAGGCTCTCGAATCAATGACGGATACTACCCGGATTGAATCTCCGGAAGGCACCTCCGATTATAAAACGCCCGAGCCTGGTGCGACCTCGAATCCTGACAATTACGCCTCCGACGTTTCGGGCGCTTCCTTCGATTATACGGCATCCGACCCCGTCAACGGCGCGCTCAAAGGCGTGGTGGAACTGGGCGCCAGCGGGTTCAACTCTTTTATCGTTACGATCGATAAAGAAAAGCGCTGGAAGCTGGACGAGGCAGAGTTTGGCAATAGCCTGGTTACCGAAAATATGGCGACCGACGCCGACATCAGGGTGGGACTGAAGCGCTACATTGGCGGAATGCTGGATTACGGCGTTAGTGGGAAAAATATTCACTTTGTCGTCAGCTCCGGCGCAGCCAAGGCGGACGTGACCCAAAAAATCACCAGTGCCCTGAAATCGTTGGGTTATCAGGTCAATCAGGTGACACCCGAGCAGGAAGGTACTTTGGCGCTGAAAGCCGTCCTGCCTGAGTTATACGATGAGCGCGCCTTCGTGGCCGACATTGGCTCAGGAAATACCAAGATCTCGTGGATGCAAAACGGCAGCGTCAAAGCCATCGAAACCTACGGTGCCAAGTACTTTCAGGACGGTGTGCAGGACAGCAAAGTGTACGACGAGGTGAAAAGCAAAGCCAAACAAATACCATCCGATCGGCGCAAAACGTGTTTTATCATTGGTGGCGTGCCCTTTGAAATGGCTAAGGAGGTACGGAAAGGTAAGGAGCGCTACACAGTATTGAGTGCTCCCGATGCCTACAAATTAGAAAACGCGAAGTCAAAAGCGGGCATCAATATTTATAAAGCCATCGCTGACGCTACCGGTACCAACCAGTTCGTATTCGACTGGGATGCCAATTTTACCATAGGATTTCTATTGGATTTACCCTAAATTATTGACGGGTAGTGCGCGGCTTAAATGGTTTTAAATGTGAGCGAATCGTTTTATGTACAACTGTCGGTAAGCGATGAGCAGAAGTCCTACGCCAGGCAATTGGTGGAGTACTCTTTGGCCCACCATAGCGTGGCCAATATTTGGGACAAAGCCGGGTCTGTCCACGCCCACACTACCCGCATGTTGCGTTATACGGGCAGCCTCGGTGAGGTGGTCTTTGCCGACCTATACCAGTTGCCCCGCCCGCAACGCTCATTTGGCGCCAAAGATGGGCAGGATTGGGGCCAGGATTTCGTGCTCAAAACCGAAGAAGAATTCTTTTCGCTCGACATCAAATCCATGAAACGTCAGTCCGGGGTGCTCGGGGCAGAATATGTGCTCAACATTCCCGCCTCGCAACTACACAAACCCAATTCCCGCACGACCCACTATTTCTGTTTATCCTTCCACCAATCCGAAGGTGCGGGTACGATGGTTTCACTGCTTGGTTTTGTGGACAAAGAAGCCGTCGAAAAAGGAGCGCTGGGGGTTGTATACCAAGCCGGAACCAAACGAATTAGGGCTGATCAGTCTACTTTCACTTTTTACGAAGATACCTACGAAATTCTTTTCAAGGACATTCATCCACCCATCGTGACGGAAAGAATCGAAAGCTTGGCTGGCTAC
>JBBSSJ010000417.1:0-3012 GCA_038242095.1 Cytophagales bacterium
CCGGGAGGAGGTGGAGGAATTGATGATCGGTTTTCCACCAGAGCATTTGTGGGACCGCCCCGCCGGCATGGCTTCGGTGGGTTTTCACTTGCAACATCTCACGGGCGTATTGGACCGCTTGTTTACCTACGCGCGCGGTGAAGTGCTTTCAGAAGCACAACGCGAATGCCTGGAAGGCGAGGGGAAGCCCGACGATAAAATCACCGTCGAATCGCTCATACAAAATTTCGGACAGCAAGTCGACCGGGCGATCGCTCAACTCAAAACAACCGATGAAAGTACGTTAACCGAAACTCGGGGCGTAGGCCGCGCGCAAATCCCCTCGACCGTCATTGGCCTCTACACCCACGCCGCCGAACACACCATGCGCCACGTAGGGCAGTTGTTGGTAACGATTGCTTGGGTGAAGGGAGGACGGGTTGAAAGGTTGAAAGGTTCTGGGCGGTAAAGGTAGCCGAAAATAGAAAAGACGATTCTTTTAGAATCGTCTTTTCTATTGAAATAGTGTGTAATCTATGATTAGATCAACTAATTAATAGTACTATACGAAGCTGTCCAAAGTCTAAAGTCGACCTTATACATTTGAAAATTCCCGCGTGAGCATCGAGAGGGCTTTGGCTTCGAGCAGCGACTCGCCCATGAGAAATTCATCGACGGCGCGAGCGGTTTCGCGGCCTTCGCTGATGGCCCACACGACCAAAGATTGTCCCCGGCGGCAATCGCCCGCGGCGAATACCTTTTTGTGGATGGTGGATTGGTAATGATTGGCCTTGATGTTGCCCCGCTCGTCGTATTCCAGACCTAGATCGTTTAGTAGGGCTTCCTGTTGCGGATGCAAGAATCCAGCGGCCAGCAATGCCAGTTCACAGGGGATTTCTTCTTCGGTACCAGGCACTTCCTGCATGCTCAGCCGACCCGTTTCGGCGTTCATTTGCCAATCCAACTTCACAATTTTCAAGGCTTTCAGGTGGCCGTTATCGTCGCCAATAAAAGCTTTCGTGTTGATCGACCACTGACGAGAATCCTCCGGCTGCTGCATTTCCTCGTGCGAAGTGGACGTACGCAGCATCATGGGCCAGTTGGGCCAGGGCGTAGTATTATCACGATCGTGGGGGGGCATGGGCAGCAGCTCAATTTGCGTTACCGACTGGGCACCATGGCGGTTAGAAGTACCCACGCAATCGGAGCCGGTATCGCCGCCGCCAATCACGACGACATTTTTTTCGGTGGCCAGAAGTTCGCCGTTTTGGTAAGTAGCTCCCTGATGGTCTTGCTCGACGGTGATGTCGGCTACCCGCTTATTCTGCTGGCTAAGGAATTCCATCGCAAAATGGACGCCTTTCAGGTTGCGCCCCTCGATTTTGAGGTCGCGCGGCACGGTGGAGCCTGTCGCCAGCACTACGGCGTCGAAATCCCGCAGCAACTCATCAGCCTTGATATTCTTGCCTACTTCTACATTGGTCCTGAACTCGATGCCTTCCTGCTCCAGTACGGCCAAACGGCGGTCGATGATGCGCTTCTCCAATTTAAAATCAGGAATACCGTAGCGCAGCAGCCCACCAATCCGGTCGGCGCGCTCGAACACCGTGACGAGGTGACCCGCTTGGTTGAGTTGCGCGGCCGCCGCCATTCCGGCGGGACCGGAACCAATCACGGCCACGGTTTTACCACTCCTTCTTTTAGGGATGCGCGGATTAACCAGATTCAGTTCAAAGGCTTTTTCGACAATCGATTTTTCGATAAACTCGATCGCAACGGGTGGCTTATTGATGCCTAACACGCAGGAAGCCTCGCAGGGCGCGGGGCAAATGCGGCCCGTAAATTCGGGGAAATTATTGGTAGAGGCCAGAATCTCGTAGGCCAGCGCCCAATTGTGGTCATAAACAGCGTCGTTGAACTCAGGAATAATGTTGCCGAGCGGACAGCCGTTGTGACAAAACGGAATACCGCAGTCCATGCAACGTGCCGCCTGTCGCCGCGAATCTTCCTCGTGGTGCGGCGTCTCTATTTCTTTATAGTCGTGAATCCGCTCTGCGACGGGCCGCTTCTTGGGCAATTCGCGATCAAACTCTAAAAATCCGGTTGGTTTTCCCATATTTTTTAAATGAAAGGAGGAGGGGGGAAAGGAGGAAAGAATTGTTTTTTGTTCCATCCGCACTCGCGCGTAAGGCACTTTCTTCGTTTTGTCCTTTCCTGCTTTTCTCCTTCAAAAAATCAATTTACATCTACCACAATATCGCTATACACCACGCTGCTGTCGGCTACTTGTTGGGCGAGGGTGATGCCCCGGCTGGCGAGGGCGTCCTTGAAGTCGTTGGGTAGTACTTTCACGAACTGCTTCATCGTGGCTTCCCAATTTTGCGTGATCTGGAAGGCCACGTTGCTGGTCGTGTACTGGAAGTGCTTGTCGAGGTACTGGCGCAGAATCTGCTCGTCTTCGGGATTGAGCGCGTCGACGGAAACCATTTCGTAATTTACTTTCTCCCTAAAATCGCCTAGCTTGTCCCACACATACGAGACGCCGCCCGACATCCCGGCGGCAAAGTTGCGGCCGGTTTCGCCCAGTACGATCACCACGCCGCCCGTCATGTACTCGCAGGCGTGGTCGCCAGTGCCCTCCACCACGACCTTGGCTCCCGAATTCCGGACGCAAAATCGTTCCCCGGCAGTACCGCGCATATACGCCTCGCCGGACGTAGCGCCGTAAAAGGCTACGTTGCCGATGATGATGTTTTCTTCGGGCTTAAACTTGGCGTCGCGGTCGGGATACACGATCAACTCCGCCCCGCACAGGCCTTTGCCGAAATAGTCGTTGGCATCGCCTTCCAATTCCAGTCGCAGACCCGAGGTATTGAAGGCCCCGAAACTCTGCCCGGCCGGACCCCGGAACTTGAAGTGAATGGTACCCACGGGTAAACCGACCCAGCGTAGCGCTTGGAAATCTCGTTAGAGAGCATCGTGCCCGTCGAGCGGTTGAGGTTGTTGATCTTGAACTCGGCGTAAACTTCCTCA
>JBBSSJ010000418.1:0-3011 GCA_038242095.1 Cytophagales bacterium
ACCGTGGCCTGATCCTGCTCGCTGAGCGTCACGATGCGACCGTCGAGCGCGGCGATCAATCTATTATTTATAACCTCAAACTGAAAATAATTACTGCCCGAAGGATACACGATTTGCCAGGTACCACCGGCCCGTCGGAAGATGCCTTTTCCGGCAAAACCCGCATAGAGTTGTCCGGCAAAAAAAGCGATCGCCCTAGTCTCGAAGGGCGTGGCTACGGCTTGCCAGTTGCCGTAAAACTGACGGTTGGTATTCTCATCTGCCGCGCTGCGCAAGATACCCCGCGAAGTACTGGCGTAGAGGCTATCCGCTGAAAAGGCAAGGCCGTACACTGCCACCTCGGTGCCGTTGGGGCCAATATTTCGGTAGGTTTCGCGTACTTCGTGCCGCACGGGGTCGAGTACTACCACCCCGAAGGTGGTGCTCAGATAGGCCAAACCCTTCTGAAAAACAAGTTGATGGCTGCGGCGGTCGGTGGGCAGGTTGGGGGCATCGCGGAGCAAAGGCCATTCGTCGATTTGCTGCGGGCTGCCATCTTCGGCGAGTTGAAGCAGGTCAAGGTTTCCATTGCGGTAGCTGAGCATCAGCAATCGACTGGCGGGATCGTAGGCCAGGCTGCTGATGCCGGTATCGTGCAGGCCGTTGATTTTGGAATAGATTATGGTACTGTCGTCGTCGGGGCGGTAGCTGAAAAATCCGTTGTAAGTTGCGCAATAAAAACGCTCCTGCACCTGCACCACGCGTCGGGCCGACTGGTAGCTGAAATGGGTTTGCCAGCCGCCGAGCGGCACTTCCTGCGCCAGGGTCTTTATTTGCAATAAAAGCAAAGACAGCAGGAGGAGCGGCGGATATTTCATGCGCCGTAGGCGGTAAGTACCAGGCTACGCCCCGTAGCCCGGTCGCGGTGCTCGCACAGGTAGATTCCCTGCCAGGTACCCAGGTTCAGGCGGCCACCCGTGACGGGAATCGTGACTGAGCTACCCAAAATGGCGGCTTTGAGATGCGCGGGCATGTCGTCGCTGCCTTCGTAATTATGAACGTAGTAGGGGGCGTTTTCGGGAACCATGCGGTTGAAGTGGCTCTCGAAATCCTGCCGCACGGTAGGGTCGGCGTCTTCATTGATAGTCAGGCTGGCGGAGGTATGCTTGATGAAAACGTGCAGCAACCCGGTCTCGATCCGGCGTAAATCGGGCAGCTCGCGCTCAACGCGATCGGTAATCAGGTGAAAGCCTCTGGGCAGGGCTGGAAGCCGGAATTCGCGCTGGATGAACTGCATGAGCGAAGGGGATTTATCAGGCCATTTTGCCCTTGATTTGGTTGAGTTCTGATGGGCTGATGCGCAGAAAAGATGCCAGCGTTTTGGGCGGTATAATGTCGGCCAGGCCTGGGTATTCTTCGTTGAAAAGCCGCAAACGTGTCCTGACGTCTTGTCCCGCAATGGATCGGCCCAGCGTGCGTTGCTGCACCACATCTTCGTGTAGCTTCTGGACTAGGCGCGTCCAGGCCGGAATTTGGTCGTATAATTTAATAAGGTCTTCGTAGCGCAAAACCAGCAAACGGCAGTCCGTCACGGCTTGGATATTTTCGTTGGCCGGTGCTTGGTAGCGAAAGCTGTCGGGCAGTACCGCGATGTTGCCCTTGGGCACGAAATAACGGGTCACTTCGCCGTCCTGGTCAAAGTGAAGCACGCGCAGCGTCCCTTCCAGTACGAAGCCAATCGTGCGACAGACGTTGCCTTCCCGCAGAAGGTAGTCGTTGGCGCCGAGTGTGGTTTCGCGCAGGGCTGTCTCCAGCGTGGCAAACTGTGCCTCCGTGAGCGAGACATAGCGGTCCAGGAAATTTTTCAGAATAGTCATGATGTGGTGGTATGGCGGTGGCAGCCTGTGTTGGTCGAATCAGGGTTTGCTATCCACCGTAACGACCGCAAAGCCCCGGCTGGTTCCGGTGCCGCAGGCATTTTTTAGAGAACTAATTGTAAACTCTGTCGTGGCGGTCGGTGACACCGTGATGAGGTACGGATTCAGGAACGTGCCATTGACGGCGCTTCCATCCGAAAGCACAAACGACCAGGGCGGCAGCCCGTTCTTGAATTTGAGCCGAATGCGTGTCGAACCGCCGCCGGGGATGATGCTCCGTCCCGATACTTCGCCCACGGCCATGTCTTTGGCCACGACGTTCAGCTCCTGCGTGGCGCTGGCGACGCCCGGCGCGGTGGCCACGATGCGGATGCGCTGGGTCGTGATCGTGTCGCGCTGGAAGGGCGGCGTAATCTTGACTTTCAACGGGCTTTCTTTACCCGTCGTGGGCATATCGACAAAACGCCCGAGGCTGTCGGCGATCTGGACGACGAACTTATTGGCCGCGTAAAAACGCCCGCTCGTCGTGAAGGGCAGATCGATTTCGCCGCCAGAACAAATCGTCGTCTGCGAGGGCGTACCAATGGCAATGGTAGAAGGCGGTACGTCGACCGTCACGTACGTACGGCCCGAGAAACTGCCCACGCCGCACAAGCCACCCGCCGAAGTGATGGTGTAGTCGGTGGTGTTGTAAGGGCTCACTTTCACGTTGTAAGGCGTCGTCAGGATGTTGTTCTCGTAGGTACCATCCGACAGCAGCACGAACCATGGACCGCCGCCCTGGAAGCTTACCTTTAGTTCGGCATTGCCGCCTTCTTTTAGCTGGATCGAATCGCTCAGCAGCGCGGCCTGCGTGGGAGAGGCGATGGTGATGCGGGCGCTGTCGCTGATGAGCTGCGGTACCGACGACACCACGCGTAGCAGGTACTCGCCCGTGGGAGTGCCCTGTGGCAGTCTGCCCAGCAAAGGTCCGATGGTATCGGCAGTCGAAACGGTCTGGAAAACGCCGTCCTTGTCAGTCACTTGTACCAGAAAATTGTTTCCGGCTTTGAAAGCTCCCGTGGCGTTAATGGGTACCTGGAAGGGCGTGTTCGTACAAACACGATACCCCTTCTGCGGATCTTTGAGCGCTAGCCTCGGCTCGGGATTTGCGTC
>JBBSSJ010000419.1:0-2995 GCA_038242095.1 Cytophagales bacterium
TCCAGGTTTTCCAGCGCGTTGCAGATTTTAAGTCCGTCGGTCAGATCGAATCGGCTGTGCAGGTCCACGCCCCAATGACCGCCACCGCCCACGGCCTCGTCGATGCGCTTGCAAAACTCAATCGTTTTCTTGACGTTTTCGTAAAAGTCAAAGGGTTCTTCGCCGTTACCACCCGTGGGGCCGATGCGGTAGGCGCGAAGTCCCGCCTCGATGCAGTCGCGGGCGCGTTCTTCCTCGGTTTTAGCTTTGGAAGCGCGGAAGCCCGTGGCGTAGCATTCCACGTAGTCGCGGGTTGCGCCGCCGAGCAGTTCGTACACGGGGACTTTCAGCGCCTTGCCTTTTATGTCCCAGAGGGCCATTTCGATAGCCCCCAGCGCGTGGAGTTTTTCGCGGCCCGGCGGATAAAACATGCCTCGATAGACGTATTGCCACAAATGCTCGATACGAAACGGGTCTTCGCCAATGAGCATCTGGGCGCACTGCTCGATCATATCCCTCGAGCCGCCCTCGCCGATACCGATGATGCCGCCGTCGGTTTCGACCTCCACAATGCCCCGCGCCTGGTTGAAAAGCGGCTTACTATAGCCCGGTGCGGCGTAGTAGCGGATTTTGGTGATTTTCAAACCCGATGCGGCCTCTGATTTGTAGAGCGGCCAGCCGGAAAGTACGGCGGCTGAGCCGAGGGCCGTAGATTTTAAGAAATGTCTTCTTTGCATAATTGATTATTTCGCCAACTCTACCCGGCGCGCCATCGACGACTCGCGCGCTACCAGTTTGGCTTCCATTAAAATTTGTTTCATACCCTCGTCGGGATTGTTGAGCTTTCCAATGAGGTACTCCACCGCCGTTTTACCCAACAACTCGATGGGCTGTTTCATGTAGGTAATGGGGCAATAGTATAAGTCGAACCCCTCCGCCTGCCCGAAACTTACAATGGCTAAATTGGATGGTACTTTAAGACGCCGTTCATTGATGCACTTCAAGCCGTTAATTGCCAATCCGTAAGTAGCAAAAATCAGCGCGTCCAGTTTTTGGCCGGAGGAAATTATTTCATCCAGTGCAGCTTTAACTTCCCGCTCCATCGTTTCAAAACGCACTTCTTTTAACCAATCAGTATTGAATTCGATGCCGTTGTCTCGCAGGGCATTGCGGTAGCCGCGAATCCGCTCGACCATGTGAAACATTTCAGATTTATAGGCAAACAGCCCAATTCGCTCGTAGCCGCCCCGAATCAGGTGCGTAGCGGCGTCGTAGGAGGCTTTGTAATTATTGGTAGCTACAAAGTCGGTTTGGATGTCGGGAAAGTGACGATCCAGCAGCACGAAAGGAATGTTTTTTTCCTTCAAATAATAAACCTGCTCTTCCGAATTCTCCGAAGAAACGATGATAAAACCATCCACCTGCCTATTAATCAATACGTTCAGCAAATCCCAGGCTTTATCGGCCCGCTCGTCGCAACTCCCGATGATGACCGTGTAGCCATTTCGCCGGGCCTCGTCTTCCACCACCCGAGCGATGTTGGCAAAAAAGGGGTTGGAGATATCGGCAATAACCAGCCCGATGGTGAGTGATTTTCCACTCCGCAAACTCTTGGCCAGCTGATTGGGGCGATAGTTTAGTTCTTTGGCAATACTGTGAATATTCGCCGCCATTTCGTCCCCCACACGACTCTCCTTCGCCTTCCCACTCAGCACGTAGGATACCAAAGCCGTCGATACCCCGGCCTTTTCAGCAATGTCTTTCTGAGAAATCTTTTTTTTCAATGGTGAATGAGTGACGGGGCCGCCCGCGCGGTGAGAGAATGAGACAATCAATGTTTTTGTGATTTTTTTATTCACTCATCCGCCCCGCTTCGGCGTACCGATTCAAAATTAACACTACGGTCTAATGATCGTCCCGTCCGCCCGGCGTACCTGCCAGTTGGACTTGGTGCCAATGGGGTATTTGGCGGCTTCTTTTTCGTCGATTTCCACGCCAAAACCAGGAACCTCGTTGACCGACATATAGCCGTCTTTCATCGTTGGGCAGCCCTTGAAGACATCCTTCATCTTATCGGAAAAGTTGACGGCCTCCTGAATCCCAAAATTCCAGATGGCGAAGTCAATGTGGGCCTGAGCGGCGTGGCCCACGGGCGACACGTCACCGGGGCCGTGCCAGGCCGTGCGGATGTTGAACCACTCGCCCAGCCGGGCTATTTTCATGGCGGGCGTCAGGCCGCCGATCTGCGAGACGTGACAGCGGATGTAGTCGAACAGGCGGTTGGCCATCGGCTCCTTGAACTCGTTGATGTTGTTGAACAACTCGCCCATCGCGATGGGTACCGTCGTGGACATTCTGAGCTGCCGGAACCATTCCATGTTTTCGGGCGAAAAAGGGTCCTCGATGAAGAAGGGGCGGTATTCTTCCAGTTTCTTGATCATGTTGATGGCGTTCATCGGCTGTACCCGCTCGTGGATGTCGTGCAGCAGTTCCAGCTCCTCGCCCACGCGCTCCCGCACGGTTTTGAACATCAGCGGTACCGATTTCAGGTACGCCTGCTCATTCATGAAATTATCGGTTGCGCCGCCGAAGCCCGCCGCCTTGTAGTCGGGTGTTTGGGCGGTGGCACCAACGGCCCCGTAGCCGCCCTGCTGAATGCGGATATGCTTGAAACCCTGCGCCTGTAGTTTCTGCACATCGTCGGCCACCGCCTCGGGCGAGTTGCCGTTGGCATGGCTGTAACAGGGAATGGCGAAGCGCACCTTGCCCCCTAAGAGCTGATAAACGGGCATCCCGGCACGTTTGCCCTTGATGTCCCAAAGAGCCTGGTCCAACCCGCTGAGAGCGTTATTCAGCACGGGGCCATTGCGCCAGTAGGAACTCACGTAGGCACCCTGCCAGATGTCCTCGATGTTGTCAACATCCTTACCGTTACAGAATTCGTCGAGGTAGGTGTTGACAGCGGGCAGTACCACAGCGGCGCGTTGCGTGAAGGTCGCACATCCCAAACCGTACA
>JBBSSJ010000420.1:0-2989 GCA_038242095.1 Cytophagales bacterium
ATACGATCTTTCTTGATATTTTCGGCGCTTACTTCGGCATTGCGGAGTATTTCGGCGGCGCGGGTTTGTGCCTCGGCTTCTTTCTGTTCGGAGGCTTTCTGGAAAATCATTTTTCCAATAAACAGCCCTACCCCCAAAGCGGCGGCGGCTGTCAATAGCAGCACTAGTATGTCTGGCATAATCTATTCCTGTGTTAGGTGGTGGTTTACAACTCCCGACCCCCTCCCAGGCGATTCAATGGCCGAACTGTGACGTCAAAACGGATTTTTCTTAAAGATCAATAGTACATATTTACAAGGCTTCCAACAACGTGGCATCCAACTCATCCATCTGTTTTTCCAGGGCGCCGATCAGTACTTTTAGCTGATTTTGCGCCCTTTGCAGCGCCACGATGCTATCGAGCGAGGCTAACGCTACGGCTTCTACCGGCAGGTGGGTTTTGCTATGTTGCCCAATGCGGGCCAGCAGCGCTTCGTAGCCTTCGCGGTACAGCTTTTCCTGGCTAACCGGTACGTTGATGCTGAATCCTTTATCCAGAATTTTGATGAATACGCTGGTGGTTGTTTCTTGACTGCTTTTATCCATTATAGGGTATCCTCCAATGTTTCAATGCACTTATCTATCTCTAATATATATCGTTCGACTGATTCTTTCAGTTCGGCTAAACCGTCTGTGGGTGTCAGCTTATTATTGACAATTTTAGCGAAATTTTTAGATTTATTAAAATCTTTTTGTACAGAACTGTATTTTTTCTGGATTAGTTTTAGCTGCTCTTCCAGGTTTTCCTTCTCTTTTTTCAACTCCCTATTCTCCGTTTCCAGCTTCACCAAATCCCAGCGCTGTTTGCTGTTGATGGCAATCAGGTGCTTCAGCTTTTCCTTCACATTGAGGAATTTCTGGTTGAGGGTATCGAGTGGGAAAACGGCCATTATTTTGGTGGATAGTTCGGGACGCCCCGTGGCGAGAATGGACAATTGATAGTGACTCTTACGATTGTCAATACCACTTTCCGAAACTCTTACTACCCTTTTTATTTTTAATATTAGAAAACACTAACTATAGTATCTAATTCCTGCTTCATTTCCGAATTACCGCGCCCAGGTCCTTTTCAAACTGCGACATGAGCCGCTGCATGGTGCGGTCGATGACCTGGTCGGTGAGCGTTTGACGGTCGTCCTGCAAGGCAAAACTCAACGAATAGGATTTCTTACCACCCAGCGATTCGCCCTCGTACACGTCGAATACGTTTACATCCTTCAACAACTTCCGCTCGGTGCGGTAGGCGACTTGCCGTACCTGTTCAAAACTTACCGCCTTGTCGAGCACCAGCGACAGGTCGCGGCGCACGCGCGGGAAGCGGGGGACTTCTTCGTACTGCACCACCGGGCTGTACTGTTTCAACAGATAATCCCAATCGAAATCGGCGTACCAGACCTGGGTTTTCAGTCCAGCTTTCTTGGTCAGCGCGGGCCTAACCAATCCCAGAGTAGCGACCGCCTTTTTATTAAAGGCGTACGCGACGCCTGTTTGGAGAATACCCGAACTCATTGTTTCGGTGACGGTCTCCCCTACTTTCATGGCGCTAAGAATCCTTTGTACCGCCGTCGCCAGATCATGAAATTGCGCCGCCTGACTCGGTTGCCGCCAGCTTTCGTCCAGCGCGTCGCCCGTTATCCAAACGCACAGATGCTCCTTTTCGACGTATTTCTCCCCAACTTTATGATAGGTTTTTCCAAACTCGAACAGTTTCAAATTGGCCTGTTGCCGGTTGACATTATAGGCCAGCGTCTCCAATCCCTGGAAAACCATCGTCTGCCGCATCACCGAAAGATCCTCGCTCAAATAATTCAGGATCGACACGGGCTCACCCAATAGTTCGTCGGCCAGCGCGGCCTGTCCCTGGGGCTTAGTGAGTGAGTTATTAATAATTTCGTAAAACCCGTTTGCAACCAATGTCTCGGCGCAACGCAGCCGCAGCTTATCGGAATCATTGAGCGGAAAATCAGACAGAAAATCTGAACTCATCCCCGCCGATAATTCCACGTTGTCGAAGCCATAAATCCGCAGGATTTCTTCGATAATATCCGCTTCGCGCTGCACATCCACCCGGTAAGGTGGTACGACGGCCACGAAACCCTTCTCACTTTCGTCCCGAATTCGAATATCCAGCTTCTCCAATATCGACTTTATCAAAGATCGCTCTAATCCTTTCCCGATTAGCCGATCGATGTTGCGGTACTTCACGGGCACGGCAAAATCGGCGATGGGATTCGGATAGAGATCGATTACTTCGGAAGACACCTCGCCCCCCGCTACCTCAGCCAACAGCAAAGCGGCCCTCTTCAGCGCAAAAAGCGGCATATTGGGATCCGTGCCGCGCTCGTAACGGAACGAAGCATCCGTTTTGAGGCCGTGGTGTTGCGCAGTGCGCCGAATCCAAACGGGCGAGAAGTAGGCTGATTCCAGGAAGATGGCCTTGGTTTCGGTCGTCACGCCCGACTTGGTGCCACCAAAAACGCCCGCGATACACATGGGTTCTTCGGCGTTGCAGATCATCAGATCAGTGGCGGCAAGCTTGCGCTCGACCCCATCCAAAGTGACGAATGGCGTTCCTTCGGGTAAGGTCTTCACGACCACTTGATGACCCTTAACCGCTGCCGCGTCGAAAGCGTGGAGCGGCTGTCCGAGTTCGTGGCAGACGTAATTGGTCACGTCCACCACATTATTGATTGGTCGAATGCCAATGGCTTCCAGTCGATGCCGTAGCCATTCCGGCGACGGACTAACGCTAAGGCCACTCACGGTCAGGCCGCAGTAGCACGGCGCAGCTTCATAGTTCTCCACCTGCACCGAAACGGGCAGTGCGCGCGAATTTATCGCAAAAGCCTCCACCGAAGGCAGCGTAATGGGGCGATCCAGCACGGCGCGCAAGTCGCGGGCTACACCGTAGTGCGACGCGGCATCGGCGCGGTTGGGCGTCAAACCAATC
>JBBSSJ010000421.1:0-2986 GCA_038242095.1 Cytophagales bacterium
GATTTCGAAAAATATATTATCGAAGCCGTTTAGCTCCATCGCCATTTTCTTGACAAAAGCCTGCTGGTGCTTCCAATGGCCGTTGTTATCCAGCGCTTGGACCTTTCGGCGCGGAATGCTGTCGGTGAGGTTGACGTTGTTGGCCGGGTTCTGCGGCGAAATAGCCCAGTTTTTATCCTGATAGATAGACGAAAACAGCGTGATTTCCACGATGATATTATGCCGCCGCGCTTCGGTCAAAAAAGCTTTCAACCGTACGAAGTAGGCGGCATTCCATTGGGTCAGATCAAACTTTGTCCCGTCGCTTGCGGCGCGTTGCCAGGGACCGAGGTATTGGTCCTCGGCGGGCGCGAGGTTGTTTTTCTCGATGTTGAAATCTCCCGCTATTTCGTAGTAGGTACCCGTAAAAATGCGGGTATAGTTCATACCTTCATCGGCGAGGGTCTTCAGGTAGGTTTTGTAATTAAAATCGAGGTTGAGCACCGCGCCGTAGTGTTCGGCCGAAGTGATCAAGGCCATCGCTTTATCCTGATAAATAAAATAGTGCGGGTTTTGGGGATGCAGGGCGATTGGCTTGCCCGAGCGTTGGGCACGTACGAGGGCGGGCAAACAAAGCAGAGCAATTAGAAACAGCTGGACAGTTTTTTTCAAGGCAAGAAGGCTTTTCGTTTATAGACTTCTAACCCAAAGGATACGCCCACTTGCTTTTACTGATTTTTGGCTTACTCCGCTATCCAATCCGACGGCAAAAGATTCGCAAAACGATCGTTGCCCAAATCGCCCGCAATGCTGATGCCCATCGGCATGACCAGCCAGCCTTTGGGCGAGATGACCGCGTAGCCCTGCGGAAACGAAATCACGGAATAGGCGTGGTTCAGGTCAGAGTAGGGAGAGTTGCCAAGCTCTTTGAGGTTGAAGACTTCAAGTTTGGTCCCCGAAACTACCCAGCGTTCCGTGGGCAGTACACCGGGTTGAATCAGTTGCGCGCCGCGCACTTCTTCGATACGGTTGTGCAGGTGATTTCGGAGGGAATTGACGCCGTTGATCGCCCGGACGGTGTTGAACATCCGCAGCGAATCGGGTATTTCCTGAAAAACCCGGAAGCCGCTCTCCCGCAAGCTATCCGACACCATACTCGTCAACAGCTGTTTTAGGGAACCCTGGTAGGCCGTTTCCCGGTTGGCGCGCCAGCGTTTGCGCTCTTCCTCATTGGCGGGTTTTAGTAGCTCGAAACGGGTATTACCGCCGTAGAAAAGCTTTTCCTGGAAAAAATCGAAGTCGTCCAGTTCCTGATAAATCAAATAGCCCAACGCCCGGTTTTCAATTTTGAGCGGACCGTTCGAGCGGGCCAGCAGGTGTCCATCGTCTTGTAGTGAAACCTCTAAAACCTCAGGATTCAGAATCGTGCAGTATTTGCTGAACCGGCTTTTGCCCAGTAGCTCGCGCGTGATGATTTTGATGCGCTGCGCGCGTTTCCTGCCCTTTCTGGAATAGATGACCACGTCTTGCAGCGCCACCCCCTGACGCATCTTGAATTGCACCGTCTTGCGGCCCGGCTGCTCGAAGCGCAGCGTTTGTTTGATCGGCGCGTAGCCCAGGTACGAAACGGCTATTTCCAGATTTCCGATGGGTAAATTTCCCAGCGTGTAGACGCCTTTTTCGTTGGTGGTCGTGCCGATTGACGAATTGTTGAGGTAAACGTTGGCGAACGGAAGCGGCACGCCCGTCGTTTCGTCGGTGACCGCACCCGTGAGCGTCACAGTGGGGGCTTGGGCGTGAGCGATTGAATGGAACAGGCAAAAAAGAAAGACGAGTATGAACGTTTGGGACGGGTATTTCAAAGGTTTGAGCGCGGGCATCGAAAGTAGGGTATTGTCTTTTTTTATTCAAAGGTAAACAGCAGGATTGTAATTTGTCCGCTTGGGCCGTGCGGCGGGGTATTAACGACGCTGTAAAAAAGACCGCTGAAAATAAGCACGCAATAGAGGTGATAATCGGTAGTTTAAGACCTCTTTATAATAAAACGGCCACTCTTGGCTACGCAACAGAACCTTTTGGCAGTTCGTTAAATAATGCTATTTTAAAATTAAATCAGCCAAATCTCACGATTAGCGATAAAGATATAATGTACCTAACTATTCGGAATTGGGGATTAGTCCTGACCGCGACGCTGCTGGCGGTCGGTGCTTTTGCCCAACCCAACCCCCTTTTCAAACGGCTTTCCGCGGCGCAAACCGGTATTGGTTTCAAAAACCAATTAACCGAAAGCGATACGCTAAACATCCTGAACCAAGCCAACATTTACAATGGCGGCGGCGTGGGCATCGGCGACTTCAACCGCGACGGGCTGATGGACGTGTACTTCGCGGGCAATATGGTTTCCAACAAACTGTATTTGAACAAAGGTGCACTGAAATTTGACGACGTGACCGAAGCGGCCGGGGTAACCGGGCAGGGTCATTGGGCCACGGGCATCGCGGTGGTGGACATTGATGCCAATGGCTGGCCGGACATCTACGTATCAGCGTCGTTTCGCAGCGATCCGAAGCTTCGCACGAATCTCTTGTACCTTAACCAGGGCCTGAATAAAGCGGGCGTGCCGACTTTCAAGGAATCGGCGGCAGCCTACGGGCTGGCCGACGACGGATTCAGCACGCAGGCCTATTTCTTCGATTACGACCGAGACGGCGACCTCGATATGTACCAGGTCACCAACGAAATATACGATCCCCGCACGCCTATTCGCTACCGCCCCAAACTCACCGACGGCAGCGCGCTCAACACCGACCGGCTCTACCGCAACGACGGCAATGGCCGTGGCGACGGACCGAAGTTTGCCGACGTATCGAAGGCGGCGGGCATCAAAATCGAGGGCTGGGGGCACGCGGCGGCCATCACGGACCTCAATCAGGATGGCTGGCCGGATATCTACATCGCCAACGATTTCGTGTCCAATGATCTGGGGTACATCAATAATAAGGACGGC
>JBBSSJ010000422.1:0-2968 GCA_038242095.1 Cytophagales bacterium
AGCGTCACATGACCACTGCATTTGTCACAATCGCGGTGCGCGTCGACGGGCTTGCTGAACCATACGCGGTTTTTGAAGCGATAGGTCTTATCGGTCAAAGCGCCAACCGGACAAACGTCGATGACGTTGCCGGAGAAATCATTATCGATCGCTTTCTCGATGTAAGTGCTGATCTCGGCGGCATCGCCCCGGCCCAGTACCCCGTGGACCCGCTTTTCGGTGATTTGATCGGCCGTGTACACGCACCGGTAGCACAAGATACAGCGCGTCATGTGCAACTGAATGTAAGGGCCGATGTCATGCTTTTCGAACGTCCGACGATCTTCTTCGTAACGCTGGGCGGAGGAGCCGTGCTCGTAGGCAAAATCTTGCAAGTGGCATTCACCCGCCTGATCGCAAACGGGGCAGTCGAGCGGATGATTCAGCAACAAGAATTCCACAATCGCCTTGCGCTCTTCGAGTACGTCGGGATTGGTAAAGTTCTCGACTACCATACCTTCCTGCACCATCGTGATGCACGACGGCACAAGCTTGGGCATGGGCCGCGTATCCTTGGACGAGCCTTGGGCTACTTTTACCAGACAGGCGCGGCATTTGCCGCCACTGCCTTCCAAGGGCTTATAGTAGCACATGGCAGGCGGCACCAAATGCCCCTGACTGGCGTCGGCCTCAGCAATGCGCCGCGCTGCCTGCATGATCGTCGTGCCTGGCTCCACCTCGACTTCAATGCCGTCGAAGGTGATTTTCAATAATTCTGGTTTCATTTCTTCCATCATAATCAAACTAACATCGCTTCTCCCATGTATACTGCTCCCGGCTTGGTAGCCTCTGCAGGGTTGGTAACGTGCCACTCAAACTCTTCGCGGAAATGGCGGATGGCGCTGGCTACGGGCCAGGCGGCGGCATCACCAAGCGGGCAAATGGTATTTCCCTCTATTTTTTTAGCGACGTCGACTAATAGGTCGATGTCGCGCATGTGGCCGTGGCCGTGTTCAATTCGGTGCAAAACTTTTTCCATCCAGCCGGTGCCCTCACGGCATGGGCTACACTGCCCGCAAGATTCATGGTGGTAAAAACGCGAGAAATTCCAGGTATTGCGCACAATGCAGGCCGTTTCGTCAAATGCAATGAAACCGCCTGAACCTAACATGGTACCCGTCGCAAATCCACCGTCGGACAACGATTCATAACTCATCAGCCTGTCTTCGCCATTGGCGGTTTTGAAAACCAAATGAGCCGGAATAATCGGGACAGACGAACCGCCTGCTACCAACGCTTTCAAACAGTGACCATCGCGGATACCACCGCAGTACTCGTCAGAATTCATGAATTCCTCAACGGGGAGACCTAATTCAATTTCGTACACGCCGGGATTCTTGATGTGTCCCGAAGCCGAAATAAGCTTGGTGCCCGTGCTGCGGCCAATGCCAATGCTAGCATACGCCTCACCCCCGTGGTTGATGACCCACGCCATGTTAGCAATGGATTCCACGTTGTTGACCACGGTGGGGCTTTGATACAAGCCTTTTACGGCCGGGAAAGGCGGCTTATTACGCGGATTGCCACGCTTGCCTTCCAATGATTCGAGCAAGGCGGTTTCCTCACCGCAAATGTAGGCCCCACCGCCGGGATGCACCACGAGTTCGAGGTCGTAGCCCGAACCCAGAATGTTCTTGCCTAAAAAACCCTGCGCCTTGGCTTCAGCGATGGCTTTTTGTAAAATCTCGATCACGTACATCAGCTCGCCTCGCACGTAGATGAACGACTTGTTGGCGCCCAGCGCGAAACTGGAAATAATCATCCCCTCAATTAAAAGGTGGGGAATGGTTTTCATCAAATAGTGATCCTTGAAAGTACCTGGCTCCGATTCGTCGGCGTTGCAGACGAGATAACGCGGTACGCCTTCGGGCTTAGCCAGGAAACCCCACTTCATACCCATTGGGAACCCTGCACCGCCGCGGCCGCGTACCCCTGATTTCTTGGCTTCTTCCACCACCGCCTCGGGCGTCATCGTCTTGATCGCCTTTTCCAACGCCTCGTAGCCACCGTTTTTACGGTAAACGTCAAAGGTTTCTATACCTTCTATGTGGGCGTGTTCTAATAATATCTTCTTTCCCATAGCTACTTGCTCAATTCCTCAATGATCGAATCCACCTTCTCATCGGTCAAATTCATGTAGTACTTTTCCCGAATCTGAAATACCGGTCCCCAGCCGCAGGCGGCCAGGCACTCCACTTCTTTTAGGGTAAATAGTCCGTCGGGCGTCGTCTCTCCGGTAGTGATGCCCAGTTTTTGTTGCAAATGATCGTACACGCCTTCCGCGCCCATCAGGCAGCAGGGGCCCGTCCGGCAGTACTCGATAACATTTTTACCCAGCGGATTAAGGTGAAACATCGTGTAGAATGTCGCTACCTCATACACCTCGATGGGCTCGATGTCGAGCAACTGCGCCACATGGTCCATCACTTCACTACTCAACCAACCCCATTGATCCTGCGCCACGTGCAACACGGGCAACAAGGCCGACTTTTGACGACCTTCGGGGTAGTTAGCAATCATTTGGTCCACGCGCTGTTGGCGCTCGGGCGTAAATGCGATAGGTTCGGCTATTTGTGTCAAAATGAATTATGAATTATGAGTGATGAATGATAAGTGCTTGTTAAACTCATAATTCATCATTCATCATTAAAATTAACTGTCTAACTCTCCTGCAATTACATTGAGACTACTCATAATAACGATTGCGTCAGAAAGTGTGGCGCCTTTCAGCATTTCGGGGAAAGCCTGGTAATAAATGAAACATGGACGACGGAAATGCAGCCGGTAAGGCGAGCGACCGCCATCGCTGATCATGTAAAATCCAAGTTCGCCATTGCCGCCTTCCACGGCGTTGTATATTTCACCAATCGGAGCGTCGATTTCACCCATCACAATCTTGAAGTGATAGATGAGCGCTTCCATGCTGGTG
>JBBSSJ010000423.1:0-2907 GCA_038242095.1 Cytophagales bacterium
AAAGAAACAACCTGACCGACCAGCGCATTGTCGCCCTGTTGCCCGGCAGTCGCAAGCAGGAAGTGACGGGCACACTGGACACCATGTTGAGCGTGCAAGGAAGCTTCCCGGATTATCATTTCGTAATCGCGGGTGTGAACAGTTTGCCGAAGGCGCTCTACAAAAAGTATCAAAATAAGCCGAACGTTACCGTTGTTTTTGAAGCAACCTATGACTTGCTCCACGTCGCCGAAGCGGCCCTTGTGACCTCGGGTACGGCAACGCTTGAAACTGCCCTGTTTTCGGTGCCCGAAGTGGTTTGCTACCGCACAAGCGGCATTTCCTACGCCATCGCCATGCGTCTGATCAAGGTGCCCTACATTTCGCTGGTCAACCTTATCCTAGGAAAAGAAGCCGTCCGTGAACTCATCCAAAACGATTTTTCCGAGGAAAGCCTCACAGCGGAGCTAGAAGCCATCCTGCCCGGCGGGGCAAAGCGAAGCACCATCGAAGCCGACTATCGAACCCTGCAACAAAAAGTAGGCAAAGCCGGCGCATCAGAACGCGCCGGCGCGGAGATCGTTTTAATGATGACCGGGCTGGCGCACCAGTGATGAATGATGAAGTTTTTCTTTCACCTCCCTATTCTATAAATCACTCACCGCGTAGGCGAACTTTGTGCCTCTGCCCCTTTTTTACCTTACTTTATAAGGTACGCCGACCGCTCGATATTTTTCAGCGCGAGGCCCGCGCCTTTGACGACCATGCGGAGCGGGTCATCAACGGTATGGACTTTCAGGCGAGTTTTTTGGGAAAGTCGCTTATCGAGGCCTTTGAGCAGCGCGCCGCCACCGGTGAGGTACATACCCCGAAGATAAATGTCGCCGGAGAGTTCGGGCGGCATTTCTTCCAATAGCTTCATCACGGATTCCTCAATTTTGGAGATCGATTTATCCAGACAATGTGCCATTTCAGCTTGGGAAATGATAATTTGCTTGGGCATGCCGGTGAGTAGATCGCGGCCCATTACCTCACAGTCGGTTTGGGCATCGGGCAGATCGGTGAGGGCCGCGCCGATGCTTTGCTTGATACGCTCAGCGGTCGGTTGACCAATGAGCAGATTGTATTCATGCCGAATGTACAGTTCGATATCGGAGTCGAGCGTATTGCCCGCCACGCGGATTGACTGGTTGCAGATGATGCCGCTGGAAGCAATCAGGGCAATTTCGGTGGTGCCGCCGCCGATGTCCACGATCATGTTCCCTTCGGGCTCTTCAACGTTCAGCCCAATGCCCACGGCGGCGGCCATGGGCTCCTGAATCAGGTACAGCTTTCGAGCGCCAAGGGTTTCGGCGGAATCTTCGACGGCGCGTTTTTCTACTTCGGTGATGCCCGACGGAATGCAAACCACCATCCTGATAAACGGCTTAAACAGGCTGCGGCGGAAGCCCACCATCGCCATCATGCCCCGGATCATCTGCTCTGCGGCGTTGTAGTCGGCGATCACGCCGCCTTGCAGTGGCCGCACAGTGCGAATGTTGGCGTGGGTTTTTCCCTCCATCTGCATAGCCTGGTGGCCAACGGCCAGCATTTTGTTGGTCGTACGGTCGAAGGCCACGACCGAAGGTTGGTCGACGACTACTTCGTCCTGGTGGACAATGAGAAAGTTAGCGGTGCCAAGGTCGATGGCTATATCGTGATTCATAGGTTGTGATTGCTGAGATAGGGGAGTACGGCAAGAAGGGCCCATGTCCGCCGGGCGGCACGACCAAAAACGAGAAAAAGTAAGGTAGGCAGGAAAGGCAGCGGCGCGGCGCCCTCCCAAATAACGAATCCAATCCTTTCACAAAAAAAATCCCCCGCACTTAGACTCGAAATTGTAAAATGGCGTAATTCCTCAAATATACAGGGATATAAACGACTATTCCGAAAGAAAATTCAAGGATATATTATTTTTTGAGCAAGCGGACCGGATCGAGCGGAAAATAAGCTATAATGGCCGATTACCGCTAAGCCGGGATTTCGCTCGTCAGCACATAGTTGATAAGCCAGGTTTTGCGCGGCCCCTGAATCGTGAGGTAAAATTCGTAAAAAGCCCTCATGTCGGTCATATAATCCCCGGTGAGGTAAAGCGGATCGCGCATGACGAATGTCTTGCGAACGTAATCGAAACCTACCAGAATAAGCGGTACGTTGGCTTTGAGCGCCATATAGTAAAATCCCTTTCTCAGGGTAGCAACATCGTTTCGGGTACCTTCGGGCGTGATGGCGATATGCATTTTTTCGTTTTCCTGAAAAATATCGACCACGGCATCCACCAAATTATTGGCTTTATGCCGGTTTACGGGCATGCCGCCCAGCGCCCGAAATAGCCAACCCGAATACCAGGCAAAAATTTCTTTCTTCGCCAAAAACCGAATGTCGAATCGCATAGTCGCCCTCGCCCCGAGACTCACACCCAGATCCCAATTAGAAAAGTGCGGCGCCCCCACCCAAATCGCTTTATCGAGCTCATAAGGCGGATTGCCCTGTACTTTCCAGCCAGCAAGTCGGTATAATAGTGCGAACATTTTTTTTGGGTAAACGGCGTTCTTTCGCCAATACTATGTTTAGGCTTTTGTCAGCTATAATATCAAATATCAGTATTTTAGCCGTTAGCCCTTTCCACCTCCCCCCTTTCCCTAATTAAATAATAACGAAAGGTTTCGGGCTGGCGCACAGGATGAAGACAATTACCGCCACCCAGCCTAAAATGATTCGGCCCGTGCTGAGCGGGGTGTCGTCGTCTTCGGTTTCGGGGTGGTAGATGCCAAGGAAACGGCCTAGTAAAAAAACAAATGGCAGAAACCCCGAATAGCCTTCCCAATCGGGGCGAACGAAAGACACGGCGAATTGCGTCACTACGATGCCCAGCGCGATGGTCAGGCC
>JBBSSJ010000424.1:0-2821 GCA_038242095.1 Cytophagales bacterium
CTTTTTCCTCGGTAGCGGCCAGGTAGTTGCGCTCACGGTCGATGGCGGCATTATCGTCCTCTTTCAGTGCAGCCGTCAGCGCGCGAACGTGCGGCCGCTTTTCGGCTTGCAGCGTGGCGTGGCGGTCTTCCAGTTTTTGGTATTCGTCGGCGTAGGGCGTCGCCATGACCTGTTCGACTTTCACCTGATTAAAGAATAGCGGCGGCGTGGTGAACTGGTAAAAAGCAAATACCAGCGCCCCGACCATCAGGATTAAAAACTGCATCGGAATCTTTAATAATCCATTCATTGCCAAGCCCAAGCGGCTCTGACCCACCGAGCTACCCGTGAGGTACCGACCGACCTGCGATTGGTCGGTGCCAAAATAGGATAGTTGCAGGAAAAAACCGCCGATGATGCCCGACCATACATTGTAGCGGTTGTCGAGGTCGAAGGTAAAGTCGATCACGTTGGTCTTCCCCATTTTGCCCGCCACGTGCAGCGCGTCGGTGAACGACACGTCGTCGGGCAGGAGCTTTACGACGGTGAAGCCCGCGATGACCATGCCCAGCGTCACGATGCCCATCTGCTGTAAGTGCGTGTGCGACACTGCTTTGGCCCCACCTGTGACGGTGTAGAGCATTACCAGCCCACCCGAAATGATGTTGGTCCACATAATGTCCCAATCCAGGATAGCCGACAAAATGATGGAGGGCGCATAGATCGACAGACCCGTCGAAAGCCCGCGCTGCAACAAAAATAGCCCCGCCGTAAGGCTACGGGTACGAAGATCAAACCTGCCTTCCAGGTACTCGTAGGCGGTGAACACCCGAAGCTTGTGGAATTTGGGCACGAAGGTGATGCATAACACGATCATGGCAAAGGGCAACCCAAAATAGAACTGCACGAAGCGCATCCCGTCGGTGTAGGCCTGCCCCGGTGCGGACAGAAACGTAATCGCGCTCGCCTGCGTCGCCATCAGCGACAGCCCCACGTGGTACCACGGCAGCGACTGATTGGCCAGCAGGTAGGATTCAATATTCTTATTTTCGAGGCTTTTGTAGATTCCGTAGCCCACGATGAACGAAAGCGACAGCGCCAGGACGATCCAATCGAGGTAGCTCATTGGAAATGAATCATGAAGGCGTAAAACAGGACGATCAGCAACAGCAACACCCCGACGATTATGGCGTACAGTTGCCGCCAGCTTTTGACGAACGGCGGTAGTCCTTCGGTTTCTTGATCTTGCATGAGGTAGGGTTTGGTCTGCTTTCAGCAAAAATAGAACCCTTTTTGTAAAATGGGTGAATTATTCGGGAATATCACCGTCTCTTGAGCCTGACTTTTATTAATCTCGCAAGGCTATTCCAAGACTTTACCCATTGCTAAACGACTGTCCACCGGAAACGGCTCGTTTTCTATGATTTTGACGGAACTCCCAAAATCAGGGTGCAGCGTGTGTAGTAAATAGTTATTCGATCGGCTTACGATAACCGAAGGAACCGACACGCACAGCTCTTGCGGCCGCTTCAACCATTCTGACAAATAATTCTGGCAGTAATCGTACTGTGAAGTTTCCTGCCAGTCAACTGGCAAGTCGTCCGGCGTTATGACCCGTTGGCAGTCGGGTACTTCCAGAACCAGCAAATGAAATTGCGGTACGAAAGAAGGATTCAAGTGCGCCACGATTTCGAGCAAAGCCAACTCAGGCGTGGCAGAAGTGTAAAGAATGGGATAACCTTTAGGATTCCAACGTCCACCCGCCCGACGTGCCCCTTCGGCGGAGAGTGGTTCGGTGATGTAGGTACTTTTGTAAAGGCGGTATACCAGCATGGGCAGAAAAATGCTCAGGAGTAAACGCCGTACTCGATGCGCGTCAGCACGTCGTCGACCAAACCAAACCCGCTGATAGTAGAAAGCAAAGACAAGGACGTCTGTCCTTTAAGTTCGCGGAGCGGATACCTGAGCCAGTCCGCCAAAGCCTCGGCCTGACCATCAAAAACCAGCAAGCCATGCGCGGCCATATTTTTAAGCAGCAGCAACCGCTCCGAAGTTCTTGAATCAAGTTCCCCCTCGCTCCGAAACCGGTGCAGGGTACGTTCGGCAACTTGCAGGATCGTGGCTAGTTCTTTATAAGAGATGCCGAGAAGTTGCGCCAGTTGATCGGCCTGGGACGACGGAACGCCGTGACTGGCTTGCTCGATAATGGCAAAGGCGGAAGCTTTACGGGGTATATAGGAACGACGCGGTTTTGGAGCATCGGAAAGCGGAAGTGCGGGAGTTGCCATGATTTTTTGTCAAATGATTAGACAAATATAACTGCTTTTTGGCAGTAGCGCAACTGTAAAATGGCAGCAAGACACAATTTTCAATTTCACAGCGACCTCAAAGCTAGCACTACGTATTGCCTGGTAATGCAACAAAAAAAACACCTAGCAAATTAATGCTAAGTGCTTGACTTTTAAGAGCCTCCAGTCGGGATCGAACCAACGACCTACTGATTACAAGTCATAAATTTGACCTTATCGCTATTATTATTGTGTTTGTAGTTTTACACTAAAAACTCTAAATACCAACAGATTAACTAATATATTTTACTGATTCTTTATTGATGCTATGCTTTGATTCTCTATCTTTGTAGTACTCATTGTAGTTCTCATATCTCAACATACTACTTCTATGAAAGCAGCAACTGTAAACCTTTTTCACTCAAAATTTAGAGGGGATAACACCATAAAGATTGCCCTAACCTTCAATCGCCAGCAGCGTCGATACAGTACCGGGCTGACAAAGATTGATGAAGAAATGTTTGACAGGCTCAAAAAGAACGCTTTTAGAAATA
>JBBSSJ010000425.1:0-2724 GCA_038242095.1 Cytophagales bacterium
AGGTTGGTATCCAGCAAGTCTCGGAAGCTTTCGGGCGTGGTGTTGAGCAAGTCGAGGCGTTGCTTGGGGGCAATGCCCGCGTTGTTGACCAATACATTCAAGCCACCCAGTTTTTCGTAAACTTCTTCCACAATACGCGCCCGATCATCAGCGGAGGCAATGCTTCCCTGGCAATAAACCGCCTTGATGCCCATTTCGCGCAAATCTGCGAGTGTGTCATCCACCAATTCCTGCGGACGCACGCCGTTAATGGCAATGTCGTAACCCTCGCGGGCCAAACATTGCGCAATCCCGAGGCCGATCCCCCGGCTCCCACCAGTTATAAGGGCAGTTTTCATAGTTCTTCTATTTCAATCCATTTCCGCTTTTCCCAGCTTTCGATCCCTTTTTCGGCTAGCTGCACGCCCTTGGCGCCTTCTTTCAGGCCCCAGGGGAAAGGCGTGTCTTTGACGATGTGTATCAGGAATAGCTCCCACTCGGCTTTAAAAGCATTGTCGAACAATTCCTGCTCGGGTACTTCCGACCAGCCTGCGAAGAAGTCGATGGGCTGCACGATATCGGGGTTCCAGACGGGCTTGGGCGTATTGCCGTAGTGCTGCGTGACGCAACCTCGCAGGCCCGCCACCGCCGAGCCTTTGGTACCATCTACATGCAGGGTAAGCAGGTCGTCGCGGCGTACGCGCGTGGTCCAAGAAGAGTTGAATTGAGCAATAACGCCGCCTTCCAACTCAAATGTGGCGTAACAGGCATCGTCGGCCGTGCATTTGTAGGGGTTTCCCTGCTCGTCGATACGCTCCTCAATGTGCGTGGCGCCCAGGCAGGAAACGGCCTTTACATTGCCGAAAAGATTGTCGAGCACATAACGCCAGTGGCAGAGCATGTCGACGATGATGCCGCCATCGTCTTCTTTCCGGTAGTTCCAGGAAGGCCGCTGGGCCGGGACACTGTGTCCCTCGAACACCCAGTAGCCGAACTCACCCCGCACTGAGAGAATCTTACCGAAGAAGTCGTTTTCCATCAGACGTTTCAGCTTCAACATGCCCGGTAGCCAAAGCTTATCCTGCACTACGCCGTGCTTCAACCCCGCCTTTTCGCATTGTTCATAGAGTTCCAAAGCCTCGGCGACGCTGGTCCCGGTGGGTTTTTCGCAATAGATATTCTTTCTGGCCTCGATGGCCTTTTTAACAGCGGCGGCGCGACGGCCCGTCACTTGAGCGTCGAAGTAAATCTGATACTGTGGGTCGTTAAGTACCGAATCAAGGTCGGTGGTGTACTTCTCAACGCCTGATCGCTCGCACAGGTCTTTCAGCTTTGCCTCATTCCTCCCGACCAAAATTGGGTCGGGCATGATGACCTCGTCGGCCGAAAGCTTTACGCCGCCCTGGTCCCGAATGGCCTTGATCGAGCGCAACAGGTGTTGATTGGTACCCATGCGCCCCGTGACGCCGTTCATGATGATTCCGATGGTATATGTTTTCATTCAGTGGACCGGTACGCCGGTGCGGGTTGGTAATGGAAAGTGGACAATTATTTTTTTAGTCAGATATTATACTTTCTCCTCAAACGCTCCCACGATTTTATTCAAAAACTCGTGCTGGTTTTGCTCCCAATAAATATTGGAAAAAATCTCCACTTCGGCGTAGCCATTGAAACCCGTAGCGTCTACCCAACGACTGATTTTTTTGAGGTCGATGCAGCCTTCACCCATCAAGCCGCGGTCGTTGAGCAGGTCGAGGGTATTCACCTTCCAGTCGCAAACGTGGTAAGCCAGCAGGTTGCCGTGCTCGCCGCAACGCTTGATTTGCTTCTCCAGCTCGGGTTCCCACCATACATGGTACACATCCACGGCAATGCCAACCATCGGCGAGGCGATGGCTTCGGCCATGTCGCTGGCCTGCGCCAGAGAATTGATCGCTGAGCGGTCGGCGGCATACATCGGATGAAGCGGCTCGATGGCCAGCTTGACGTTCAGCTGCTCGGCCAACGGCAGCAGCGTCTCGATGCCGGTTTTGATTTGATCCCGCGAGGTTTCGAGCGGTTGATCAGGCGAAGCGCCGCACACCAGTACGATCAGCGGCGCGCCTAATGCAGCGGCTTCTTCCAGCAATTTCTTGTTGTGCTCAATAGCTTTCTCGCGTTCCTGAGCCGAGATACTTGTAAAAAAACCGCCGCGCACGTAGGAGACAACCTCCAGCCCGTGACGGCGGATAAGTTCCCCGGCTTGCGCGTGGGTTATGCCTTCTACGGCATTCTGCCACACGCTGATGCCCTTGATGCCAGCGGCAGCGTAATGCTCGACTGATTCGGCCAACGTCCAGGGTTTGGTGGTGATGGTATGGATGCAGCAGCGGGAGAGATTCATATTGGCGATCGGCTTTCGGCTGACGGCTTTCGGCTATTTGTAGTCGTAAGCAGTAGCGTTCAATTCTAAATTAGAAGTCAGAATTTGGGACAGGCATAGGATTCTATTAGACAGCCAGCTCAATTTTAGGCCGATTGCCCGTGGCCGACTGCCCGCTAATTGCCCCCAAATAAGCATAATACGGCTCGTCTTTAATGATTCGCTGCACGTAAAGCGCCGCTTCGCGGGCGTGGTAGTCGCCCCACATGCTCGACTCGCCGTTGGGTACCTTTTGGCCTTCGGGGATGTAATCCCAACCGTTGGGATGGTGATACACCGAGTGTAAAATCAAGTCCTGGTGCTGTGGGTCGGTCGAGAGGTAG
>JBBSSJ010000426.1:0-2676 GCA_038242095.1 Cytophagales bacterium
GAAACCGTCTTTGAGCGGAGTATCGAAATTCAAGTTTGCAGTTTGCAATCCGTGGATCGAAACGTACCAGATTCCGCTGATAATCAGCGTCGCCATCGCGGTGATGTGCAATACAAAAATAACAATTGCCACAATCGAAGACTCGCTGATTCCCGACATAACGAGAAACAGGAACAAGGTGATCAAGATTGCCGTTGCCAGTATGATGTTGATGCTTGGCAAGATATCGTGCAGGTAGTGCATCGCCTCGGTGGCCGAAATCACCGCCGTCGCCATGTACGACAAGATGGTAAGACAGGCTGCGATGGAGGCATTGCTCTTCGACGTGGTGTTAAGCAACACGTTGTAGGCACCGCCGTTAAGCGGCAGCGCGCCGACTACCTCCCCGTAAATCTTACGAAACAAATACAGCACCGCCGCCACGATCAGAAGCGCAATCCAGGCGTATTGCCCGGCGTAAAGAATCGCGAGCGAGGAGACGTAAAGACAGGAGGAAGTAATGTCGTTGCCACAAATGGCCGTAGCGGCCAGTTCATTTAATTTCTTGTGGGGCTTTTTTTCCATAAAGGATGGTCGCGCGGGCGAAAGTGTATTGATTGGGGGCCGCAAATGTACGTAATAACCAAACGGGCGCGCAAAAAATAATCGTCAGGGTTTAGCCAGGTAAAAGCGGCTTTTTTAAGAGAAACCGGCGATCAAGCGAATGCGTGAGTTGGCTTTACGGTACGAAAAATCTTATTTCAAATAAACCCCTTCCTCACCCGCCCAACTGAGCACGACCTCCACGTGCTCGTTGAACGTAGTGCTCAACGCGTAGCCCACGTAGTCCGCCGAAATCGGAAAATGGCGGTGGTTGCGGTCCACGATAACGGCTACCTGCAGCTTTTTTAGGCGGTGTTGCAAAAAAGGCTGGAGCGCAAAAGCCAGCGTACGACCTGTATTTAGCACATCGTCGGCCATGATGACGACTTTGCCGTCGGTCAGCGTAAGCTCGTCGCGAAAAGTGATCTCACTGCGGT
Organism: Cytophagales bacterium; assembly: GCA_038242095.1. Classification (GTDB taxonomy): domain Bacteria; phylum Bacteroidota; class Bacteroidia; order Cytophagales; family Spirosomataceae; genus Persicitalea. Next base: position 1,020 of record JBBSSJ010000426.1, read on the forward strand.
TCGGCTTCTCTTTGTCAAAAATCATTTCGGCTAAACTCGTACGGATGGGAGAAATAGCCTGCAATTCCTGAGCCAAAAGCTGCGCAAAAGCAAAACCCTGCCCGGCAATGCCCGCCAGGATGATTTCCTCTTCCTCAAAATTCTGCTCAAAAATCTCGTACGCAATCCGCCGGATTTTCTGTCGCGTCTGCTCGATGGTAAGGATTTGCTGTCTCATTTTAAAAAGTGATGAACGATGACGGGGCCGCCCGTGCGGTGATGAATGATGAATGAGAGAGGAAAACCATTCATCATTCATCACTCATCATTGATTTTCAAACAGAAAATGAGTCACTTTCCTGATACGCCCTAATGACGGCCGTTTCGCCTTCTTTACCGGGTTTGGAATTGCCATGCTCCATGCCCACGATAAAACTCTTGCCCTCTTCCTTGCTGCGCTCGTAGATGTACTTGAATATATTCTTGTAGTTGATCTCGCCCGTCGTGGGTTCCTTGCGGCCGGGGTTGTCGCCGACCTGGAAGTACCCGATTTCGGGCCATGCCCACTGAATATGCGGGATAATGTGGCCTTCGTTTTTCTGCATATGGTAAATGTCGAACAAAATTTTGCAGGAAGGACTGTTGACACCCCGGCAGATTTCGTAGGTCTGGTCCGAGGAACGCAGGAAGAGGTTAGGCGTGTCGCTGAGTGCTTCCAGTACCATCACCAATCCACTAGGTTCCAGGATTTCGGCCCCTCGGCGCAACGCGTCGATTACGTGGCCGGTTTGGATGCCGATGGGCAGGTTCCGCTCAAAGTCGCCGGGCACCACGGTGGCCCACTTGGCGTTGACGCGCTTGGCTACTTCCACAGCCTTCCGGCAACCTTCCAGAAAAATATCGATGTATTCGGGCTTTCCCGCCGCCAGCGAGTTGGCACCGTTGCCGCCTTTGTCGATCACGAACACGCCCATTTCCATGCCCAGGCGGCTCATTTCTTTGCCGATTTTCTCCTGTACGTCCACCGGACGGCCCATCATGCCATTGTCTTCCAGGGCCATAAAGCCCTGATCCGCCATGAATTTGAGCTGTTCTATCGGATCGTCGCCCGCCGAATTCTTGAACATCCCGAAATGGGGCGCGTATTTGAGGTTGAATTTGTTTTTGGCGGGCATTTTTCCGGCGAAGCTATCGGTAGCCAAAGCCGCCGCTCCGGCGAGTCCGAGGGTGGATTTTACAAAATTTCTACGGCGCATCATAGTCTGTTACTTTTTAGGTTTTAGAAGATAAAGGAAGGAGACGGGAGAATTTACCTTATTCAAAAATACTCTTCGCCCCGCCCCCAAAATCGAGGTACTTGTCGGCGGCGGTCCGAATTTCGGGACGGTAGGCCTGGCTGATGCCGTCGAGGGCAGCCGCTTTTACTTCGCCGTGCAGCCGTTTTTCTTTCAATAACTTAAGCACGAACTCCTCGCCCTCCCAGCTGCCACCGAGGTAGCGCGCCGCCCGCAGCCGCACGGGGTAGGGCAGCGAAGTGCCCGCCGCTGCGCTCGCCAGAATAGTCAGTGAGTTCTGGCTCCCGACCTTCTTGATCGACGCCAACAAAGCCGTTTGAACCTCGTCGTTGCTGGAATCCAGTTTTTGCCAAATGTAGGAGTTCGGGGCCTGCCGCAGCAAC
>JBBSSJ010000427.1:0-2672 GCA_038242095.1 Cytophagales bacterium
ATCGACATGCTGGCTAGGGGTGAGATCCGCGAAGGCCACGTGGTTGTGATTCGTAATTCGGGCCCCAAAGGCGGGCCGGGCATGTCGGAAATGCTGAAACCCACCTCGGCCGTGATGGGAGCGGGCCTGGGCGACAAGATCGCGCTGATTACCGACGGGCGTTTTTCGGGCGGTACGCACGGCTTCGTCGTTGGCCACATCACCCCCGAAGCCTTCGAGGGCGGCCCCATCGCGCTGGTGCAGGAAGGCGACCGCATCACGATCGACGCCGACCAACGCCTGCTCACGCTCCACATTTCGGACGAGGAGATGGCGGCAAGGAAAAGCAACTGGAAACAACCAAAACCCCTGTTCACTAAGGGCGTGTTAGGAAAATACATCCGCCAGGTAAAATCAGCCAGCGAAGGCTGCGTGACGGACGAAGTTTAATTTTAAATAGTAGAGTGAGTGAAGGATAGAATAGCATTGGGGTGTATAAGCGTAAGTAATATTCACTCATTCTATTATTCACTCATTCAAAATTGAAATGAGATGAAAGAAGACACCACCAACGTTCTGGACGCGCCAATGGCGGTGCCAGAAATCACCGCGCCGCTCAACGGCTCCCACGCCCTGATTCGGTCTTTGCTGGCCGAGGGCGTCGATACGATTTTCGGGTACCCCGGTGGAGCAATCATGCCCGTGTACGATGCCATCTACGATTATCAGAAACAGGTCAACCACATTCTGGTGCGGCACGAGCAGGGCGCGGGCCATGCCGCCGAGGGCTACGCGCGCGTTTCCGGCAGAGTAGGCGTGTGCTTGGTCACATCGGGACCCGGCGCGACGAACCTCATTACAGCCATTTCCGACGCCATCATCGACTCTACGCCGATGGTCTGCGTCGTCGGGCAAGTCGCCAAGCACTTGCTTGGCACGGACGCCTTCCAGGAAACTGATGTGATTGGGATCACGATGCCGATTACCAAGTGGAATTTCCAGATTACCTCCGCCGACGAAGTACCGGCGGTGATGGCGAAGGCATTTTACATCGCGCGCGCGGGTCGTCCCGGTCCGGTGCTGATCGACATCACCAAAAATGCACAGACGGAAATGATGACGAAGCCCTTTCGCTACGATTTTTGCCACAAACTACCCGGCTATCATCCCCGCCTCGTGCCTAAGCGCGAGCATATCGAAGCCGCCGCCACACTCATCAATGGAGCTAAACGGCCCTATCTGCTGTTCGGTCACGGCGTAAAACTCGCCGGAGCGGAAAAAGAACTAATTGAATTGCTTGAAAAAACGGGCATTCCCTGCGCTTCGACGCTGTTAGGCCTGTCGTCGGTACCGGTAGACCACCCACTTTACGTAGGCTGGCTGGGAATGCATGGCAACTACAGTACTAACCGCCTTACTAACGAGTGCGACGTGCTGATCGGCGTCGGACTGCGCTTCGACGACCGCGTGACGGGCGACACGGCACGCTACGCCAAACAGGCCAAAATCGTCCACATCGAAATCGACCCGGCCGATATCGATAAGGTCGTTAAAGCGGCCGCGCCGGTGGTTGGTGACGCGAAAGAGGCACTGAAAATGCTGACGCCGCTCCTCAATCCTAACAGCCACGAAGATTGGCTGGCGAAATTTAAGGCGTTAGACAAGGAAGAGGAAGAAGCCATCACGATCCCCGAGCTTTCGGGCGACACCGAGCAAATAAAAATGGCCGAGGTCGTCAGGATGCTTTCTGACAAAACCAAAGGCGAGGCGGTCATCGTGGCCGACGTGGGACAGCACCAAATGGTCACGGCGCGCTACTACGAGTTCAAGCGTAACAATTCGTTCATCACCTCCGGCGGGCTGGGTACTATGGGCTACGCGCTTCCAGCGGCTTTCGGGGCCAAAGTGGCCCAACCCGACCGCGAAGTGGTCGCCATCATCGGCGACGGCTGCTTTCAGATGACGATTCAGGAGCTCGGTACCATCGCCCAAAGCGGCCTGCCCGTGAAAGCGATCATCCTGAACAATAACTACCTGGGCATGGTGCGGCAGTGGCAGCAAATGTTTTTTGAAAAACGCTACTCGTTCGTAGAACTGCAAAACCCCGATTTCATCACTATCGCCAAAGGCTTCGGCATTGCCGGGCATACCTGCGACGCCCGCGAAAACCTAAGTGACTCGCTGGACAAAATGCTGGCCTCCGACAAGCCATACCTGCTGGAAGTAATCGTCGAAAAGGAAGAAAACGTATTCCCCATGGTAGCGTCCGGCGCGAGCGTGGCGGAAATACGGCTAAAATAACCCCCTATGACTTCGTACACCATTTGTGTTTTCACGGAAAACAGCATCGGGCTGCTGAATAAGATAACGATTATCTTTACGCGCCGCCGGATCAACATCGAGAGCCTGACCGTGTCCGAAACGGAGCGCAAGGGCATCTCACGTTTCACAATTGTGATTAAAGAAGAATCGCGTGAGACGGTCGAAAAAGTCGTGCGCCAGATCCGCAAGGTCGTGGAGGTGCTGGCGGTCTTCGGTTACCTCAACGACGAAATAGCCTACAACGAAATCGCCCTGTTCAAAATTCCGACGCCCGAAGGTGCCAAGCGGCTCGACATCGAGACCGTCAATAAAACCTATAAAGCCTGGGTTGTCTATTGGGGCCTCGACTACGTGGTGATCGAAAAAACCGG
>JBBSSJ010000428.1:0-2659 GCA_038242095.1 Cytophagales bacterium
AGACGCTTGCCATTTCGAAGTGGAAATCAGGGCGGGCTATATTCGTTTGAAGACTAGTTTGCTAGGACCTTCTAAAAGAAAGCTAAACAAACGAACCCAACTACCTACCGATACCGATTTGACTTTTGTGCTTTGCCGGGGGCCTGACTTTCCGAGGGTTGGGGTTTGGATACCAGCGCGTTGCTGGCCAGTTCGGCGGCTTCTTCGCGGTAGCGGACGATGTCACAGGCCAAATAAATGGCCGCGAGCATCGAGCCTGGCTCGGCCACATTCTGGCCCGCGATGCCGTAGGCCGTGCCGTGGTCGGGCGAGGTACGCACGGCGGGCAGTCCGGCCGTGAAGTTGACGCCCGCATTGAACGAAATCGTCTTAAAGGGAATCAGCCCCTGATCGTGGTACATAGCGAGTACGGCATCGTACTGATTGTAAGTACTCGCGGCAAAGAATCCATCGGCCGGAAACGGCCCAAACACCAGCTCGCCCCGTTCGCGGAAGCGCTCCAGTGCGGGCGCAATGACGTCCAGTTCCTCGCGGCCCAGCAGGCCGTTTTCACCCGCGTGCGGATTGAGGCCCAGCACCGCCAGCCGAGGCTTGGTGATGCCGAAGTCGCCGCGCAGCGATTGCAGCATCTGCTTGATTTTATGATTCAATTTTTCGGTCGTCACCTGGGTAGGTACCTGTAGCACCGGAATATGGCCCGAGAGCACGCCCACGCGCAACCCATCGGACACCATGAACATCAGCGCTTCTTTGGTATCGAAGGCTGCCGCCAGGTACTCCGTGTGGCCGGGAAATTTGAATTCCTCGCTTTGCATCGTGTCCTTATTGATCGGGCCCGTCACCAGCGCGTCGATTTGCCCGGCTTTCAGGTCGCTGGTAGCCCGGCTAAGGGCGGCAAAAGCGGCTTGACCCGCCTCGGCGGTAATTTTGCCCGGCTCGGCCTCAGTCTGCTGGTCGTTCCAGCAGGTGATGACATTAGTCGCCTTGGGGTGGGCCTGGTCGGGCGTCTTGATCGCTTGCAGGTTCCAGTCTTTCATTTGAAGTTGGTTCCGGTAGCGATTGAGTACCCTAAGCGAGCCGTACACGATCGGCGTGCAGATTCGTGATAACTGGTTACCCTCCAAAGCTTTCAGAACAACTTCCGGCCCGATGCCATTATAATCGCCCAGGCTGATGCCGATGACTGGTTTGCGTTCTTGTAGATCATTCATGAAATAAATGAATCAATTTTAAATAGTAGAAGTCGGTTCCCCTGTCGGCACCCGGCTATCGAAAAGCCCTGGGTAACCAAACTTTTCGGCAGCCAGAGTGTGTTTGTAAATTTTAATTGGGAGTATCTTTCACGAATATTTGTTGCCAATCCAAATTTAGCGCAACGCTGTACCTTGAACGAAGTACTAGGAATTCGCCGCCAGATTGGCAAGTTACGAAAAAACCTTCCGCTCCCATGAAAATACTGATTGCCGACCAGATGCACCCCTCGCTACTGCCGATGCTTGAAGCCTGCGGCTGGCAGTGTGATTACAAGCCCGATTTTCGCCGCAACGATATTATTTCCTGTCTGGCCGACTACGATGGCCTGATTATCAGGAGCAAAACCCGAATCGACGAGGAGTTGCTGACCCAGGCCACCCGCCTGCAGTTCATCGCCCGAGCCGGGGCCGGGCTCGACATGATCGACCTCGACGCCACCGCCCGAATGAATATCCAACTCTTTCATGCCGGAACGGGTAACCGCGACGCCGTAGCCGAACACGTGCTGAGCATGTTACTATCGCTCTTCAATAACCTCAACCAAGCCGATCGCGAAGTGCGGCAAGCCATTTGGGACCGCGAGAGCAACCGGGGCGTCGAATTGATGGGCAAGACCGTCGGGCTGATTGGTTACGGCAACAACGGTTCCGCGACCGCACAACGCCTCAGCGGGTTCGGTTGCCGTGTGCTGGCCTACGATAAGTACCGTTCCAACTACGGCGACGTATACGCACAAGAGTCTTCCACGGCTGAGATCCAGCGCGAAGCCGATGTACTGAGCCTGCATGTTCCGCTCACGGACGATACCCGGAACTTGGTCGATGCAGATTTCATCGCGGCCTTCCTCAAGCCGTTTTATCTCGTCAACGTTTCACGCGGCGAAGTAGTGGACACCAGCGCCCTGGTCAAAGAAATAAAGACGAGTAAAGTGTTGGGCGCGTGCCTCGACGTCCTCGAAAACGAAAAACTTAGCCAACTCACTAATCCGCAGCAGGAAGCGTTCGACTACCTACGTACCTCGCCCAATACCATCTTGACGCCCCACATCGCGGGCTGGACGCACGAAAGCTACGTCCGAATTAACGAGGTGCTGGTGGAGCAAATTTCCGCTTGGGTTGAAGGGGGAAGGGTTGATGGGTGACCAGCCAACGGTTAATGGCGGTGCGCTGCTATGGCAGACCATTCACTTGATGGCTGATGCTTAGAAATGCAAAAAATATTTTTTGTTTCCAACCTCTCTAGGTGTTGGCGGCTCTTTGCTGGCGAGCCAGCGTTTTTTTACCTCATCCCTATGCAAAAAATTACCCTCTTATTCGCCGCATTCGCCTTGTTTCTGCTTATAGCCGTCAGTTGTAATCCTGATAAGCTCGATCCTGATAAAGGCTGCTTTGCTAACAAGGGCCTG
>JBBSSJ010000429.1:0-2628 GCA_038242095.1 Cytophagales bacterium
GGCTTTACACCTACTGGAAACGGACGGCGCCTTACCCTTCGATGACGACCTTCGACGCGCCGAGCCGGGAGTTCTGCCAGTCGCGTCGCATCCGTACCAACACGCCGCTGCAGGCGCTGGTAACGCTTAATGATCCGGTCTATTTAGAGTCGGCGCAACGTTTGGCGGTATTTATGCAAAGCAAAGCCAAGACCCCCGAGCAGCAGCTACGGCTAGGATACCAAAAACTGACCTACCGTCCCATCCGTGCCAAAAGTTTAACGGTGATGTTGGGGGTGTACAATAAAGCACTAAAGGAATACCGCCAGAAACCGAACGAGATCGACAGCCTTTTGACTTACATACCGCGGCATAAGTCGCCCGAATTGGCAGCACTGACGGTTTCGGCCAATGTTTTGTTGAATCTGGATGAAGTGGTGACGAAAGAATAATTTCAAATCATAAACCTACCTTTAATATGAAAAGCGAAAAACGCAATGCTTTCTCCCGAAGAGGCTTTATCGGAAGCGCCACCGCGGCGGCGGCGGCCTTCATGATCGTTCCCCGCTACGTTCTGGGCGGAAAGCGCCCGGACGGTACCCGGTATGTGGCACCAAGCGACGTGATTTCGTTGGGGTATATCGGCACCGGGAAACAAGGCAGAGGTCTGGTCAACTCCTTTCTTTCTACGGGCGAAATCCGGATTGCGGCCCTGAGCGAAGTTTATGACGCCAAAGCTCGCCTTGCCCTCGACCGGATCAAGGAGCATTACGCCAAGAATGAAACTACTGGTAGCCAAGACGTTATCCCGGTATTTAAGGATTTTCGGGAGCTTTTGGCGATGAAAGACGTCGACGCCGTGGTCATCGCCCTGCCCGATCACTGGCACGCCGCTGCGGCCGTCCGAGCCGCCGAAGCCGGAAAAGATATTTATTGTGAAAAACCACTCTCACTCACAGTGCGCGAAGGCCGGGCCATGGTGGAGGCAACCCGCAAGCATGACCGTGTATTCCAAACGGGCAGCATGCAGCGTTCGTGGCCCGAATTCAGGCAAACGGCTGAGCTTATTCGCAACGGATATTTGGGCGAAATCAAAAGTATCAAGGTCAATGTCGGCCCGCCACCGATCCCATATACGCTCCCGGCCGAGCCAATTCCCGATGGGCTTGACTGGACCGCCTGGCTTGGCCCCAATGCACCCGCCAATTTCAACGCCGAACTTGCGCCGCCCGTGACCAAAGATGTTTTTCCCAATTGGCGCCTGTACAAAGAATTTGGCGGAGGCATGGTGACTGACTGGGGCGCGCACATGTTCGATATAGTGCAATGGTCGCTGGACATGGACGAAAGTGGTCCGGTCGAAGTCATTGCGCCCGATGGCCGCGAGCACCCTTACCTTACCTACCGTTACGCTAACGGCATTACAATGACCCACCAGAAATGGGATTGGAACAATGCCATCCATTTCGTCGGTACCGAAGGGGAACTGAAGGTACAGCGCAAAAAACTCGAAACCACTCCAGCCTCCCTGCGGGATAAGAAGATCGGTGAAAACGAGAAACACGTCTATTACAGCGAAAATCATTACAAAGACTTTCTGAATGCCGTGCGAAACCGTAGCAAGCCTATCTGCGACGTCGAGACTGGCCACCGTACGGCCACCGTGTGCAATATCGGCAACATAGCCTACCAGTTGAAGCGTCCCTTGCAGTGGGACCCTAAAAAAGAGCGTTTCAAGAACGACAAGGAAGCCAACGCCCTGCTGGGACGCTCGATGAACGATACCTGGGGGATTAAAATTTAGCCGATTGCTCGCCTTCGATTCAATCAAGAAATTCCGAAATCATGAACAACCTGTTTAAAGAACTGCAGCACGCCGAGCTACAACGGCAGACGCGGCGGCATTTTTTGAAAGAGTGCGGTTTCGGCCTGGGAGCCATTGGGCTGGGTTCGCTATTGGGCAGTTGCGGTACTTCCAGCGCTGAGATTGCCGCGCCCGCTTTGCCCGCTGATCCGATGGCGGTCAGGATGCCGCAATTTGCGCCCAAGGCCAAGCGCGTTATTTACATTCACATGGCGGGGGCACCTTCGCAACTCGAACTTTTCGACTACAAACCCGAGCTCGAAAAATACCATGGCAAGGATTGCCCGGCGGAGTTTTTGGAAGGCAAGAAATTCGCTTTCATTCAGGGGGTGCCCAAGATGCTGGGCCCGCAGGGAAAGTTTGCGCAGCACGGACAGTCCGGTGCCTGGATTTCCGATTACCTGCCGCACCTGCAAACCGTAGCCGACGAGGTGACTTTCCTGAAAGCGATGCACACCGACCAGTTCAACCACGCTCCCGCCCAACTGCTGATGCACACGGGCAGCGCGCGGCTGGGACGGCCGAGCCTTGGCGCGTGGTCGGTTTACGGGCTGGGCTCCGAGAATCAGAACCTGCCGGGCTTCATCGTGCTGGCTTCGGGGGGCAAGCAGCCCGACGCGGGTAAGAGCGTATGGGGAAGCGGTTTCCTGCCTTCAGTGTATCAGGGTGTGCAGTGCCGCACGGGCGGCGATCCAGTGCTGTACGTGAGCGATCCCAGCGGCATGAACCGCGATATTCGCAAGAATACGATCGAGGCCATCAACGAAATTAACCGTCAGACGTAC
>JBBSSJ010000430.1:0-2550 GCA_038242095.1 Cytophagales bacterium
AAAATTCAGGTTTTTCAGTACGTACTCTTCTTCGTTGTAGGCAAACCACACCCCTTTAAAATCCACTTTTCCCCTTATTTTTTCGGGCTGGTAAGTGCCGTTGTTTTCCGTGAATTCATCGCTATCCAGCAGTTTCAGAATGCGATCGGTACTGACGATTCCCATTTGCAGCGTGTTAAAACGGTCGGCCAATTGGCGGATGGGGCGAAAGAAAAGCCCGATAAACATTACAAAGGCCGTGACGGTACCAAAGGTAACGTCCTGAGCCAAAATCTGCTTGGAGCCGTACCATACCACTAGGCCGGTACCCGCCGCCGCAATGACGTCGGCCACCGGAAAGTAGATGGAATAGTACAGAATCGAACGAATATTAGAGTCGCGGTGGGTAGTGTTGATTTGTTCGAACTTATCGTACTCGGCGTCCTCGCTGCCAAAAATCTGCACGATGTTCATACCCGTGATGTGCTCTTGCACAAAGGAATTTAGGTTGGAAACTGCCGCCCTGACCTCGTTGAAGGCATCCTTTATTTTTTCCTTAAAAACGTACGTACTCACCAGCATCAGCGGGATCATGGACAAGCTGATAAGTGACAGTTTCCAGTCGGTGTAAAACATCACGGCGATAATCAGTGTCAATTGCAAAATGTCGCCGGCGATGGCCGCCATGCCGTCGCTAAACACGTTGGAGAGCGTCTCGACGTCAGAGATGGTGCGGGTTACGAGGCGGCCGATGGGGGTTTGGTCGAAAAATTTCAACCGCATGTTGATGATTTTCTCGTAGAGCGTCACTCGGATGTCGCGGATGATATATTGCCCCAGCCAGCCCGACAGATAGGTATTGACGAACGAAATCAGTCCCTGCAAAACCAGCACGATAATCATGAGGCCCATCATGAGCGCCAGCTGGTTGTAGTTGCCGGTAGCGATGGGATTGTCGATGGTGTACTTGATGAGCAGCGGCAGCAGCGGTGATAGTACGGCACTGACCATGATAATGCCGATCAAACCAAAAAACTGCTTCTTGTAAGGGCCAACGAAGGTATAAAGTCGTCGTAAAGTAGGGAGGTCAAATATCTGACCGCTTTTCTGTTCTTGATTCACGGAAAACTTGGATGTAACGATTTGGGGGTTAACAACGATTAAGGCGGGAAAGTTGAGTTGACCATCGAAGGCATGGGGAATTTACGCCAACGATACCACTTTTACTCCGTTTCAAGACCGCTATTTACCGAAAACACAATGTTTTATATTTCAGGCAATTAGCAGTTGGTTAAAATCTAATTCTTCGTAAAGTCATTAGTTAACAGCGCTTCAAGCCTTACAAACACTAACACTGAAAATTCCAATTACGTATCCGACACAACTTTCCATGCAAATCAACGAAGACCTCGAAGCCGCCGACCTCCAACCCAAGCTCGACCACCTGTGGCAACTTTCGGGCGAGAAAATAAACCTCCTCAACCAAAAATACGATCCCGCCAAGGGTTCGCCGGTTTTTACCGTCCAGGGCGAGTACACCACGCGCGGCTGGACCGAATGGACCGAAGGTTTCCGCTACGGAGCCGAATTACTACAATACGACGCCACGGGCGACGAATCCTTCCTCGCGATGGCCAGGGAACACACCGTGCAGCAGATGGCCTCGCACGTTGGGCATTTCGGGGTACACGATCACGGCTTCAACAACGTGAGTACCTACGGCAACTTATTGCGGCTCATGAACGAAGGCCGCATCGAGGAAAACGAATGGGAACGCAATTTCTACGAACTAGCCCTGAAACTCTCCGGCGCGGTGCAGGCCAGGCGCTGGACCCCGATCAAAGACGGCGGTGGGTTCATTTATTCCTTTAATGGTCCGCACTCGCTGTTTGTGGATACGATTCGCTCGGTGCGGGCGGTGATGGCCTCCCACTTGTTAGGGCACAGCCTCATGGGCGAGAACGATTTAAAAACCAGTTTACTCGAGCGCGGCGTTGCGCACGCGCTGGCTACGGCTAAGTACGCGCTGTATTACGGCGAGGGGCGCGACATCTATGACATTTGGGGCCGATCGGCGCACGAATCTGTTTTCAACGTCAATGACGGCAACTACCGTTGTCCCAACACGCAACAGGGTTTTTCAGGCTTCACGACCTGGACGCGCGGCCTGGCTTGGGCAATGGTGGGCTTTCCCGAGCAACTGGAAACCCTCCCCCACTTTTCCGACGACGAACTGGCTCCCTTCGGTGGCCGCGTGGCCGTGGAGCAAATTTATCTAAAAGCCGCCCGCGCTACGTGTGATTTTTTCATCGATAATACCGCCGCCGACGGCATTCCCTACTGGGACACCGGCGCGCCACAGCTCTACAAACTGGGAGATTATAGCAAAGAGAAGTCCGACCCGTACAACGATTACGAACCCATCGACAGCTCGGCGGCGGCCATCGGGGCGCAGGGACTGTTGCGTTTGGGGAAATATTTGCAGGAAAAAGGCGAAACCGAAGCCGGGAACAGGTACTGGCAAGCCGGACTTACCTCGCTGAACACGCTCTTCGACGAACCCTACCTCTC
>JBBSSJ010000431.1:0-2543 GCA_038242095.1 Cytophagales bacterium
AGCGTTGGCCAGGGCGTAGAGGTACATCGATCCGATGCGGACGGTGTTTTCCAGTTGATCCTTTTTTACCAGACCAAAGCGGTCGCAATCGGCGTGGTAGCAGTTCAGTACCGACATGGGCAGGCTGCCCGACAGCCCCGCTACCGGCACGCCTTGCAACATGAAGGGCTGGTGGTCGCTGTGCAGTCCGGCGCGGCTGGTGTAGGTATTGTCAAAAGACGGATCTATGCGCTTGATGTCGGCGCCTACTTGCTTAAAGAAAGCTTCCATGTCGGCGCGGCCGAAGCCGTTGGCACCTTTGGGGTCGTTGGTCATGTCGAGATTCATCATGTAGCTGATCTTGGCGATATCACCGGTCCGCACCAGTTCGCGCACCATGTGCTTCGAGCCAAGCAGGCCCTGCTCTTCGCCCATGAACATGACGAACTTAATGGTCCGCCGGGGCTTTACTTTCAACGCCTTGAAGGTACGGGCGATGTCGAGTACACTGAACGACCCGATGCCGTTGTCGATGGCTCCCGTGGCCAGGTCCCAGGAATCAAGGTGCCCGCCGACGATGACGCACTCGTCGCTCTTGCCTTTCAGCGTTGCAACCACATTGCGGGCTTTGATCGGTTTCGAGAAATTGCGCATGTTTATGTGTGCTTCCAGCGGACCTTCGTCTGCCAGCCACTGCCGTAGTTCGCGGCCGCTATCGTTGGAGATGCACACCGCCGGAATGGCGATGAGGGCGCCCGTCACCGAGGCCGTGCCCGTCAGCAAAATCTTGCCCGGTGCCTGGTTGACCATGATGATACCGCCCGCGCTGTACTTGATGGCGAGCGCGGTTTTTTCGGAGCGGTGCAGGTTTTTCTTGCCCGTCGCGCCCACGAGGCCAATGTTGGCGACGGCGATCTTGCCTTTCAGCTTGTCCTTTACTGCCTCGAAATCTTCTTCCAGACCGTTGCCTACGTCTACAATCCCCGCGTTCAGGTCGACCATGACGGGCGAGTGCGCCAGCGAGACCACCGGAACTTCGCGAAAGTTGTCGCTGCTGGAAGGTACGACGCTGAGCGTCAGCGTGTCGCGGCTCCATGATTCTACCTCGAAGGGTTGGTACTGCACATCGCTGAACCCGTAGCTTTTAAGCAGGTTGTAGGCGTACTCCTCGGCTTCCATACCGTTGACGCTGCCCGTAAGGCGGTGGCCGATTTTTTTGGTAGCCTCGCCAAGCGTTTGGTACGCCCGGCTATTTTGCCGCACTTCGGTGTCGATGCGTTGGAAAGCTCTTGCCCAGTTTTCGGTTTCAGCCACAAATCCAGCCGCTACCAGTAAAATTCCGCCCGAGAGGGCAATGCGTAAATTTTTATTCATCAGAAAATTTATAAGAGAGAAAATAAGGCGTGGAAAAGCAGGATTTGGCGATATATGCGTCTGATTTCGGGCGTCATCGCGTTTTAAATATAACGCTTTTTATGTGAATTCGTGCGCCGGGGGAGGTTCTACAAAGTCTAAAATTAGACAGTAATTTCAATTTTTGTGTAATCATGCCGGTTAATCTCTTGTTAAGCTTTCGTTTCTACACCGGACCGTTGTCCGGGTAACTTCTCAACGCTAGACTTGCATTATGTTTTTTGGTTTAAAAAACACTCCACCCACCGCCCCTAAAGTCCCTACCATTTTCTCTACCCACGGCGACACCCGCACCGACGACTACTATTGGCTGCGCGAGCGCGAAGACGAAACCGTACTGACCCACCTGCGCGCCGAAAATGCCTATACGGATGCCGTAATGGCTCCTTTGCAAGATTTCAAAGAGCAGCTTTTTCAAGAAATGAAGGGCCGAATCAAGGAAAAAGACGAGTCGGTACCCGTACGCGACGGGGCCTACTGGTATCACGTCCGCTACGAGGAAGGCGCGGAATATCCGCTCTATTGCCGCAAGCACCTGAGCCTGGAAGCCGACGAAGAAGTGATGCTCGACCTCAACGAACGCGCCGCCGACCACGCTTATTATCAGGCGACGTTTCCAGCCGTCAGCGATGACGACGCCGTGGCCGCCATCGGCGAAGACACGCTGAGCCGCCGCCTCTACACGCTCCGCTTTCGCAACCTGACAACCGGCGAATGGTACCCCGACCTCATCCCCCACACCGAAGGCGGCAATTACGCCTGGGCCGCCGACAACCGCACGGTTTTCTACATTCGCAAAAATGTGGATACGCTGCTGGGCTATCAGGTTTGGCGGCACACGCTCGGCACCGATGTTCATAACGACGTTATGCTTTACGAGGAAGCCGACGAGCAATACTACCTCGCGCTTTACCGCATGAAGTCCAAGAAGTACATCGCTCTGCTGGCCGACCACAACGGCGTGGCGACGGAGTACCGCCTGCTCGATGCCCAAAATCCGACGGGCGATTTGAAAGTAGCCATTCCACGGCGGCGCGGGCACGAGTATTCGCTGGAGCATTACCAGGATACTTTTTATATTGTCACCAATCAGAACGGAGCCGAGAATTTCAAACTCATGCAGGTGGCTGAGGACGCGCTGCGCGACGAAA
>JBBSSJ010000432.1:0-2511 GCA_038242095.1 Cytophagales bacterium
GAGAAATTAAGATACCTATTTCTTCAAAATATCCTCCAACATCTTCACGTACTGCGCGATACCCGCTTCGATTTCGTGCAAATAGATAAATTCATCGGCGGTGTGCGAGCGCTCCGAGTGGCCCGGCCCCATCTTGAGCGAGGGGCAGTCCAGCAGCGCTTGATCCGAAGTGGTGGGCGAGCCGTAGCTGTTGCGCCCCAACCGGAGACCGGCCTGTACGATGGCGTGGTCCGTCGGGATGCTCGAAGGCCGTAGCCGCACCGAACGTGCGTCGACCTCCGACTGAATGTTTTGCTCGACTACTTCGAGGATTTCTTCCAGCGTGTACTGCTCCGTCACGCGGACATCCACGGTAAAGGTACAAGTGTCGGGTACGACGTTGTGCTGCGTCCCGGCGTTGATCATCGTGACCGACATTTTGATCGGCCCCAGCGTCGGTGATACCTTAGGAAAATGGTAGCCAATGATCCACTCGATGTCTTTGATGGCTCTGTACAGCGCATTTTCGCCTTCCTCACGAGCGGCGTGGCCCGATTTTCCTTTGGCGGTGCAGTCCAGTACCAGCAAGCCTTTCTCGGATACGGCCAGGTGCATTTCGGTGGGTTCACCCACGATGGCAAATTCGATAAGCGGTAGATCGGGTACGACAATTTCCAGTCCTTCCTTGCCCGAGATTTCTTCCTCGGCGCTGGCAACCAGCGCAATGTTGTAAGCCATGCCTTCCCGTGCGTAAAAATAACAGAAGGTGGCAATCAGCGATACAAGACAACCGCCTGCGTCGTTGCTGCCCAAGCCGTAGAGCTTTCCGTCGCGCACGAGCGGCTCGAACGGGTCGAGCGTCCAGGACTTGTTGGGCTTGACGGTGTCGTGGTGGGAGTTGAGAAGCAGCGTGGGTCTGGTGGCGTCTAAGTGCCGATTCAGCGCCCAGATGTTGTTCTTTTTGCGGTGAAAAGGAATGCCTTTTTTTTGTAAAAAATCTTTGATGTGAGCCGCCGTTTTGTCTTCTTCCCGGCTGAAAGAAGGCGTGGCGATGAGCGTTTTGAGTAATTCGGTAGCTTCGCGGGTTAGGGTCGTGAGGGAATTTTTTTCAATCGTCGGGGTCATAAAAGAGGGGTGAAGTTTTTGCTGCTATTACCCAAATATACAAAAAAGCCGCTACCCGCGTACCTGTCCATCGCCACGCATGATCCATTTTTCGGTAACCAGCTTTTCCAAAGCAAACGGCCCGCGGGCGTGGAGTTTTTGGGTAGAAATACCGATTTCGGCCCCCAGTCCGAAGACCGCGCCATCGGTAAAGCGCGTAGAAGCGTTGGCGTAGACCGCCGCCGCGTCCACTTCGTTGAGGAAAGTTTCAATGGTAACAGTATCTTCGGAAACGATTGCCTCCGAGTGCCGCGAGGAGTACTCCTGAATATGCGCCAAGGCCTCTTGAATGTTCTCCACCACTTTTACCGAACATTTGTAATCCAAAAATTCCCGGCCAAAATCTTCGGGCTGGGCCTTTTGCAGGAAAGGGTATTTAGCGGATTGCAAGATTCGATACGCCACTTCATCTGCAAAAATCTCGACATTGTAGGCGGCCAATCCTTCATTCAAAATAGGCAAGAATGCTCCTGCTACCGCTCGATCCACCAAAATGGTATCCAGCGAATTACAGACCGAAGGCCGCGAAACCTTGGCATTGACGACAATCGCCCGCGCCTTTTCCAAGTCCGCCGATTTTTCGACATAAGTATGGCAGACGCCCGCACCGGTTTCGATGGTTGGCACAAGCGAGTTTTTCCGCACGAACTGAATCAAGGCCTCCGAGCCGCGCGGAATAATAAGGTCAACATAGCGTGTGGCGGTCAGCATCTGTTGGGTGTAGCTGCGGTCGTTGGGCAGCAGAGACACAGCAGCGGCGGGAACGTCAAACTTTTCAAGGGATTCGTGAATAATTCTGACCAAAGCGGCATTGGAATGCGAAGCCTCTTTGCCGCCTTTCAAAATACAGGCATTGCCCGACCGCAAACAAAGCGCCGCCACGTCGAGCGTCACGTTGGGCCGCGATTCGTAAATCACACCCACCACCCCCATCGGCACGGCAATTTTTTGCATTTTCAAGCCCTGTTCCAGCGTTCTTTCCATCAGTATTTCCCCACTCGGATCGGGCAACCGCGCTACGTCGCGCAAGCTTTGGGCTAATCCCGCGATGCGCGCTTTGTCGAGCAGCAGTCGGTCTTTCTTAGGATCAGCGTCATCCATGCGGTCAAGGTCTTTCCGGTTTTCTGCCAGAATAAAAGCCTGCTGCACTAAAACCCGCTCCGCCAGATCGTTCAGTAGAGCCGCTTTTTTGCTGTCACTCAGATTCCGTACCACCGTAGCAGCTTGACGAACAGCTATGAATGTGCTTATGGCACGGGCGGCTCGCCCGTCTTCCGACTTAATAGTATCGGCCATCCCAAAATCTTGATCTACCATTTAATTCACAAGTTTTATTCAAAAAAACTTCCTGCCTTTCTCCATTTTCAC
>JBBSSJ010000433.1:0-2508 GCA_038242095.1 Cytophagales bacterium
CGGGATAGACGCGGCTGGCGTCGGTGATGACGTCTTGGGAAGGCGTGGCAGGATAGTCGTTGACGTGGAAAACCTCAATGTACGGCTTGCCGACCCAAGCCGCCTGGGTGAGACCAGAACCGCCCCGGTACAGGTGGTACACGTCCATAAGCACCCGCGCCGACGGGCTACCGCTTTCGATAGCGACGTACATGAGCTCGCTGAGTCGGCTGAGCGTTTTGGAAAACCCCCAGAGTTCGAGTTGGGGCACAACGCCCGTATGATCGCCCAAGTCCAGAATAGTACGGTAGCGCTCAGCTATTTTTTTAAGATCGGTCAAAGGCTCGTTGGTCGCACCCATCGGCGGGGCGGCGATGCGTTTGCAGCCGATTTCGGCCAGCATCCCCATTTCGCGTTTGAGTTGCTCGAAGGCTTTTTGGCGGGTGGCAGCGTCGTCTACGATCCAGGGAGCAAAACCGATGGCGTCCTCGACCTGCACACCCAATGCATCGAGGTGTTTGCGGGCGTCGGCCGTAGTGCCGCCTTCATCAAGGTACTTTTGCAGACTGTCGATCCAGATTTCAACGTGCCGAAAACCTGCCTTCGAGGCTACCTCGATTTCCTTCATAAAACCAAGTTTATGGCCCCGCAAGGTACTCATGTTCAGGGCATATTTGAAGGCCTCCTTCTTATTAGCTTTGGTTGTGAAAGCAGCGGTGGAAGTACTACTCGGCAGCGCGGCTACGGCTGTAGCGGTGAGTCCGGCGAGGGCCTGACGGCGATTGATCATAGGGATGTTTTAATTTGGAAGGAAAGCTAGCAAAGCGTTTTCAAACACAAAACTAATCACTGCCCATGCACTGGCTTTTCAGAATTCACGCTTTGAATACCCAGTTTCGAACGCTAATTTCGGCACTTTGCAGGCACTGGCTAAGTTCGTTGGCGCTCTTAAACTTTAATTGCGCGAGTTCGCGGTACTCGACGTTCACTTCGAAAGTATCGGGCTCAAAGGGCCAGGGTTCGACGCGAAGACGTTCGTCATCATCTTGCCAAATCTGGTACATTTGCCCGTCGGGTCCTACGCTGACGTCCATTTTGCGCTGCTCCGGCTGTATCTGATCCATGCACAGCAACAGCGACAGCGCATCGCTCCACTCCACGAAGCGGTAGGCAGATTCGGCGTCTTCTTTGCTGATTTTTAATTCCTTCCTCGCCGCTTTTTGAAATTTGTGCTGCGCTTTAATGAATTGCTCAATATCAGCGTCTTCGTATTTCTTATCTTCGTACAAAAAAGTCATGTGCATTGAGGTCAGTAGCGCGTTCCACTGGCTTTTGGAGGTGGCAATCTCCATTACGCTGCGGTACTGAACTACACTCCGGCCCAGCAACTTGAAGTGCTTGGGCGCGCCCGCTTCGGTCAGATTTTCGGCCATCTGCGACTCCGGCACGCCGTCATCGTGCTCGGCGATAGTGAGCAGCGTTTTCATAAAATACGGGGGGCGGTCGGCTATTTTCCAATAAAAGGCGAGCTCGGCGGCCAACAAGCCATGGGCCCGCTGGTAGATTACCTCCCAGCCAATTGAGATGGATTTTACGATCATGGTGTGGTTATCTGAATGCTACTGTAAGCCCAAATGCAGGCGAACTTCCTCCTCCGATAATACAACCATGCCCGACAGCAAAGCAGGCAATAACGACTGCTTGGCCGATTGTTCCATGCGGGTTTGCAGAACTTCCATCTCGGCGTACTCTACCGCATGAATGCGCGCCGCGAGCTTGCCCAGCATGTTGCGGGACACGATTTGCTCGGCTTCCAATTTGGCGATTTTGACGGAAAGTACTTCCAGGTATTGCAGCACGGGTTGCAGGTCGTTCAAGGGAATGGAAATTTCGTTGGGGCGTAGAAGTTAGAAGCGATTTGGTAACGAAATCGTTTAACAATCATTATGAAAAAAGGCCCTTCCTGCGTGAGCCGAAAGTGCCTTTTTCTTACAAAAATCCTTAATCCTATTTACTAGCGACCAGCTTCACTCTCATGGCCACATCGTTGGAAACCACCATGTCCTGCATCGGGTGCTTGAAAGAGACATCGTACTTGGTGCGGTCGAAAGTCAAATCCCCCGACATAGTGATTTTGCCGTCTGCTTCGGAAATTACGACGTTCTTCACTTCTTCGGGATTGGTTTTGCCGCGTACGGTCAGGTTGCCCATCACGACATCCCCGGCTGAGCCCGTGATCTCGAAGGTAGCATTGGGATGCTGTTCGACAGCGAAGAAATCGTCCGACGAGAGATGACCCACCAGCTTTTCGGGGGTTTTGTCCTTGGCGGCGTCGTAGTTCTCGTCGGTGGGGTTAATCGTGCCAAGATCGACGGTAAAGTTGCCGCCCGTGATTTTGCCGTCGGTCACGGTTACGTTGCCATCGGTGAGTTTCACGTCGCCAGAATGCTTGTACATGCCCACCATATTGCCTTCCCACATGACTTCGCTGGCGGCGAGGTCCACGTTCATGGTACCGTCGGGCAGTCC
>JBBSSJ010000434.1:0-2446 GCA_038242095.1 Cytophagales bacterium
ATTGTTGATTAATTAAAGGAGGAAAAAGGATTATACTGAATACACATGGCAGGCAAGGAAAAAGAGACTGGATATAAGGACAAAAAAAACTGGCTGGAATGGACAGTTTTTGCGGTGGGATTGGGGCTAACGCTTGTGATATTAGGGTATTTGGTTTACAAAACTGTCACCCACAATTCCGGACCGCCGGAGCTTTATGTCGAGTACTACGCCGAGCCGGGACGCTACGAGCCGCACCGTTACCACGTCGTGCTGCACAACGAAGGTAACGAAACCGCCGAGTCGGTCACGGTAGAAATTTCGCTTGAAAAGAACGGAGAAACGCTCGAAACAGCCGAACTAGGTGTAGACTACTGCCCTAGAGAATCGATCCGCGAGGGTTGGGTGTCATTCACTACCAATCCTGCGGAGGCCGACACGGTTAGGGCGCGGGTGGTGAGTTACGCAAAGCCGTAAAAGCTCTCAAGTCTCCCAGTCTGAATAAGTAGCGCTTTGCCAATAATACAAATTCCCTTTCCGACGTTGAAAGGTTACCTAAACCACTCACCCTCACCGTCCCTTGAAACAGCTTCTTCTTCTCGCGCTTTTTGTTTGCCTTAGCATTGCCGCCCGCGCCACGCATCTGCTGGGCGGAGAAATCAGGGCCAAAAATATCAGCGGCCAGACCTAAGCGTTTTCCGGAATCATTTACTTCGATATGGTAAACGGCGCGCCAGCCGCGAATAGCCAAACGGAAATTATCCTTTGTCTGGGCAATGGCACCCAGCTCAAGGTCGCTAGATTAAGCCTTGAAAAACTCGACGGCAATCCAGCCATCAGCCGTGGCATTTACCGCACGACCTACACTTACGGCGCTCCCGGTACTTACACCGTTACGGCTCGGATTGACCAATTCACTTCTGGTATCGTAAATATGCCAAATGGCGGGCAATCGCAGGACATGATCGTTCAGACAACCCTTAATACTTCAATGCCCAATAGCACTGCCCCCGCCCCCAGTCCCATTTTCGTGAGCGGGCTACGGCAGCTATTCTCGTTGCCTATGCCCCGGATCGACCCCGATGGCGATAGCCTAGTCTACCGAATCGTTAGGCCGCTGGATCAGCAAAAAATATGCGAACCAACTGTAACGATCGATCGCTATGTTTTCCCAAATGAGATAAAGCGCGAAGGTACTTTCCGAATAGACTTCCAGACAGCCAACCTCGTGTGGAATGCACCCACCGAAATCGGGCTCTACGCATACGCTTACGTAACCGAAGAGTGGCGAAAGGGAAGTAAAATTGCCCAAACCTGGCGTACTTACGTCGTGACAATCAAGGATCATACAGGAGAGCAAGTCACGATTCCGACCTTCGAGCCGGTTTTGGTCGATTTCAACGGGACGATCACCGCGCTACCTCCGCAGGAATTTCTGCCCTCCGCTATCGCTGTAAGAATTTATCCTAACCCCAGCATTGACTACATCACGGCGGAAGTCAATACCCGCCAGCCCGCTTCCATGATTTTTGAGCTTATAGATTTGCAGGGGCGTGTGCTACAACGTGCCGATTCCAAAGAACTCGTGCTCAACCACACGCAAGTATTTGGGACAAGTCATCTGGCAAAAGGTCTTTATTTAATTCGGGTGCAAAGCAAAGACGCAACCCTGACGCGGAAGTTTGTGAGGTAAAAGCTGTTGTTTTCAATTGCTCACAATTTCAAACCGCGTAGCCTCAGGCTATTCGTTACTACCGATACCGAGCTGAGCGCCATGGCTGCTCCGGCGATCATGGGATTGAGTAGGAAACCGTTCAAGGGGTACAGCACGCCCGCCGCCAGCGGAATCCCGATCAGATTGTAGATAAACGCCCAGAAAAGATTCTGCCGGATGGTGGCCACCGTGCGGCGCGAAAGCTTCAACGCCTTGGGCAGCGCCAGTAAATAGGACGTGATAAGCGTCATTTTGGCGACATCCATCGCCACGTCCGAGCCCCGGCCCATGGCCACACTCAGGTCGGCTTGCACCAGCGCCTGCGCGTCGTTAACGCCATCGCCCACCATCGCCACTGTCTTGCCTTCAGCTTGCAGTTTTTTTATAAAATCCATTTTATCCTGCGGCTTCACCCCAGCCTCGAAATGATGCAGCCCCACTTCCTTGGCTACCTGCGCGGCGGTTTCGGCGTTATCGCCCGTGAGCATATACACTTCGATTTTTTGTTTTTGTAAAAGTGCCACGGCCTCGGCCGAAGTTGGCTTTAGTTGGTCGGCCAAAGCAATCAAGGCGATCTGCTTGCCCTCCCAGCCTACCCCGATTACCGTCTGGGCCCGCGCGCGTAATTCCGCGCCTGTTGTTTCCAGCGCAGGATCGAAGACAACGTTTTCTGTTTGAAGAAAGTCGTGCGTCCGAATTATGTAACGCTCCCCCGCTACAACCCCCGTCACGCCATTGCCCGTCACCGACTGA
>JBBSSJ010000435.1:0-2445 GCA_038242095.1 Cytophagales bacterium
ATGCCCACCGTGTAGTACCCGCTGCGGCGCAGGTGGTCGACGAAAGTCTCGGGAATTTCGGTGCGGGGGCGGCGGCTGAGCTCAGTGATGCAGGCGTTGTTGCTGATTTCGGCGGGCGTCATCGGTCGCTTGCCCGTCAGCAGCGCGTAGCGCGATGCCCCGCAGGTGGGCACCGTCGCGTAGTGGCGCGTGAAGACGGTGGCTCCCGCCGCCAGGGCGTCGAGATTAGGTGAATGGATTTCGGAATTACCGTAGCAGTGCAGATCCGGTCGCAGGTCGTCGATGCAGATGAAAAGTACGTTTGGAGGCGTTTTTTTGGTCTGAATCCCCAGGATTGCAGCCGTCGCCACCGCTAAACTCACCACCAGAAAGAAGCCTTTTTTTGACATAATTTTTTAAATTTGATTTCACCCGTTCCTTACTATTCCATGAAACCACTCCCCCTGCTGCTTCTACTTGTCTTGTCGTACCCGGTTTTTTCCCAAACCCAGCGTCCTAACATTGTCCTGATTATGGCCGATGACCTGGGTTACGGCGATGTCGGTCACCTGAATCCTGACGCTAAAACCAAAACCCCGAATATGGATGCCCTGGCGCGGGCGGGCATGAGCTTCACCAACGCCCACGCACCCTCGGCGGTGTGTACTCCTACCCGCTACGCCCTGCTGACGGGTCGCTACTCGTGGCGCTCGCGCATGAAACAGGGCGTGTTGCACGGCTACTCGCCGCCGCTGCTGGAACCGGGCCGCGAGACGATCGCCACGATGTTGCAGAAGAAAGGCTACGCCACGGGCTGCGTGGGCAAGTGGCACCTCGGGCTCGACTGGCAAGCAAAAGACGCCAAAGTAAAGGTAGACAAGGGCGGCGTCTACCCCGACGGCGACAACGTGGATTTTGGCAAACCCGCGCCGGGGCCGCAACTGGCGGGCTTCGATTACTCGTTTATCATTCCCGCTTCACTGGACATGGAGCCCTACTGCTTCGTCAGAAACGGTCAGGCACTGGGTACGCCCATGCAGCCCTACGCGGGCGAACCCGAGCTTACCGAAGGCCGCCACATCAACCGCTTCCACCGGGGCGGGCTGATCGCGCAGGATTTTACGGTCGAAAACACGCTGCCGACTTTCGTGCAGGAAGCCGAAGGTTTTATCAGGAAAAACGCCGACAAACCGTTTTTCCTGTACCTACCGCTCAGCGCGCCGCACACGCCCTGGGTGCCCGTGGCTCCGTTCAAGGGTAGCTCCGCGGTGGGGCTGTACGGCGATTTCGTGGCTCAAACCGATGATGCGTTGGGCCGCGTCGTGCGGCTGCTGGACAGCCTGAAAATAGCCGATAACACGCTGGTTATTTTCACTTCCGACAATGGGGCCTACTGGCGGCAGCCGGAACTCGACCAGTTTAATCACCGCGCCAACGCCGACTGGCGCGGCATGAAGGCTGACATCTACGAAGGCGGACATCGCGAGCCGTTTTTTGTGAAGTGGCCGGGCCAAATCGCGCCCGGCACGCAGACCGATGAGGCGTTTTGCCTTACCGATGTGTTTGCTTCGGTCGCCGACATCGTGCGAGTGACTTTAAATAAAAACACCGCCGAAGACAGCTTTAATTTTTGGCCGGTGTGGCAAGGCAAAAAGACGGACAGGCCCGTCCGCGAGTCAGTGGTACACCAGTCGGGCGACGGGATGCTGGCCCTGCGGCAGGGCGATTGGAAGTACGTCGAAGCGCTGGGTTCCGGCGGTTTCACCGAACCTAAAAGGCCGAAAGCTACGCCCGGCCAACCCACTGGCCAGCTTTACAATATGAAAGATGACCCCGCCGAGAGCCGAGATCTCGCCAAAGATCAACCAGCTAAAACCGAAGAAATGGCGGCGGCGCTGGCGCGGATAAAATCGAAATAATGGAGTAGAATTAAGTACTTCTCTTTTTTATGTTTTTATGAAAAAAATAACTTTCACTCTATTATTAAGCGGCTTCGCATCGCTAATCTTACTTTCGTGCGGCGGCTCCAACGGCCAAAATGACGAAAAGAAAACCCGACCCAACATCCTGTTCATCATGTCTGACGACCACGCGTATCAGGCTATCAGCGCTTATAGCGATAAGCTGATCCAGACGCCCAACATCGACCGCATTGCCAAAGAAGGAATGCTGTTCAGCAACGCCAGCGTTACCAATTCGATTTGTGCGCCCTCCCGCGCCGTAATCCTGACGGGCAAGCACAGCCACCTCAATGGCAAGATCGACAACAATTTTCCCTTCGACACCACGCAGATGACCTTCCCGCAACTCTTGCAACAAGCGGGCTACCAAACGGCAATGTTCGGCAAGCTGCACTTCGGCAATAATCCCAAGGGTTTCGATGAATTCAAGATTCTGCCGGGACAGGGCGTGTACTACAACCCGGATTTTATCACTAAAAAAGAAGGGAAAATAAACCTGACGGGC
>JBBSSJ010000436.1:0-2419 GCA_038242095.1 Cytophagales bacterium
CCAAACCCAGCACCTAACGGGACTTTATGTAGGTTGTTGGGACCTGAGCCTTTCTCTGGGGCTGAAGAAGACGGCCGATTTTCATGATCCTGAATTTTTGGGGATGTTGCAAAACGTGCTGGATGTTGCCCGGAAAAACGATCTGGTTGCGGGCGTCCATTGCGATACGCCTGAAACGGCAGTACGAATGCGCGAAATGGGCTTCGATATGGTGACGCCGTTGACGGATACTAATTTACTGCAAAAGGCCGCAGCCCAGGGCGTGCGGCGCTTCCGGGAATAGGGACTTTAAGAAATTCTAATTTTCCCGAAATGCTGGTGTTTTCGCTCCTATGAACTTGCGCTTGCCTTTTTGTTTTACATTAGCGTTTCTATAAAAAACGATTTTCCGATGATGAAAAAGATAATAGCGGGGGGCTTGCTGTGGCTGGGCAGTCTGGCAGCTTTTGCCCAAAACTCGCCCGATGACGTCAAGACTTTCACCCTGCCCAACGGCATGAAGTTTCTGGTACTGGAAGATCATTCCATTCCCACGGCCAATATGTATTTTTTCTGGAAAGTGGGCGCACGGAACGAGGTGCACGGCATTACGGGGCTGTCGCATTTTTTTGAACACATGATGTTCAACGGAGCCAAGAAGCACGGCCCCAAGCAGTTCGACCGCGTGATGGAAGCCAACGGCGGCTCCAACAATGCCTACACGACTGAGAACGTGACAGTTTATACCGACTGGTTTCAGAAGGACGCGCTCGAGACAATGTTCGAGCTGGAGGCCGACCGCATTGCCGACCTCAGCATCGACTCCGCGATGGTGCAGAGCGAGCGCGGCGTGGTACTTTCGGAGCGCAGCACGGGGCTGGAAAACAGCAATTACCGTAAGATCAGCGAACTGGTAAAAGGTGTGGCTTTTCAGGAACACCCCTATATGTTTCCGGTCATCGGCTTCGAGTCGGATATTAAAAGCTGGACGCAGCAGGATTTAGAAACCTATTTCAAAACTTACTACGCGCCTAATAATGCCACCGTGGTAGTAGTGGGCGATATTACGTTGGCGCAGGTACGCAAGCTGGCCGACCAGTACATGGCGCCCATTCCCGCGCGCGGTCTGCCGCCGCAGGTGCGGACAGTGGAACCGGAGCAAAACGGCGAGCGGCGCGTGACGGCTTATAAGGACATCACGACGCCCAATATCCTGTTGGCCTACCACACGCCCGAGACGGGCAACGCCGACTACTATGCGCTGGACTTGCTGAACAATCTGTTGACGTCCGGTAATTCGTCGCGGCTGACGAAGGCACTCGTGATGGACACCACGCTGGCGAGCGAGGTATTCAGTTTTATGGGCGACGGCTTCGATCCAAATTTGTTCTACATCTACGGCGTGGCGGGCGACAGCGTATCGGCGCAGCAATTGGAGAAAGCCATCGAAGCGCAAATCGACGATTTAGCCAAAAACGGGGTCAGCGAACGCGAATTGCAGAAAGTTAAGAATCAAAAGCTCATGGAGTTCTACCGCACCATCGAAACCATCAATGGCAAGGCCAATAGCATTGGTACCTACGAGGTTTTTTTTGGTGATTATCGCAAGCTATACGACGCACCGAAACTTTACGAAAAAGTGACTCCGGCCGACATTAAGCGCGTCGCCGCCAAGTACTTTACCGAACGGAATCGGACGGTTGGGTACTTGTTGCCGGAGCAAGCCAATTGATTTTGAAGTTGAACGGATAAAAATTCAAAAATGAAAAATATACTAAGTGCCCTTCTTATCCTTTGCGCTCTTGCTGCTCAGGCTCAGAACAATTTCAAAGTACCAACCTTCGAAAAACTCAAGTTAAAAAACGGCCTGACGGTGTACCTGATGGAGCAGCACGAAGTGCCGCTGATTTACACCTCGGCGGTTTTTGATGCGGGCTCGACGCAGGACGGCGACCGCTACGGCCTCGCCAGCATGACCGCCGACGCACTGGTTTTTGGCACGAAAAAATACACCAAGGAACAGATCGAGGAAGCCACCGACTACGTAGGCGCTAACCTGAACAGTGGCGCGGGCAAAGAAAGCGCGCGGGTGAGCATGTCGTTCGCGGCCAAGGACGCCGACAAAATGTTTGACATTCTGCGCGAGGTCTTGATCGAACCAAATTTCGACGCCACTGAATTTGAGAAGCACAAGCAGCGCACGCTCCTGCAACTCACGCAGCAGCGGGAAAGTCCGCGCGCGGTGATCGGAAATTATTTCAATAAAATGGTTTTTGATAAGCATCCCTACGCCACGCCCACCGGGGGTAACAATTTTACTATCGAAAAAATCAGTCCGGCCGTAGCTGAAGAATTCTACAAGAAAAACTATACGACCGATCGCGCCGCAATTGCCATTGTGGGCGATTTCAAAACCGCCGATATGAAGAAACGCATCACG
>JBBSSJ010000437.1:0-2322 GCA_038242095.1 Cytophagales bacterium
GATACCCAGTTCGTTGGAAGCTTTGCCCAGCATGGCCTTGGCCTGTTCGCCCGCCGGGACGAAGAAAGTACCCGCCGCCAAATCGGACGGCTCGGTGGTACGGAACACGTCCACCTTGGCTTTCAGCAGGTCGTTTACAGCGGTGAAGGAATCATTGGCTTCGGGACTAAGCACGTAGCCCGCCAGCGGTGCCACAACTTCCAAATCACCCATTGGGTGCTGCAATTCGCCATAGGGAATTGCTTGAAAAGGGCCGTCGAAGCCATTCAGGATGCGGTCGAATTCGACGCCCATCTGGTAGGCCAGCGTCCAGCCCGCCGCATCGTAGGGACGCACGGGCGGACCGCCGGGGTACTGGAAGTCGTTGGGGTGATCCTGCGGCTCGAACATGTCCAGCACGTGCGGCCGAAAGGCCTGGGCGGTCAGGACAACGTACGAACCTTTGGGATACTTTTTCTTTTCCACCGTAAAATCCGCTGTGGCGCGGTGGACCTGAACGCCCGATTTGATGAGCGCATTGACGAACTTGGCCGCCGTGGCAAAATCGGCCTGATCAGCGGGCAGGATGTAGCCGCGCGGGTCGCGCCGCGCGGGGTCGGTCATCACCGAGTCGTAGAAGGCCTGGGTCAGTTTTGCTTTACTGTTTCTCTTCTTGGCTGCCTCGTATTCGTTCTCGATTTCTTTGATTTTTTTGGGAGAAAGCGCCCAATAATCGCGCTGACCACGCTCGATGGCATTTTTGCCCATACGATAAGCGTTATAAAGTAGTTCGTCGCGCAGGCGGGAGGTGTGGTCCAGCACGGCGTAGTTGAGTGATACTGAATAGTCGATCGACTGCCGGAAATGCCAGAGTTGGGGTGCGATCGGAAAGGTCTGCGAACCGTTGGGAATCAGCCGGGAAGGTACCAGCGGAATAGTATCGGGCGTGGGGCTGCCGATGATTTCGGTCAGGATGCCGATCATATTGTGGAAGTAGGGCGCGGTGCGTAAGCCACCGTTCCACCAAGTGCTGTACACCGACCCCGCCCGTTGGGTGTAGCCCGGCTTGCCTTCGGCGTTGAGCCGCGAGTTCATGGCTGCCCCCACAGCATCGAGGCTGGTGATGAGCAGCGGGTCGTAGACGTAGTTGAACGGATCGCGGTAGGGCGGCCCGGCCACCACGGTGCCCGCCGGGCCGGACTGGTGGTGGTTGTAAACGATCTGCGGAATCCACTCGACGTAGAGCTGACGGCCGATGTTCCAGGATTCCTTCATGTTCATCATGAAAAAATCACGGTTGTTGTCGTGACCGATGTACTTCTGGTAGAGTCTGGGCAGAAAGTCCGTCGATTTTTTCTCGTCTTTTTTCTCCCGCATGTACCAATCGCTAACCAGTTCCTGCCCGTCGGGATTGGCGTGAGCCATCAGGATGATGACATCGTCCAGGATGCGCTTCGTTTCGGCGTCCTCGCGGCTGATAATCTGGTAGGCGGTTTCGATGAGCTGGTGCGCCCCCACGGTTTCGGTGGCGTGCAGGCCGCCATCAATCCAAACCACCGCCTTGCCTTCCTTCGCTAAGGCGCGGGCCTGCGCGTCGGTAAGGCCTTCGGCGCGGGCCAGCCGCTGCGAGATGGATTTGTACTTTGCCAGGTTTTTCAGATTGTCGGGCGAGGATACGACCAGCATGTACTGGTGACGCCCTTCTTCGGTCAGGCCCATATCCACCAGGTTGGCGCGGGGCGAGGCAGCGGCGAGTTTTTTGAAGTAGGCTTCCGTTTGGGTGTAGGTAGCCAAGTGGTAATCGTCCCCAATGGCAAAGCCGAGGTGCTCTTTGGGGGTAGGGATCTTTTGGCCGTAGCCCAACGTAAGACTTATTGCAAAAAAAGCCAGGGTAGAAAACCAAACCCGCCGGCTTCTCGTATAGCTTATGTCCATTCTAATTTTATACAGTAAATTTTATACATTCAATCCAACAAATATAACAAAACCCAGTTGCCTAGCGCGAATTTCTTTTTTACGGAGGTGTGTGCGTTGTTATTTGAATAAATATTTCAATATTTTGACCATATTAAATTGTTTTAGGCAGAATTTATTCTGCCTTTCGTGCAATAATTCCAAATTTATTTAAAACATCCTATTTTTTAACCTTAAATACTTACACCTTGCCCGGTTTCCATCCTATTTTTGATGATCGGCGAGTTCACCTCATGAAGCATACAGACGGCACTGGGTTTGAGCCAGTTACCAGCTGGCAACTGAGGCGTTTTTATGTTTCAGATCAGCCTTGGCTGATTATAAACATTAGTTAATTTATGTTTGGTAAGGCCGAAAAGCGTACTATAC
>JBBSSJ010000438.1:0-2308 GCA_038242095.1 Cytophagales bacterium
GATTCCGGCGACGGTCATCAGCGCGCCGTTGGAATCTTCAATCTCGGGTGGCACCGATACCACGCCATCCTCATCGACCACCGCCGGTTTGTCGGCGTAGCGCGTATCTTTGGGTACCGTGAAAATATCAAAATCAACCGCCAGGCGTTCCAGTTTATCCTTAATTCCTTTCTCCCGCAGCACGGGGCCATGACCCGAAACGATCGTGGCGGGTTGCAGGTCGGAAAGCTTTTTTACCGAATCGCCCGCTGCCTTCCAGTCATACACGACAAAAGCAGGAGGACCGCTCAATTTTTTCCGCTCGGTCATCGTGGCAAACGCCGACTCCGACTTCGTGGTGGCGAGGGCATCACCGGCGACTAGCAAATGATCCGCCTCCCGAAACAGACTCACGTGGCCCGGTGCGTGGCCCGGTGTGTAAAGCCATTTCCAACCGTCCAACACGGGTACTTTACCATCTTCGGGCAGTTTTTGTACGCGGTCGCTAATGTCGATGGGCGTCAGCGGATACAAACCCGATAGCCAGGCAATAGCGCCGCCGCCTACCGAGGGATCGGCCGGTGGGTAGGACGAGCGGCCCGT
Source organism: Cytophagales bacterium (assembly GCA_038242095.1). GTDB lineage: Bacteria > Bacteroidota > Bacteroidia > Cytophagales > Spirosomataceae > Persicitalea. The sequence goes on from JBBSSJ010000438.1 coordinate 583, forward strand.
CAGGTAGGGCATTTCCATCGGGTGCGCGTAAACGGGTGCATCCCAGGCCTCGGCCAGGCTCTTGACCGAACCTGAATGGTCAAAGTGGCCGTGGGTCAGTACAATAGCCGCCGGGCGGCTGCCTTCCCCGAAAAGCTCGGCGGCGGCTCTCTTGATTTTGGAGGCTCCGGTGACGAGGCCGGTATCGACCAGGACCCATTCCCGGCTGTCCTGGTTCTGAATAAAATATAGGTTCACAAAAATATCCGTCATCATCCACACGCCTTCCGCCACCCAGGTGGTGGCCGGGCTCGATTCAATCATTTGGTCTTGTTCCATTTTGGTTTTGCTAAATTCGGTGAAGTAAAAGGGTAGTGAGGTCAAAAAAGTATGCCATTTGTCCGAAGCTTTCCTATTTAATTTCCGTCCGCGCCGCCCCGATGATTTCGTAATTGTCGGTTTGCTGGATGTACGCCAACACGGTCATGCGCCTGACGTCAATGGGCATGGGGTTGAACAGCATTTCGCCGCTCGCGCTAGGCGCTATGGTTACAAACTGGCGTACCACATTGTCACTGCTCAACGTTCGGCCCCCGTTTTCACCGCGTTTGATGGCGGTCGTCTCCCGGCCCGTTACCAGCGCGAAGTTCACTTTACTACCCTGGTATTTGCCCGAAAGGGTGTAGCCCACTTTCACCAGGTTATTGCTCCCGACGGTGGCAGAAAGTTTGGAAAAGCCCGCTTCGGCGTTTTGACGGCTGGCCTGGCTGAGGGCGGCCTTAAGGTTGACTTCGCTGGAACCTACGAATTGTTTCGTGCCGTTCACCACCATTTGCGGCGTGTACATCGAGCTTAATCCGAAGGCTCTGGCGTACTGCGATTGCCGCTTTGTGTAGGCTTTGTCGCTGAATGGATCGGCCCAACCCAGGTGATTCCAATAATCGACGTGGAACGATAGCGCGATTATTTTCTGTCCCTTATTTTGGGAGGCACCGAGCGTCTTTGTTAGCAGTCGGTCGGCCGCGGGACAACTGGAGCAGCCTTGCGAGGTAAAAAGCTCTACCACCGCGACGGGCTCGAACGATTCGTTTTCTTTTTGGGTGGTTGATATAAATAGGACGACGACAACCGCTGCAAGCAAAAGAACGTATTTCATGGGTAGGTCAGGATTTGTTTTACTTAACTACGAAAATTGTCATCTCCGGGTTTCAAATCCTGAATCTGACCTAAAGCTGTGATTAATGGTAGCAATACAATGCGTATCCTGGACGATCCCCCTGCTTTACTGCCACAAATTTTAGTTATTTGAATACCATGATTCAGCGCTTTTTTATTTTTATCCTGCTGCTTGTTTCTTCACTTTGGGCCAACGCCCAGCGCATCGACAATACTGCCGCTTTCCGTAACATGCCTGGTAATAAAGGCTATTTTCGCTTTCATTACGATAATGATTTCGAGAGCCGCAACGTGACCGACTATTATTATACTCAGGGGTACAGTTTCGAACTGGGATTACCGGTTTTACAGAAAAGTACCCTGGCCAAAGCACTCTTAAAGTTTAAAAATCAGCCCACCCGATACGGACTGGCATTTGAGCACCTTGGCTTTACGCCCACCAGCATCCAAAGCAACGAGATTTTGCGCGGCGACCGGCCTTTTGCGGGCGTTATCATGCTCAAATCCTTCGCCATGTCGGTTGACACGGCGCGTCGGCAGCGGATGAGTTCAGTATTAGTGACGGGTATGA
>JBBSSJ010000439.1:0-2188 GCA_038242095.1 Cytophagales bacterium
ATGCCGTGCGCGACTACCTCATCAAGCAAGGCATCGCCCCGGCCCGCCTCGAAGCTAAAGGATACGGCCCCACCCGCCTCAAAAGCAAAGGCACCAGCGAAACCGAAAGGATGAAAAATCGGAGGGTGGAATTTGTGATTTTGGGGGTTTAGAGGTCCAGAGGGGCAAAGATCCAGAGGTCTAAAGGAAAGATCCAGAGGTCTAAAGGGAGGAAAGGAGAATGCCAGCCTGAGCCGCACCGCGCCGTCGCCATCGAAGTACTCCGTAAAGAAAAGCGGAATAGCCTATCCAGGCTATTCCGCTTTTCTGTTTCTTCTTGAAAAACTGTCGGCTATTTCACGAGCCATTTTCACTTTTCAACTGTCCATTAAACAATAAGCATCGCGTCACCGTAGGTGAAGAATTTGTACTTCTCCTTCATGGCTACGTCGTAGGCATCGCGGATGAGTTCGTTGCCGCCGAAAGCACGGGCCGACATCAATAGGATCGACTCAGGCAGGTGGAAATTCGTCACCATTGAGCTGGCGATTTTGAACTCGTAGGGCGGGAAAATGAAACGATCCGTCCAGCCTTGCACGGCTTTGAGATGACCGCTGGCCGATACCGACGATTCGATGGATTTCAACGACGTAGTACCCACAGCGCACACCTGCTTACCGGCGTCGAGCGCGGCGTTGACCAGGTCGACGCTGGGCTGCGTGATTTCGTAGTTCTCCGAGTCAGTCTTGTGCTTGGTGAGGTCTTCGACATCCACACTGCGGAAAGTCCCCAATCCTACGTGCAGCGTCACGGGTGCAAAACCCACGCCCTTGATTTCGAGACGCTTCATAATCGCCCGAGTGAAGTGCGTTCCGGCGGTGGGGGCCGCTACGGCACCCACGTGCTCGGCGTAAATGGTCTGGAATCGCTCGCGGTCGGCGTTCTCGACCTTGCGTCGCGAAATAATTTCGGTCGGCAATGGCGTTTCGCCGAGTTGGTCGACAAGCTTCATGAACTCTTCGTGCGTGCCGTCGGACAAAAACCGGATCGTGCGACCGCGCGAAGTGGTGTTGTCGATTACTTCGGCCACCAGATCGTTGTCGCCAAAGTACAGTTTGTTACCGACTCTAATTTTCCGAGCGGGATCCACGAGTACATCCCATAGGCGCATCTCACGGTTGAGCTCACGCAGCAGAAATACCTCGATCTTGGCTCCGGTTTTTTCCTTCTGACCAAACAGCCGGGCCGGGAAAACCTTGGTGTTATTGATGGCCATGACGTCGCCATCGCCAAAATAATCCACGATGTCGCCAAATATTTTATGTTCCAGCTTGCCGGTATCCCGGTGTACTACCATCAGTCTCGCTTCCCCCCGGTCGGCCGGGTGAAGCGCAATTAGATTTTGAGGAAGTTCGAATTTGAATTCGGATAGCTTCATTGCTTTACTGCGGCGGTATGTCGTTGTCAATGGGCGGGTGATTTACTTGATAGTGGCGTCGAAAGTACGTGCCGCTACAAAAAATAAGACCGCAAAATTACAAAATTTTTAATGAAAATTTTTGATAAAATTTAGTTATTACGCAATTTCCATTTACTGACAACTCCATTTTTGGTGGGAACATTTTGATTTACAGACTTTTTACCTTCCAAAATGCGCGCACTGAGTAATGCAGCTAACGCGGCAAGGTTCGCTTCGGGGCTAGCATGCAGGGCGTCGGGCGTAAAGTACTTGCTCACAAAATGCGTATTGAAGTCACCCGAGCGGAAGGCTTCGTGCTGCATCACAAAGCTACCAAAAGGCAAGGTGGTCTGTACGCCCGTGATTTGATATTCCTCAATCGCCCTGATCATTTTCTGAATCGCCTCGGCGCGGTCCTGTCCGTAGGTAATGAGCTTAGCGATCATGGGATCGTAGTAAATCGGAATCGACATGCCCTGCTCGAAGCCATCGTCCACGCGCACGCCGTTGCCCTGCGGGCGCACGTAGGTTTGCAAAGTACCCACATCGGGCAGGAAATTGTTGGCCGGATCCTCGGCGTAGACGCGTAATTCAAGGGCATGGCCCGTCATGGTGAGGTCTTCCTGCCGGATGGTGAGCGGCTTGCCTTCGGCGATGCGAATCATCTGCGCCACGAGGTCGACGCCCGTGATGAGTTCCGTGACGGGATGCTCTACTTGCAGCCGCGTATTCATTTCCAGAAAGAAAAAA
>JBBSSJ010000440.1:0-2098 GCA_038242095.1 Cytophagales bacterium
CGCTACTCCTATTAGCCATTTTTCTTTTTAAAACAAACAATTCCGCACTGGCACAGGGCGTACGATTCCAGGAAAAAGACATCGACCAACTCGTGGCCGAGGCGAAGCAGCAGGGCAAAATGATATTCGTGGAAATATACTTAAAAGGATGTTCGCATTGCGAAGCGATCGCGCCGGTACTGGAAGAAAAAAAGGTGGGCGATTTATTTAATTCCAAATTCGTGAGCGCCCAATACGAAGCCAACACGCCTTTTTCCAAAGCTTTGCAGGAAAAGAAAAACCTGTACTTTCCCGAGTTTCCGCTGTTCTTTTTCTTCGATGCCGACGGTAATCTGCTGCATCAGGCTTCGCCTTCCGACCCGCCCACCCGGCCCGAATTCATCACCGACGTACTTCGTCACGCCAACGAAGCGCTAGACCCCGCTACCCGAACGAGCGGCTACGCGGCCCGCTACAAGCAAGGCGACCGGGATCCCAGTTTCCTGCTCAACTACGCCAAATACGCCAAAACCACCCGCGATACCACCCAAATGACCGCGCTCTCCGACGAATTCGGCCGACTGCTGGTGCAGCCCGCTGACTTGGAAAGTCCCTACGGGTTTTACGTCATCGGCCGGTACATAAGCGATTTCCAGAATCCGATGGCGCAGTATTTTTTCAAAAACCTTGGCACCTATCGCACCAAACACGGTGGCCGCGAGACGCTTCAGGCGGGAGAAAGTATTTTATTCCAAAGCCTGTATGGTAAAGATTCCGACACGCTGACCACCCGCGAGATAATGACGATACGCCAGACTATGGAATCGCTGGGCGTAGCACCCAACACGGCGGCTATGCGGACGATTGTAAAAGAACTGGAAGCCTATTTTCGGGAGAAAAATACGTCGGGTGCCGTGGCGCGGTTTGAAGCATACCAGCAGAGCAACTTCTTGCGAACCACCGATTACGCCTATCTGACGCGGCTTTTCAACGAAAAAGCTACCGACACCAGCTACGCCGCGCCGATGGTGCACTGGATCGACGAAGCACTCATCACGCTACAACCCGCCGAAAGGAACAAGGCCGAAGTCGCCGAGTTGTACCGGGAGCAATCGGAGGCATACCGTCGCCTCGGCAAAAATTCCGAAGGCAAAAAAGCCGCTGAAACAGCCTTGACCATCGCCCGCGCCGTGAAGGAAAAGACGGATTCTTACGACAAACAGTTGGCGCTGTTCCGCTGAATCAGCAGGAATGTTAACTTTTTTTGCACTTTTTTGGGTAAATAGCCCCGGTCCTTCGTTATTTGACGGTACGAAGGAAAATTTCCCATGAAAATCAATTATTCTGTCATTTTACTCACTGCCGGAATGCTGGGTTTGGCGGCTTGCGCTTCCCGGCGCCCCTTGGGCGCAGGCGGCGGCGATGCCCAGCGCAGTGCATCTCAAAGCACCGCCCGGCCTACCAACGATCCGGTACTTGTAGGCGTCACAAGCAAATTTCTCGCCCTGGATTCTAGCGCGGTTCGCGTGTACGTATACGTCGATGCCGTTAAGGATCAGTCACCGCTTTCGGCGGCTGATTTCGGCCAACTCTATAACCTCAATTACGTCATGTACTCCGACTACGGCTCGCGTGACCGGCTGGCGTACGGCAACGTGCCGCTTTCGGCCGCCAACGTTATGTCGGTGGACGGCAAACTGGTGGTTCAGTTTGAATTGAAACGCCCTAAAGACCATGATGCCGGGGTGCTGCTCATGGAAATCAGCCAAACGGGTACCCTGAAAAAAGTGTTGAACGACCTTCCTGTCCGGTTCAATGGACAGCGCGACAGCGACCGGCTGGCGGTTTTTGAGCAAAATAGCGACGTGCCGTTGCGCCGCCATTTCGTGGCCCAGAACGAACCCGTTTTGATCCGGTCTTTGGACGGGAATGCGAAGCCTCTCCTGGTTACCTATTACGGCCACGGTTTCGATGCGGCGGCCTCGCCCATGAACACCACGCCCCGCACGGGCGTCGCCAAAAAGTTGACGGTCGACAGTACGTTCACCATCGGGAGCGGCCAAAACGTTTCATTCGCTCGGGAAGGCTTATACTACATTGTATCGGACACGACTCAGAC
>JBBSSJ010000441.1:0-1906 GCA_038242095.1 Cytophagales bacterium
ATCACCGCCAGGCGACCGGGAAAGGCCGACGCCTGGCGGACGATGGTTTCGATGGAAGTAAGCGGATGCGCTTCGGCGTCCCAGGATTCCTTGACGTCGCACCACGGACAACCCACATCGCACCCCCCGAGCCGAATAAAATACGCCGCCCGGCCCGAGTGCGCGCCCTCACCCTGCAAGGTGTAAAACGCTTCCATGACGGGCAGTTGGGTGGTAGTGGCTACGACCAATTCTTCTTCAACTATGGTGTTCATATATAATAAGGACTTCATTCTTAAACCAAACCCAGCCAAGGGAGGTTCTGAAATAAGCGATTATGAATAAGTGAAACTGCTAGATCGATAGTAGTATTCACTCTTTCACTCGTTCACTCGTTCAAAATTGACTTTTTTATGCGCAAAAATATAATCACCGGCCGTAGCTACCCCAACGCCATGCTGGAAACGTTCCGTCAGGTGGGCGACCCGGCGGCTGATGCCGTCATCGCGTCAGTGGCGGCGGAAGGCGGCCACGCGGCCGTCGGACCGCTGATGAAATTCCTGACTGACTATGAAGATTTCGGTTTTAACAAGCAACCTAACGATGTTCAGAAATTTATCACCAGTCAAGCTACCTTTCCTAATTTTACTGACCGTCAGGCCTTTGATGCTGGTATCGCTTTCTTTTGGAAGCATTATCAGGTGATTTCACTTTTATTGGGCACATACTCCCTACCCTACTGTTATGCGGGGGCAAATGGTGCACAAGTACTTTGGATTTCGGAGCGTATCCGGCATAATACCTTTCAACGCCTGGAAGAAACGGGGGCTTTTGTTTTCGGGGTCATGCAGGAGCGCGACTGGGATAACGGCGTCAATTTTCAGCGGGTAGCCAAGATCAGGCTGCTGCACGCGGCCGTCCGTTGGTACACGCTCAGCGGTGGCCGCTGGAACGACGAATGGGGCTACCCGATTTGCCAGGAAGATATGACGGCAACGAATCTTTCCTTCTCCTACATCGCCATCAAAGGTTTTAGGAAACTGGGCATCGGGGTGTCAAAAAAAGAGGAGGAAGCATACCTGCATCTTTGGAATGTCATCGGTTTTCTGCTGGGCGTAGATCGGGAGCTTTTGCCCACCAATATGCTGGAAGCCTTCCGCCTAGAAAAAGCCGTCGCGGCCCGGCAGTTCAAAACATCGGAAGCCGGGCAGGGCCTGACGCTTGCTCTGCTTCGGGCCATCGAAAAACAAATCGGTTCGCCTAGTTTGCAGAATTTGCCCGCCGCCCAGATGCGGTTTTTCCTGGGCGATAAAACCGCTGATATGCTCGCGATTCCGAAAGCTGCCTGGGAGGAGCGTTTCGTTAAAGCGGCTTTAACGAGTCCGATCATCCCTAAAATCTTATCTAACCAAAGACCAGGTTCTCCGACGCTGGGAAAGTATTTTCGTTGATTTTTCTCAGTACATCAATGCGCCAATGCGCCGAACGTCTTTTCCTGCAATCGGATAAGCGGAGGGCGTAAAAAGCGCCTTTTAACCGTCACCACGAAAAGATTGTCGTATTCTTCGTCGGGAATCGTCTTTTTCATGTGCGTGACAGGAAATTGGTCCAGCAACGGTAGCAGCGTGTTGCTGTGTCCCACGACCAGCACATTGTCACGTAGCCTGACGAGTCGCTGGGCTACCTGCCAGGAAGTGTCGGGAGCGTAAGTCTTTATTCCAAGACCCAATTCTTTGGCCAGCGGCTCGACCGTGGCACGAGTACGGCGGGTGTCGGTCGAGTAAATATACTTTATCGCCTTGTTTCGTAAGGTGTCCCTCAACGCCAGCGCCCGTGTTTCGCCAATATCGGTCAACGGTGGGTTATTGGTGGGCGTAGTGGCTTTTTCGGCGTGACGCACCAGGTACAAGGAGTGGGCCGCACACCC
>JBBSSJ010000442.1:0-1729 GCA_038242095.1 Cytophagales bacterium
TACGGTGAAAGTCCGTCGCGTCCTGGTAGGCTTTGGCGACGGCAAGCACTTTATCTTCTTTGAACAATTGCCCCATAAAGGTGATGCTCGTGGGCGTGTTGCGGCTGCTGAATCCGTTGGGCAGCACCACGCAAGGATGGCCCGTCAAGTTCGTGGTCGAGAGGTTGCCGCCGCCGTAGGACGGCGAGACGTATACGTCGACGTTCGCTTTTTTAATGGTTTCGTACACGTCCTGAATAAGTTTGGTGCGCAGCCGATTGGCCTGCAGGTACTCCACCGCTGGGACGAAACGGGCCGAGCGGAAGGAATTGGGCCACGCATTTTTGTTTTGGCGCACCAGCAAATCGTCGCGGTCGGAGCGGGTCATGTCGTCAAAAGCTGCTGCGCCCTCCACCGAAATGATCGACGTCATGGCCCCGAGCGGGTAGGAGGGGAGCTCCATCGGCACCAGTTCGGCCCCCAGTTTTTTGAGTACTTCCAGCGTGAGTGAGTCATTGGTTTTATTGTAATATTTAGAATCGAACGCCTTCTGCAGGTACCCGATTCGCATTCCTTTAAGCGATTTTTGGGGTGCATAGTTGAAGGGTGCGTCAATCAGCGTTTTGTCGTAGCCGTCGGGACCCAGAATGGCGTTGAATACCAGGGCGCAGTCTTCCACGCTGCGGCAAATGGGTCCGATCTTGTCCATGCTCCAACTCAGGGCCATCGCGCCGTGGCGGCTCACGCGGCCGTAGGTGGGCCGTAGCCCGGTGGTGCCGCAAACTGTGGAGGGCGACACGATACTACCGAGCGTTTCGGTGCCGATGGCAAAAGGCAGCAGCCCGGCCGACACCGCCGAAGCCGAACCCGCCGACGAGCCGCTCGACCCTTCGGCCATGGCCCATGGGTTACGGGTTTTCTCGCCGTACCACACGTCGCCCATCGCCAGGGCCCCCATCGTGAGCTTGGCGCAAAGTACCGCCCCAGCGGCTTCCAGTTTGGTGATAACCGTGGCGTCGATATCCAGCGTTTGGTCTTTGTAAGGTCCTGCCCCCCAAGTGGTCTTGTAGCCTTTTTTTGCCAATAAATCCTTGGCCCCGTACGGAATGCCGTGCAACAATCCCCGGTACTTTCCGGCCTTAATTTCTTTGTCCGCCTGCCGGGCCTGCGCCATCGCCAGCTCGTCGGTGTAAGTAATGACGCAATGCAATTGCGGGTCATACTTACGGAGCCGGGCCAGGAAAAACTCGGTCAGCTCGACGGACGTGATCTGCTGGGAGCGGAGCAGTGAAGCCAGTTCCGTTATAGTGTAGAAAGCCAGCTCGTCCCGGTTTTTGGGGAGCGAGGTTTTCATTACCGCGCTGTATTTGAAAGGCTTTTTGATGGAATCAAGCACAAAACCCGTCGGCAACGGATTGAAATACAGCGCCGGGCTCACGTCATTGGAGATAGGAATGGCCCGCACTCGCTCGTAGTTATTGCGTGATTCTTCCAGGTTGCCCAGCATCGAGTCGCGCTCGGCTTCGGTGAAGGAAATGCCAAAGAGTTGCGAAGCTTGCTCGACCATGCCGACCGTAATCAGTTCGGGTGCTTTAAGCGTGATAAAGGACCCGATCAGAAAGCTGCCCACGATTGCCACAATGGGCAATGATTTTTTTGTAAAATTTTGCATTTTTTGCATTTAAAGAAAATGAAGTGGGTGAAAAGCTGTTTTAAAACCAATAGTCAAAAGTATTTCTTGGCAAACCGA
>JBBSSJ010000443.1:0-1708 GCA_038242095.1 Cytophagales bacterium
GAATTGATAAACATGCAAAGCCTTAACCCTACGGCAGCCCGGATTCGGGCGGCTTTTCTTGAAAAATACGGAGATAATCCCCGGCTGTTTCGCTCGCCGGGACGCATTAATATGATCGGGGAACATACCGACTACAACGGCGGCTTCGTGCTGCCCGCCAGCGCGGACAAGGCGGTGTATTTTGCCATTGAAAAGCGGGACGACGATCTTGTAAAACTGCAAGCCTTGGATCTGGACGACACCTACGAGTTTCGGCTCGGCGACCTTTCCCGACCGGAAAAAGACTGGCCGATTTATCAGCTATCGGTATTGGACCAATTGCAAAAACGCGGGCTGACGATCGGCGGCTTTCAGGCGTCTTTTGGTGGTGATGTGCCCATGGGGGCGGGGATGTCGTCGTCGGCGGCGTTGGAGTGCTGCCTGCTCTTTGCGCTGAACGAACTGTTTGGGCTGGGCCTCGACCGCATGGAAATTGCTAAAATGGCCCAGCGCGCCGAAAACGAATACGTGGGCGTGAAGTGCGGCATTATGGACCAGTTTGCGTCGGTATTCGGTCAGTCGGAATCGGTCATCCGGCTTGACTGCCGTTCGCTCGAATACGAGTACTTCCCTTTCCCGATGGAAGAGTATCTGATCGTGCTCTGCGACACCACGGTGAAGCATTCGCTGGCTGACTCGGAGTACAACTTGCGGCGGCAGGAGTGCGAGCGCGGCGTGGCAGTCCTGCAACAATACTACCCCGACGTGCAACTGCTTCGTGACGCGACGCCCGCGATGGTAGAGGAGCACAAGGAAGAAATGGGGCCGATCGTGTACAAGCGCTGCAAGTACATAACGGAGGAAATCGAGCGGGTACCCCGCGCCTGCGAACTTCTGCTGAAAGGCGATTTGGCAGGTTTTGGTAGAGAAATGTACGCCACCCACCAGGGCTTGCAGCATGAGTACGAAGTAAGCTGCCCCGAACTCGATTTCCTCGTTGACCAGACCGGCCCCAACCCCGACGTGGCGGGTGCCCGCATGATGGGCGGCGGGTTTGGCGGCTGCACCATTAATTTGGTAAAGCGTATAGGGGTCGACCGCTTTGAAGCGGACATGAAAAAGGCGTATCAGGAGGCTTTTAGCATCGAACTTCCCTGCTACCGTATCAATATTACTGGGGGTACGTCCGAGTTGAAATGAAATTCTATAACTTACTTACCTTTACCCTTTCCCAACCTTTAATAAAATCTCTTGCATGAAAGACAAATCTGGCCCAACAAAAAGCCCCTTACGTCGCTTGTGGTCCCTGGCCGCATTGGCGCTGGCCACCACTACTTTATTGAATTGCGAACCCAAAAAGGAAGAATCCGAAAAAATGGCACCTACAATTACAAAAGAAGCTTACGGCACCCTGGCCGACGGTCAAAAGGCCGACCTATTCACGCTAACTAATTCCGACAGCATGGTGGTAAAAATCACCAACTATGGCGGCATCATCACGAAGTGGATGGCCCCCGACAAAGACGGCAAATTGGCCGACGTGGTGCTGGGCGTCGACGGCCTCGACAGCTACGTGAAAGGTCATCCTTTCTTCGGGGCGCTCGTGGGTCGCTACGGCAACCGCATTGCCCGCGGCTCGTTCACGCTCGACGGCGAAACCTACCCGCTGGCGATCAACAACGGCCCCAACCACCTGCACGGCGGTAAGGTGGGTTTTGACAAGAAAATC
>JBBSSJ010000444.1:0-1707 GCA_038242095.1 Cytophagales bacterium
CGCCATTGCGCTTTCTTGCCTACTAACCATGAATACTATGATGAAGAAAACAAAAATTGGATTGCTTTTGCTGCTGACGCTGGCCCTCGCTTGTCAGCGCCCGCCTTCTTACCAAATGATGGGGGCAGACTATACGCCCAACTATCCCCTCGATAAGGACAAGGGGGACATTGAACGCTTCGTAGCTATGGACGCAAAAAAAATGCCCGCGCCGAATGGTATCGTGTTAGCGGGGAGTTCGAGTTTCAGGCTGTGGAAAACCGCGACGGAAGACCTCGCCCCGCTGCCAATCGTCAACCGGGGCTTTGGCGGCTCCACCATTCCCGAAATGATTCATTACATCGACGAGACGGTTCTCAGGTACAAACCTTCGATGGTCGTGACCTATTGCGAGAACGATATGTTCGTGGACCAAACCAAAACCCCCGAACAGACCCGCGACTCCTACGTGAAGTTCACGCAGTTGGTACGCGAGCGAATGCCCGACGTGCCGATGTACTTTGTCTCGATTAAGCCCTCGCCTTCGCGCTGGGCGCGGCGGGCGGAAGTGATGAAGGCCAACAAACTGATCGAGGATTTTACTAAAAAAGATCCGCACCACGGCTACATCGACGTATGGCCCGTGATGCTGAAAAACGGTCGGCCGGATGGCAGCATTTACGTGGGTGACAGCCTGCACATGAACGCCGAAGGCTACCGCCGCTGGACGACCGTCATCAAGCCTGTGCTCACAAAGGCCCATAAAGGCACTTCCTTAGCGGCCATGAAGTGAGTTGGTACCGCTGGCGTGACTGCTTTTATCGGCAAAGTACCTATCTTGTCCGCCCGCTTAATCATGGATTAAATTGACTTGAATCCCTACCCGTAATAATGAAAGTAACCGCTGTTTTTGATATTGGCCGCACCAACAAAAAATATATTCTGTTCGATGAGTCGTACCGCGTGATGCGGGAGGTGCGCGAAGTACTGCCCGAAACTACCGACGAAGACGGTTTTCCCTGCGACGACCTCGATCTACTGACCGAATGGGTGCAAAAACACTGGGCGACGCTCAAAGAGGAAAAAGAGTTTGAGTTGCAGGCTGTCAACGTATCGGCCTACGGGGCCAGCCTTGTGCACCTGGATGGTTTCGATAAGCCCATAACGCCGCTTTATTCCTACCTGAAACCTTTTCCCGACGCCCTCGCTGCCGAATTCTACGGGCAGTATGGCGACCCGATGAAAATTGCGCTCCAAACGGGTTCGCCGCCCATGGGGTTCCTAAACTCCGGCCTGCAGATGTACTGGCTCAAGCACACGCGGCCCGACGTGTATCGGGAAGTAAAAACCTCGTTGAATCTGCCGCAGTACATCCTGTTTCTGCTCACGGGCCGTAAGGTGAGCGACTTCACTTCGGTTGGGTGCCACACGGCAATGTGGAGCCTCGAAATGATGGAGTACCACGATTGGGTGAAGGCCGAAGAGATTCAGAGGAAAATGGCCCAGATTCTGGCGGCTTCGTCGTTCATTTATCGGTTCGACAAGAGCGTTATTCAGTCGGGTTTTGGCTTGCACGATAGTTCAGCGGCGCTCATCCCGTACCGCATGGCATTTAAGAAACCGTTCATTTTGCTTTCAACGGGTACCTGGCTGGTCAGTTTCAACCCTTTTGCCACCAAGCCGCTTACGTCCGACCAACTTGAGCGCGACTGTCTGGTGTTCATGACA
>JBBSSJ010000445.1:0-1588 GCA_038242095.1 Cytophagales bacterium
CTTGCGATTCATGAGCCAGTAAAAGCCACCGTGTTCCCAGTCCCACATTTTGTCCAGCATGAAGTCGACGCCGTGCCGGGCGATGTCGGCGAAGCGGCCCTCGCCGTAACCCGCCCGGTGCGCCGACGAAAAAGTGAACACCGTGCGGCTTTGGGCGATGAGCGATTTCTCGTCTTCGCCGGAGTCGTTGCCATCCTTGTCGAAGTGCGGAATGAAGCCGCCGTTGGTGCGGTCGACGCAACGGCTTTACCAGAATGGCAAGAGTTCGTGGGTGATGTGGCGGTGGGGCTCGTCGCGGTAGTTTTGGAGTTTTGCTTTTTGCATCGGGGTCGGTGTAATGTTGTTTAGGGGTTTATAGTGTTAAGTCGTTACTGTTTTGATCTACTTTCTTGAAATCCGTTTTTCATTAAAAAAACGCCTCTCAAAAATAGGCTGTTTTTTGCCACGAAATGGCCTATGATCTGACAACAAAAAGGTGCCGTTGCGGCCGCACCGCTGATTGGGCGACCTGGCGGGGCTTTTATCCCGGCATGAAAGCCCGTAACTTTGTAGCCAGCGCAATAATCGACCCCGTAGCGGGTTTAGTATTCGTTTGTCCTCCTATATTTATTTTCGGTCAGGTACTTGTCCTCATTGGAAATAAATGTTTTCAAGAAAAAAATAACGATTCGAAACACCTTGCTCAATACCTCCAACACTACCTCCCGCTGCCTGACGCTGGCGTTTATGGCCCTGGTAGCTTCCTGCAAAACGTCTGCCCCGCCCGTCAACAAAGCGCCCGCCGCTCCCGAAGTACCCATGCTGGTCAAACTCGGTGATACCTCGTTTAGTCCCGACGAATTCTTTCAATCCTTTACCAAGAACCGTTTCTCGGCCGACTCCGCCCAAGGATTGAACGCGGCGCAGTACTTCGAGATTTTTACCGGTACGAAACTGAAGCTCCTGGCCGCCCGACAGCAGGGCCGCGACACGACGAGCGATTATCAGGAAGAAATTGCCACCTACCGTGAGCAACTCGCCGCGCCCTACCTTACCGACAAGGACCTGGTGAGCGACATGACGCAAGAGGCCTATGATCGCCTGAAACAGGAAGTCCACGCGGCGCATATCCTGGTGGGCGTCGACGCCGAAGCTTCGCCCGCCGATACGCTGACTGCTTATCGCGCGGCAGTAGCGATGCGGGGCCGTTTGCTGGAAGGCTCCAATTTTGGCACGATGGCCGAAAAGTTTTCCAAAGATCCCAGCGCGCCCGAAAACCAGGGCGATTTGGGGTATTTCACGGCTTTTCAAATGGTGTACCCTTTCGAGACCGCCGCCTATCTGACACCCGTCGGACAAATTTCGGAGCCCGTCAGGACGCAATTCGGCTACGAACTCATTAAAGTCCTGGACCGTCGTCCCAGCCGGGGCAAGCGGCGAGTGGCGCACATCATGCTGCAACTACGCCCCGATTCTTATGTGGAAAAAAGAACCGCCGCCAAGCAGCGCATCGATCAGGCCTACGCCCGGTTGCAAAAGGGCGAGGCCTGGGAAAAGATCGTTCAGGCCTATTCCGATGATTTCCAGTCGCGGCAAAATGGCGGCCTGA
>JBBSSJ010000446.1:0-1522 GCA_038242095.1 Cytophagales bacterium
GGCACGCCGCCTTCCTGCTGCGGGAAAATCAACTCCAAATTCCGAATCGTGAAGCGGTCGAGCCAGACGTACTTGTCCTCTTCCAGCCGCGTGATGCGGCTCACGTGGCCGATTTCCTTGTGCTCGGTTTCAAGCAGGTAGTGAATGACGACGCCCGCCGCCACGACGCCCAGCGGCAGCAGTTCCACGCCGTAGCCTTTCAGCGTGGTCGTCCGGAAGTGCGTCGTGAGTTTCTCAAAAGCAAAATCATCGCCAAAGCACCAGTCTTCCAAGGTAAAAGTGTGGAACTTGTCGCCGAACAATTCGATGAATTCTTTCTTATTTTTTTTGCAAAACAAAACCTCAGCGGGTGCAAAGCTTTGCAGCATTTTGTCGACGTAGCCCACAGTGCCCTGCGCGACCAAAAACTCGCCCGTCGAAATATCCAGCAGCGAGAGGCCGAGCTGATCGTCTTTGCCAAAATGCACCGCCGCCAGGTAGTTGTTGCGCCGCCCATCCAGCACGTTGTCGTTGAACGACACGCCGGGCGTCACCAGCTCGGTCACGCCGCGCTTGACGATGCCCTTGGCCTCGGCGGGGTTTTCGAGTTGATCGCAAATCGCGACGCGCTCACCCGCGCGGACTAGCTTGGGCAAATGCGTGTCGAGCGAATGGTGCGGAAAGCCCGCCAGTTCTTCGTGCGCCCCGCCGTTGTTGCGGCGCGTGAGGACGATGCCCAGAATCTTGGACGCCCGTATCGCGTCCTCGCCGAAGGTTTCGTAAAAATCACCGACCCGGAACAACAACAGCGCACCGGGATACTTAGCCTTTATTTGATTGTATTGCTTATTGAGGGGCGTTTCCCTGGGTTGTGTGGACTTTGCCAAAGAGGATTTGCTTTACAAAATGAAGGCGGAAAAAATTTCCCGCGTAAATACAAATTTAACGCTTTGGGGTGGTTAGGCAAGGCGCTGGCGTTGGTTTTAGATATCATCCTTATCTTTACCTAAAAAACGACATGGAATACATAGCCGACCGGATTACCATCGACCCTGACCTGTGCAATGGCAAGCCCACCATCCGGGGCATCAGGATTACCGTGCAAACCGTTTTGGGCTATCTGGCGGCGGGAGATAGCAATGAAGATATTCTTGAAGCGTACCCTTCGCTAGAAGCGCAGGACATCGACGCCTGTCTGAACTTCGCCGAGAAACTTATAGAAAATCGGGGTGCTAATTGAGCTAACTTAGTCGGAAACAAATAAAATCAAGATTGAGCCATGAGTACAATAGAATTAAATATGAAGCGGGTTGACAGCTTTTTAAAAAATTTGAAATATCTGAATCCCGCAGGCAAGTTAGATTTGATCGGTAAGCTTACCGAATCTGTAAAATCTGATTTGCAAACAAAAGGAGACGAATTCCAGGAATCTTTTGGGGCTTGGGATGAAAATGATGATGCCGAGGAACTCGTAGCGAAAATTAGAGAGAGCCGAATGTTCAGCCGGAAAACGGAAGAGTTGTGAAGTGAGATTAAAAAAATA